>DASPTT010000157.1:0-46754 GCA_035623275.1 Acidimicrobiales bacterium
GCGCTGTTCACCGACGAGCACACCCCAGGCTGCACGGCCAGCTCGACCGGGATGTGCTCGACCAACACGGTCACGCTGACGGTGAGCATCCCGCCCACGGCGCCCAGTGGCGGCACCACGCCGGCACCGGCGCCCACGACTCCCATCTCGAACGCGACCGCCGTCCACACCGGCGAGCCGTGGGCCGGGTCGGCCGCCTACGCAGCCGAGCTCCTGGCCCTCGGCCTGGGGTTGGCCCTGATCGGTGAGCTCGGCCGGCGTCGCCGGCGTCGCCGGCTGGCGGACACGACCGAGGACTGACCCGGTCACGAGCTAGGAGAACGCCGGCCTGGGGGGTGTGGCGCCCGCCAGGCCGGCGTTTCGCGTCCGGTGCGGTTCGAGCCGGCCGGCGATCCCGTCCTGTCGGTCGACCCACCGGTCGACCCACCGGTCGACCCACCGATCGTCGACCCTGATCGTCCACGAACCCTGATCGTCGACCCGACCATCCCACACCCGAACACATGTTCGCCTTATGCTCGTTCCAGTTCACCGGACGGGGCTGACACACCCCCTGCCTATGGTGCGGGCGATCGGTCGCAGCGGACCCAGCCAGATCTCGCGAATGAGGAGAGACGACAGCGATGGAACGTGACAAGGCGCTCGACGTGGCCCTGAGCCAGATCGAGAAGCAATTCGGCAAGGGTTCGGTGATGCGGATGGGCGAGAACCTCAACCTGAACGTCGAGGCCATCCCCACGGGGGCGATGGCCCTCGACCTCGCCCTGGGCATCGGGGGCCTCCCCCGGGGACGGATCGTCGAGATCTACGGACCGGAGTCGAGCGGCAAGAGCACCCTGGCCATGCACGTGGTGGCCGAGGCCCAGCGCAACGGGGGCATCTGCGCCTACATCGACGCCGAGCACGCCATGGACCCCGTCTACGCCAAGGCCATCGGCGTCAACATCGACGACCTCCTCATCTCGCAGCCCGACACCGGAGAGCAGGCGCTGGAGATCGCCGACATGCTGATCCGCTCGGGCGCGCTCGACGTACTGGTGGTGGACTCGGTGGCCGCCCTTACACCCCGGGCGGAGATCGAGGGCGAGATGGGCGACTCCCACGTCGGCCTCCAGGCCCGCCTCATGTCGCAGGCGCTGCGCAAGCTCACCGGCACCCTGTCCAAGTCCGACACCATCGCCATCTTCATCAACCAGCTGCGGGAGAAGATCGGCGTCATGTACGGGTGCTTCTCCTATGGCGCCCGCGTCGTGCTAGCCGACGGCTCCACCGAGAAGATCGGGAAGATCGTCAACCAGCGGATGCCGGTCGAAGTGCTCTCCTACGACCCCGAGGTCGGAGAGGTCGTTCCGAAGCGGGTGGTCAACTGGTTCGACAACGGCAAGACCGACCAATTCCTCCAGGTCACCGTGGCCAAGCCCATGAAGAACGGCCGGGCGCAGCTGGGATGTACACCCAACCACCTGATCCGCACACCCGGTGGCTGGCGGGAAGCCGGAAAGCTCGAGGTCGGCGACCGGGTTCTCGAGGCCTTGCCCCACTACCTGTCGGCGTTCCAGTGGGAGGTCCTGCGTGGGACCCTCATGGGCGACGGCGCCCTGTCGGCGACCCGAAGCGGCAATGGCGCCCGGTTCCGTTACTCGCACTGCGAAGCGCAGACGGCCTATGCCGACTGGAAGGCCTCCCTGTTCGCCAACATCGGATCGAGCCGGTTAGTGCGCGCCGATGGGGTCGTGACCTACGACTTCCAACCCCTGCCGGAGCTGGTATCGATGCGGCAGTCCGTCTATGTCGGCAGGAAGAAGGTGTTCGAGGACGACTATCTCAAGGGTCTCTCGCCGCTGTCACTGGCGCTGTGGTACATGGACGACGCCAACTTGTCGATCCGCTCCAAGGGGGTCCAGAAGCGGACGGCCGGGCTCACCGGTCGAGCATCGATCTGCGTGGAGGCCATGGAACCGGCGACACGGGAGCGGTTGGTCTCCTACCTGGCCGACACGTGGGGGATCCGGGCCAAGCTGATCGCGTCGGGAGCGACGAAGAAGGCCGTCCTGGTCTTCGCGAACGCCGAGACCGCCAAGCTTCACGCCCTCATCGCCCCGTTCGTCCACCCGAGTATGGAGCACAAGCTGCTCCCTGCCTACCGGGGACGATTCGCCGTGGAGCCTGCGTTCGCGCCGATGCGCTACGAACTGGTGGCCATGCCGATCACCGACATCCACGTCAAGCCCCGCACCCGCTCGATGCGTCGGTTCGACATCGAGGTCGAGGGCAGCCACAACTACCTCGTCGACGGGGTCGTGGTGCACAACTCGCCCGAGGTGACCCCCGGCGGCCGTGCGCTGAAGTTCTACTCTTCGATCCGCCTGGACATTCGCCGGGTGGAGGCCATCAAGGACGGCACCGACGTCATCGGCAGCCGGACCCGGGTGAAGGTCGTGAAGAACAAGGTCTCTCAGCCTTTCAAACAGGCCGAGTTCGACATCATGTACGGCAGCGGCATCAGCCGCGAGGGTTCGCTCCTCGACGTGGGTGTGGAGCTCGGCTTCATCAAGAAGTCGGGTGCCTGGTTCACCTACGAGGGTGAGCAGCTCGGGCAAGGTCGGGAGAACGCCAAGCAGTTCCTGCGGGAGACCCCCGAGCTCGCCATCGAGATCAACGAGCGGATCCGGTCCCAGCTGATAGGGACCATGCTGCCTGCCGGCGCCACCGTCGGCACGGGCGAGGAATCGGAGTCCGACAAGGACCCCGACGACGAGCCCATCGCGCTCAAGGACTGACGCCGGCGGCGCCTGCCGGTCGCCACCTCGTTCCTGTGCGGGACCCGGGACCTCGTCCCGGGTCCCCGCGCGTCAGGGGGCGACGGTCACCGTCACCGAGTTCGGGACGATCTCGACCCAGCTCTGGCCGGGCTGCAGCGGGATCGTGGTGCCCGTCGCGGAGGTCAGGGTCATCGGCGCGCCGAGCGAGGGCCGGCTCCACGTGCCGGTGATCTGCTGGCCGTTGCGCAGCACGGTGACGGGACCCGTGCCGGTCATCTGGGCCTGGACCTCCAGCCCCCCGATCTCGTTCTCGGCCCATGGGCCGTAGGTGACGTTCACGTGCATCACCACGACGTTCGACGTCCCGATCAGGGTGCCGTTTGCCACCGTGGCCGGCTCGCCGCTGTAGGAGAGCATCCACAGGGCCTTCGCCGCGTTCCACGTCCACGTGGTGTCGTTGGTCTGCGAGAAGGGAATGTGCACCGACGACGCCGGCGTCCCCCCTTGCGGGGCGGGCGAGTAGACGAACACGGGGGCAGGCGCCGTGTTGGCCGCCGGGTACTGCGCCCACACTTCGGCGGGAGACACGTAGGTGTTGTAGGGAGCCTCGCGCCCGGAGAGGACATGGACGAGCGAGTAGTGGGCGAGGACGTTGACGTCCACGAGGTTCGCCGACTGGAGGAGGGCGATGACGGGGTTGATGCCCCCGGCGTGGACGAGCAGCGGCTTGCTCAGCAGATCGGCGATGGGCACGTCGGGCGCCCGTGCCGAGCGGACGTCGCCTACCAGCGCGGGGGTCTGGCACTGGAACACGGCCACCAGCCGGGTGATGCTCCCCTCCACCGGCTCCTCGAAGACGATGTCCGCCTGGTCGAGCCCGGTCTGGGGCCGGGCGGCGGGGTAGTTGTCGACCTTGACGGCGAGGGCGGCGCGCGACGGCACGGTCCCCGACGGCGCCGGCGCACCGGTCAGGGGGCAGACCTGGGGCGGGATGGTGCTGGTGGTGGCGACCGTCTGGGGTGGGGTCGCCTTCTTCTTGGACGACTTGGTCACCGCCAGCGCGACGCCGGCTCCGGCCAGGAGCACGACGACGACCCCGATGGCGATCACCCACCACTTGCCGAACCTCGACGGCGCCGCGTGCCGGGCCCGGCCGCCCCTCCGGCCGGCCGCCGGTGCACCCGCCCCGCCGCCGGGCGCGGCGGCGCCGGGGAATCCGGGGGTGGTCTCGTCAGCCATGTACTCCTGCTCCTCTTGACGGGGGTTCGGCCGGTGCACCCTGCCCTCGAGCAGGTGCTGCGCTCCACGTGCCTGGGTCCGCCGGCAGTCGCGACCGAATCGGGCAAGGCTAGCGTGCCGGCCCCGCCACATCGGGTGACCGAGTCCTTCGTCCTGGTCGTCGGCCGGCCGGTGGCTGCGCCGTGCGGCCCGACACCATGGCACAGCCCGGCGAACCGGTAGCGTCACGCCGATGCCCAGGCCCCGAGGACCCCGCGCCGCCGTGCGCCGGCTCGTCGCCGGGGCCATCGAACAGGGTTGGGAGCGGATGGCGCGGCTGGCGGCCATCGGGCCGGACCATCCGCGGGCGGCGAGGTTCGGGGCGTTCGGCGAAGGCTCGATGATCGCCTTCCCCACAACCGCGCTCTACAACGAGCACCTGATCCACATCGGGCGCAACACGTTGATCGGCCCGTACACGGCCCTGTCGGTGGGGATGGCGCCCGGCCAGCAGATGGTGACCGACCCCGTCATCTCCATCGGGGACCGCACCCTCATCGGGCGGGGCAGCAACATCGTCGGCCATTTCCGCATCGAGATCGGCGACGACATCCAGACCGGTCCCTACGTCTACATCACGGACCAGAACCACACCTACGAGGACCCCGACGTCCCCATCGGCCGGCAGTGGCCGGTGGAGTCGCAGGTGCGGATCGGGTCGGGAAGCTGGCTCGGCACCGGCGTGGTGGTGCTGCCCGGCGCGGACATCGGCCGCAACGTCGTGGTGGGCGCGGGCTCGGTGGTCACCGGGACGCTGCCCGACCATTGCGTCGCCGTGGGCTCGCCGGCGCGACCCGTGAAGCGGTACGTGCCCGGCGAGGGATGGCGGCCCGTCGACCCCTCCTGAGCTTGCGCGACCGTTCCTTGCCCTCGGCACGAATTGCCCCGGGGGCCTCAAGTTCGACCACCCTCCGTGCCGAAGAACCTCACATGGCGGAGGCTGGAGCAGGCGTCCTGGACACGTGCCGGCGCGGTCCCAACGGCTGCAGTTGTTGGTACCTTGACCCCATCGCCGGTGACTCCCGTGAGGGCGCGCAGCAGGCGGCCCCCGAGACCGAGCAGTCCACCGGTTCGATGGCCTCCATCCTCCACCTGCCGTCGCCGCGCGCCTTCGTGTCGCACGCCCTGCCGGCAATCGTGGAGAGCGCCATCGGCCCGGGCGTGCTCTTCTACCTCGTCCTCGTGACCGGCGGCTTCAAGGGTGCGCTCATCGCCGCCCTGGTGTGGTCGTACCTGGCGGCGGCGCGCCGGTGGGTGCGCCGTGAGCGCATCCCCGCGTCGCTCGTCCTGAGCATGGTGCTCCTCACCGCCCGTACCGTCGTCTCCTACGCCACGGGCAGCGCATTCCTCTATTTCGTGCAGCCGACGGCGACGACGTTCCTCGTCGCCTTCGCCTTCCTCGTCACGGCCATCGTGCGCCGCCCGTTCATCGAGCGCCTGGCGCGCGACTTCTGCCCCATCGACCCCGAGCTGTTCAAGCGGCCGTTCCTGCGCCGCTTCTTCCTTCGCCTGTCGCTCCTGTGGGCGCTGGTGCTCTTCGTGAACGCAGGGACCGTCCTCTACTTCCTCTTCGTCTCCTCGGTCCAGGGCTTCGTGCTCGAGCGGGCCCTCATCTCCATGGCCATCAACGGGGCGGGCATCGCCGTGTCCGCCTTCTGGTTCGTCCGCACCATGCGCGGGGCCGGCATCACCGTCCGCTGGAGCGGTTCGATGCCCGAGTCCACCCAAGCCGGCTGAGCGGGCCGGCCCACCCCGGCCCACCCGGTTCACCCTCCACCCGGTCCATCGCCCCCGAGCCGGCGTCCCGCACGTGCCAGGCTGAGGCATGGCCGGTGCCCCGGGACCCGTCGCCCTCGTCGGCAGCGGCGAGTTCCTCCCCCAGATGGCGGCGGTCGACGCGGTCCTGCTCCAGGGGCGCGCGCCGCGCGCCGCCTACCTTCCCACCGCGGCGGCGCCGGAGGGTGACGACCGCTTCGCCTACTGGGCGGAGCTGGGCCACGAGCACTTCGTCTCGCTCGGCGTCGAGCCCGTCCTCGTCCCGGTGCGCACGCGCGAGGACGCCGGGGACCCGGCCATGGCCGACCTGGTTGCGGGGGCCGGCCTCGTCTACCTCTCGGGGGGCGACCCCCACCACCTGGCGTCGACGCTGCGGGGGAGCGCGGTGTGGGCGGCGATCGTGGCCGCCTGGGAGTCCGGATCGGCCCTGGCCGGGTGCTCGGCGGGGGCCATGGCCCTGAGCGCGGGCGCACCGCCCGACCTCGCCCCCGGCGGCCGCCGCCGGCGCGACCCGGGTGGCACCGGCGACGGCCTCGGTCTGGTGGCGTCCCTGGCCGTGATTCCCCATTTCGACCAGATGGAGCGGTGGCGCCCCGGGGCGGTCGAGTGGTTCGGCGCGTGGCGCCCGCCCGGCACCACGCTGGTGGGCATCGACGAGGACACCGCGCTCGTCCACGACGGGGGCACCTGGACGGTGCGCGGCCGCCAGTCGGTGTGGGTCCTCGAGCACGACCGCCGCCGCCGCCACGACCACGGCGAGGCCGTCGACCTGGGCGCGCCGGCCACCGGGTCCTGAGGCGCGGGGGAATCGCGCACCCGGCCCCGGTGTTGGACCGACCATGCCTGCCGTCACCGTCCCCGACATCCTCGCCCTGCCCCGGGTCGACGAGCCCGACCCGCTCTCCGGCACTCCGCGGCCGGTGCTGGGCGTGGTCAGCGCCCCCTCCGCCCTGGAGGGGGAGGGGTTCCCGGTGCGCCGCGCCTTCGCCGGCGTCGACGCCGCCGTGCTCGACCCCTTCGTCCACATGGACCAGATGGGGGAGGTCGAGTACGGGCCGGGCGAGCCCAAGGGCACGGCCTGGCACCCCCACCGCGGCTTCGAGACGGTCACCTACATGATCGACGGCACCTTCCAGCACCAGGATTCCAACGGCGGGGGCGGGCTGATCTCGGGCGGCGACACCCAGTGGATGACGGCGGGCAAGGGGATCCTGCACATCGAGCGCCCCCCCGAGGCCATGATCGCCAGCGGCGGGCTCTTCCACGGCATCCAGCTGTGGGTGAACCTGCCGGCCAAGGACAAGTGGGTGCCGCCGCGCTACCAGGACATCGCGGGCGGCCACGTCACCCTGCTGTCCTCGCCCGACGGCGGCGCGCTGGTGCGCGTCGTCGCCGGCAGCCTCGGCGGCCACGACGGGCCCGGCATCACCTACACCCCGATCACCATGGTCCACGTGACGGTGTCCCCCGGCGCGCGCGTGGTGCTGCCGTGGGACCCCTCCGACAACGCGCTGGCCTACGTGCTGGCCGGCTCGGGCACCGTGGGCGCCGAGGGCCACCCGGTGAAGATGGGGCAGCTGGCCGTGTTCGGCGCCGGCGACGCGCTGGCGCTGCGCGCGGACGCCACGCAGGAGTCACGCTCTCCCGACTTCGACGTCCTCCTGCTCGGCGGGCGCCCCATCCGCGAGCCGGTGGTCGCCTACGGCCCCTTCGTCATGAACACGCGCGCCGAGATCGCCCAGGCCTTCGAGGACTACCAGGCCGGCAAGCTCGGCACCGTCCCCGCCGACCACATCGGCCACTAACCGCGGGCGGCCCCCCTCGTCGGGTAGGCGGCGGCGTACGGAGGTGTCGGGATGGCGGGATCGAGCACCGGGTCCGGGTACGGCGCGCCGGCCGTGATCGAAAGGGGGACCACGCCGGCCCACACCGGCAGGGCGAGGTCCTCCCCGTCGTCGACGGGCGGGCCGGTCCGCACCTTGACCGAGCCCTCGTCGATGGCCAACCGGACGAAAGCCGTGCGCTGGCGGTCGCGGGCGTCGGGACGGCGCGCGTCGCCGGCGCGTCCGGGGGCCATGTGCTCGAGCAGCGCCGCGCTGGCCCTGTCGGTCTCGTCGTCGTCGGTGACGGGGACGGCGCTGCCGTAGAGCACGACGCAGCGGTAGTTGAGCGAGTGGTGCGCCGCGGCGCGCGCCAGAACGATGCCGTCGACCAGGGTGGCGGTCACGCACACGTGGGCGCCCTGCGCCAGGCGCCGGAGCATCCGGTTGGCGCGCGCCCCGTGCAGGTACAGGTCGTCGCCGACCCTGGCGTGGGCCATGGGCAGGACGTGGGGCCACCCGTCGAGCTCGAAGCCCACGTGGCACACGAGCGCCTCGTCGAGGACGGCCTCGGCCAGGGCCCGGTCGTAGCTGCCGCGCTCGCGCTTGCGCCACAGCGTGGAGCGCTCGGTCCGGGAGAGGGTCCGGGAGAGGGTGGGGGAGTGCTCGGCCATGCACCAGCATGCCCCACCCCGGGCCCGGCCCGCGACGAGGCGACTTCACGAGCCGTTCATCGAACGGACCCCCGGCGTTCATCGCCCGTCCGTACCGTGGAGACAGCAGGTGCCGGTCGACCGGATGCGAGGGGAGTGGCGATGAAGACGGTTCCCGAGCGGCTACGAAGGCTGCGAATAGGGCTCGCCATCAGCTGGTGGGCACTGCATCCGTTGCATCCGTCGTAGCGGTCGTTGCTGGCGCGCCCGGCCCCCTACGGGCGCGATCACTGGCGCCGCCAAGGGGTCGAAGACGGGCCCTCCTCCCCTCTTCGGCCCCTTCGGCGCGTCCGGGGCCCGGCCGAGCAGGGGGTCCCCGGTCAGCTCGGACGGCGCCGGCTCACGACGGCGTCAGCGTCCAGGCCGTGACGACCATCTGCGTGCCGGTGACCGTCTCGGTCACCGATTCCGCGTAGTGGCCCGGCGCGCTGCCGCCGGCGATGTCGACCGACGTGGTGAGCACGACCTTGTCCGCGGTGTCGCCGGTCGTGGTGATGTCCACGGCCAGCGAGCTCGTGTAGCCGGAGACCGACGCGCCGACCAGGGGAGCGGGCATGGTCACGCCCGGCGCGATGGCCCCCCACCAGTCGGACCGGTTCTGCTCCAGGGATTTCACGCCGGCGATGAAGCCCTCGACGGCGGATCCCTCCACGGCCAGCGGTCCCGGGCCCTGGACCCAGTCCTGGGCGGGCGATCCCGAGATGCTCATCGGCCCCATCGGGATCGAGTTGGTGGTCAGGGTGAGCCCCTGGGCCGCCAGCGCCGCGGGGGCGGGGACGGTCGGGGGCACCGCCTCGGGCGGCACGACGATGTCGGAGGCGCCCGCACCCGACCCGATCCCGCCGGGGCCGGTGCGGGCCACGGTCAGCACCTCCGAGGCGGTGACCAGGTAGCGCTGGGGGGTGAACCACAGGGCGTTGGTCGGCCAGCAGGTGACCATGGTGATCGAGGGGCCCGGGGTGTTGTAGACGGGGGTGCCCTGCTGGACGACCTGGTGCGACGCCACCGCGAAGACGTACGTGTAGCAGGGCGTGGAGTAGCGGACGAGGTCGCCCACCTTGAGGTTGTCGATGTTGACGAAGTAGCTCACGTCGTGGGCCTCGAGGACGGCGTTGCCGGGGTTCCCGGGCCACACCGAATTGGGCAGGTGCCCGACGGCGACGTTGAGCGCGGCGTCGTCCACCCCCTGCTCCACCGGCGCCGTGAGGCCGATGGCGGGGATGTCGAGCAGCCCCTGGGGGCCGGCGGCGGCGTTGGCCGCCGTGGTCGTGGTGGTCGACCCCGTGGTGATGCAGGCCGCCAGGGCCGGGTCCTGGACCGCCTGGGCCTGCTTGGCCCGCTCCCGCTGGATGAGGGCCGCGCCCACGCGCTTGGAGTGGTTGGTCCAGAGCCAGGCCCGGGCCTCCCAGCCGACGGCCACCACGGCGAGGACGACGCCGAGGATCAGCAGGGTGCGATACGGCCACCGTCGCCGCCGACGGCGGTGCGCAGGCCCCGTACCCTCCATCACGACCCTCCGTCGTCACACGGGCCGGCCACCGGACCGCCGTGGACCGTGCTCCCCGCCCCGCGCGGGGTTGAGCAGTCGAGGTTACCAACAGGTCCGCCGAATTCGCGGTCGTCGGGTAGGCTCGTCACCTGGTGAAACTGCGGTTCTCCCGTAGTTCAGGCGGACAGGCGCCCGCCGAGGCCCCACCGCAGGTCCCGTCCGACGACCCGGCGGGCCCCGACGCGCCCGCGCCCGCGCTCGTGCCCGGGACCCGCGAGTTCCCCGCACCGCAGCCGCCGGCAGCCACCGGGGGGGACGCCGGCCCGTCTTGGGAGCCGCTCCTCCAACGCGAGCTGGAGGGGCACCCCCTCTACACCGAGATCGGCCTGGTGATCGGATGGGCGGTCGCCTCGATCTTCGTGATCGCCTACATGTCGGGGCACAGCGTCAACCGCTCCACCGCCACGGTCACCATCGGATGGCTCTTCGCCATCGTCACGGGGGTCATGGTTGCCGTGGTCATCGGCATCGGCCGGGTGGCGCGCCATCGCATCCGTCAGGGCCTGCACGACGCCGACGAGGCGCTGCGCTCCGTGGAGCTGGTCACCGACCCGGCGCTGTCGTTCCATCCGCTCGACGTCCTGCTCGACGAGCTCCTCCAACGGGTGCTCGTCGTGGTCAAGGGCGACGTCGCCGCCATCTACCTCATGACCGACGACGGCCGCGAGCTCGTCGTCCGCTCGTCGCGCGGGCTCGAGGACCTGGTGGCGGCCCGGGTGCACCTGCCGGTGGGCGAGGGCATCATCGGCACCGTCGCCGCCCGGGCGCGCGCGGTGATCGTCAACGACGTGCGCACAGACCCCCGCGCCGCGCCACAGATCCGCGAGCGCGTCTCGTCCCTGGTGGCCGCGCCGTTGCTCATGGGGGCCACGGTGACGGGCGTGCTCCAGGTCGGCACCCACGCCCACCACCGCTTCCGCGACCGCGACGTCCGGCTCCTGCAGGTCGTGGCCGACCGCTCGGCGGCGTCGATCGAGCGGGCCCGGCTCGACGAGGCGGCGCGGCGCAGCCGGCTCGGGGCGGAGCACGCCCGGCGTCACCTGGCGCTGCTGGCCCGCGCCGGCGAGGTGCTGTCGACCGCCCTCGAGTCCTTCGACGACGCGCTCGAGCAGCTCGTCGGCGTGGTGGTGCCGTCGTTCGCCGACTGGTTCTGCATCGACCTGGTCGACGATACGGGCAGGCTCCGCCGCGTGGCCGCCGGGTCGCAGGGCACCCGCGTGGTGGCGGTGCCCGGCGCCGCCATCCCCCATCGGCATCCCAACGGCGACCGCCTGGTCCGCAAGGTCATGACCTCGGGCCGCCCCGAGGTCTTCATGCACGCGGCCCGTCTGGGCCCGACCCACGCCGGGCAGCCCGCGGCCCCGGGCCACTTCTCCGACGCCGCGCCGGCCTCGGGGATCGAGTCGATGCTGATCGTCCCCATCCGGGTGCGGGGACTGGGCTTCGGGGCGATCAGCTTCACCACCGGCACGGGCCGGCGCGGCTATCGCCGTTCCGACCTGGAGACGGCCCAGGACCTGGCCGAGCGGATCTCGGTGGCCGTCCAGCGCGTCCTGCTGTGGCGGGAGAGCCGGGAGGCCGAGCGCACGGCCACCCGCCACGCGGAGCAGCTGCGCCGGCTCATGGAGGCCGCCTTTGCCGTCAATGCGGCACTCGACGACCGTGAGGTCCTGCGTGCGGTGACGGAGCACGCCCGCCAGGTCCTGGAGGCCCGCTACACGGCGGTGCTGGTGTCGCACGAGGAGGGGGCCGAGATCGAGACGAGCGCCCCCGGTGAGCCCGAGCCCGACGTCAGCGGCCTGGCCGTCGCCGCCGGCGTCCTCCTGGCCGAGCAACGGCGGCTCGTGCGCTCGGAGGGCGACGAGGTGCACCCGGTCTCCGTCGTGGGCGCCGCGCCGGGCGACGGGGCCGGCGAGCACCCCCTGCCGTGGGTGGGCATCCCCCTCCTCGGCGGGTCCGACGGGCGCCGCCGGGTCCTGGTGGCCATCGGGACGCCGTCGCGTGCCTTCAGCGCCGAGGACGAGTCCGCGCTCGAGCTCCTGGCCCAGATGTGCTCGGTGTCGTTGGAGAACGCCCGGCTCTATCGGGCCGTGCAGGGGAACGAGCAACGGCTGCGGGCCGTCGTCGAGTCCTCGCCCCTCGCCATCACCGAGCTCGACCTTCACGGGCGGGCCCTGTCCTGGAACCGCGCCGCGGCCGACCTGTTCGGCTGGCGCGACGGCGACACGCAGGGCCACACCGTCCTCGAGCGAGACGACGGCGAGGCGACCGTGCTCCCCGCCCTGTGGGCCCGGGCCCGCCACGGCGAGGCGACGGTCGGTGCCGAGGTCGCCGCGGTGGGGACCGACGACGAGCCCCTGGAGCTGTGGGTGTCGGCGGCGCCGCTACGCGACCACCAGGGGACGGTGAACGGGATCCTCGCCGTCATCGCGGACGTGACCGAGCGCAACCGGCTGCTCGAGCAGTTCAACCAGGCGGAGCGCCTGGCTGCCATGGCCCGGCTGGCGGGGGGCGTGGCGCACGACTTCAACAACCTGCTCACGGTGATCCTCGGCTCCAGCGAGATCCTCGAGCGCCAGCTGGCGGCCGGCGATCCGGCGCACCAGGAGGTGGCCGCCATCCAGCGCGCCGGCGAGCGGGCGGCGGCCCTCACCGGCGAGCTGCTGGCCATCGGCCATCGGGGCGTGGCCCGTGCCGTCGTCGTCGAGCTGGGCGACGTGGTGCGCTCGATGCTGCCGATGCTGGAGCGGGTCACCGGCGGCGTGCACCTCGTGGTGGCCGCCGACGACGGCGGGGGCACCGTGCGCGTCGACCCGGCCGAGATCGAACGGGTGGTGCTCAACCTGGTCATCAACGCCCGCGACGCCATCCCCGACGCAGGGCGGATCGAGGTGCGCACGCGCGTCGAGCGGCCGGAGGAGGCCGAGGGGCAGCCCATGGTGGCGCTGTCCGTGTTCGACAACGGCGTGGGCATGGACGCCCACACGGCCGCCCACTGCTTCGAGCCGTTCTTCACCACCAAGGGCCGGGCGCACGGCACCGGCCTCGGTCTTGCCGCCGCGCACGCCATCGTGACGCAGGCGGGCGGCCATCTCACGCTCGACACCGAGCCCGGCGAGGGCACGGTGTTCACCGTGTGGCTGCCGAAGGTGGACGCGGAGGTGGAGACGGTGCCCGAGGACGACGACGACTTCCATGCCGCGGGCGACGCGCTGCTCCTCGTGGTGGAGGACGAGGAGGAGCTCCGGCGCCTGGCCGCCGACGAGCTCGCCCGCCTCGGCTACATCGTGCTGACCGCCCCCGACGGCACGGAGGCGCTGGCGGTGGCGAGGTCGCTCGGCCGGCCGCTGGACCTCCTCGTCACCGACGTCGTCATGCCCGGCATCGACGGCCCCACCTTGGCCTCCGAGCTCCTGGCCGAGCATCCGGGGCTGCCCGTGCTCTTCGTGTCGGGTCACCTCGACCAGGAGAAGCTCGGGGAACGCCCCCTCGGCGAGGAAGCCGACCTGCTCTCCAAGCCCTACACGCTGCGGGAGCTCGCACGCCGGGTCCACCTGGCCCTCGAGCGGGCGCCGACCGGCAACGGCGCCCGTGCCGTGGGCACGCCGGAGGCGGACCGCACGGGGTGAGGCCGTGCCGGGCCGCCCGATCGATCGACGTGCCCGACGATGCGGTGGCCTTCCCTCAGGGCTCGAAGCGGTACCCCACGCCGCGCACGGTGCGCACCCAGCGGGGGTTGTCCGGGTCCTTCTCGATCTTGCGCCGGATCCGCCGGACGTGCTCCGTGACCGTTCCCGCGTCCTGCCAGGCGGTCGACGACGACCAGACCTGGGCGAGCAGCTGCTCGCGGGTGAAGACCTGGCGCGGGGAGCTGGCCATGAAGGCCAGGAGGTCGAATTCCTTGGGGGTGGTCTCGACGAGCTCGTCTCCGAGGCGGACCTCGCGCGCCTTCATGTCGATGCACAGCTCGCCGAATTCGAGGCCCGCCTGGTCGTCCGGGCGCCGTCCGGTGCGCCGCAGCACGGTGCCCACCCGGGCGGCCAGCTCGGCGGGCGAGAAGGGCTTGACCACGTAGTCGTCCGCCCCCAGCTTGAGCCCCAGCACCCGGTCCGTCTCGCGGCCGCGGCCGGTGACCAGGATGACCGGGATGTTGCTTGTGCGCCGAAGAGACGCGAGGACGTCGAAGCCGTCCTCTGAGCTGAGCATGACGTCGAGGATCACGAGGTCCGGCGTGCGGGTGTTCAGGCACGCGGCGGCCTCGTCGCTGTTGGCCGCCTGCTCGACCTGGTAGCCCTCGCCCTCCAGCAGGCGGGCCACCATCGTCCGGACGTCCTCCTCGTCGTCGATGACGAGGATGCGGCCCATCGATCCGGAGGCGCTCCGCCCACCGGCGACCATGCTCATGTTCACGCGCGTACCCCTCGGTGCGTCACCGGCGCAATCACCACCGCCACAAAGGGTAGCAAAGTTGACCGCAATTTGATGAAGATGGCCGGCTAGGTGGCCGGGCGACCGACCCGTCCGAGAGGGCATCGGCCCGCACCCGGGGCCGGCGAAAGCCCAGGTGGGACATGTTGGGCCGTCGTTGATCGGGCGTAGCGTGGACGGTGGTTTGACTGGTTCACACTGGCCACGTGGCCAGCCCCGGGACCAGGACACGAGGCGCGCGCCGCCGGCGTCGCCAGGCCGACCCGGTCACACCGGCACCGAAGACCGGCCCGACCGTGTTGGTGGTCGGGACCGACGACTGGGCGATCGACCAGTCGGCACAGGTCCTGACCGAGTCGGGTTGCCCGGTGCTCACCTGTCACGACTCGGGGAGCCCCGCCTTTCCCTGCAACGCCCTGATCGAAGGTCACACCTGCCCCCTCGACGTGGGCGTCGACGTCGTCGCGGTGGTCCGGGCCCGCGCCATCACCGGGCCGGTCCAGGCCGAGTTCGGTGTCGTCTGCGGGTTGCGCGAAGGGGTCCCCCTCGTCGTCGCCGGCCTCGCACCGGAACGCCCCTACGGGCCATGGGCCGCGGCTACCGTCGGCCAGGACGAGGACCTGGCCAGCGCGTGCCGGGACGTCGCGGCCCGCAACGCGGCGAGCCGGGTCGCCGGCTCCGACAAGGTTCGTGAGGGAGTGCGTTCACAGTGAGCAACACCATCGAGCGGACACGGCGGATCGACCCCTGGATCAACGAGGTGTGGGACGAGCGGGGCACCGACCTGCTGCTCACCGCCGACGCGCCGCCGCTCATCCGCGTCGACGGGGAGATGCGGCCGGTGACCGCCGGGCAGCCCCTCAGCGCCGAGGACGTCCGGTCGCTCGTCCACGAGGTCGTCGGCCCGGACGAGATCGCCCGCTACGAGGCCGAGCGCGAGATCGACTTCGCCTTCAGCTGGCAGGACCGGGCGCGGCTGCGCTGCAACGCCTTCCACCAGCGCCAGGCCTGCGCGCTGGCCATGCGGGTCATCCCCTACGAGATCCCGGGGTTCGCCGATCTCGGGATTCCGCCCGTCGTCGAGCACCTCGTCAACCTGCCCATGGGGCTCGTCATCGTGACGGGGCCGACGGGGTCGGGGAAGTCCACGACCCTCGCCGCCATGCTCGACTACATCAACCGGCACCGTCGCTGTCACATCGTGACGATCGAGGACCCCATCGAGTACGTGCACGGGCACCATATGTCGGCCGTGTCGCAACGGGAGGTGGGAACCGACACCGAGTCGTTCCAACGGGCCTTGCGCAGCGTCCTGCGCGAGGACCCCGACGTCCTGCTGGTCGGCGAGATGCGCGACATCGAGAGCATCGCCACGGCCCTGACCATCGCGGAGACGGGACACCTGGTGTTCGCCACCCTGCACACGAACGACTCGGGCCAGTCCCTCGACCGCATCGTCGACGTGTTCCCCTCCGACCGCCGCGACCAGATCCAGGTCCAGTTGGCATCGACGCTCGAGGGGGTCATCTACCAGCGGCTCGTGCCCCGCGTGGACGGCGGGCTCGTGGCCGCCTACGAGATCCTGGTGGCCAACCACGCGGTGCGGAATCTGATCCGCGAGGGCAAGACCCGCCAGCTGCGGAACGTGGTCACGACGCACCAGTCCGAGGGGATGCAGACGATCGAGATGGCGCTGTCGTCGCTCGTCACCCAGGGGATGATCACCTACGAGACGGCGACCAAGGTCAGCCTCTTTCCCAAGGAGGTCGCCAGGCCGGGGGTGCCGGGCGAGGTTCCCACGGGGTACGCCGTGGCCACCGACGCCCGCGTGGCGTCCATCTGATCGCCTCGGGGTGCGACCAAGTTCGGCGTGGGGACCCGGTAGGATTACTGCAGGAGACGTGACAGGAGGATCGACAGTGGCGGCTGGGTCGCCCGGCCGGCGGCAGTCGGCGCGCAAGAGGGGTTGGTCTTCGCGATCCCTTCTCCGTCAGGTGTGCGCCCGCTCGAACCCGGACGAATCCGGGTTCAACCTCGTCGAACTGATCCTCGTCATCACCATGATGCCGCTTGTCATCGGCGGAGTCTCGGTGGCGGTCATCACGAGCTTCCAGGACCAGTCCGGGCTCCAATCGCGGCTGACGGACTCCAACGACTCGATCACGTCGACGGCGTACTTCAATCGCGACGTCCAGAGCTCGACCTCCGTGACGACGAGTTCCTCCACGCTCACCTCGACGCACTGCTCCGACAACCGCAGCCCCGCACCGTCACCGATCCTCGGAATGCAGCTGGGCACGACGTCCACCGGCGTTGTCGCGTACGACTCGTGGGCCCCGGCGCCGAGCCCGGGGAACCCCACGCCGTCGACGGAATTGCTGCGCTTCACCTGCCTGGGCGGGACCCTGACCTCGTCGACCATCATGTCGCACAACATCGCCACCACGGGCACGCAACCGACGCTGCCGTGTTCGTCTAGCTACCCGAACTGCAGCGCGGCCACCACGTGGACGCCGACGTACGAATTCTCGACGATCAGTCTCGGCGTGACGCAGGGACCCGGCAGCACAGGCCTCCAGTACCAGCTCGTCGGCGCACCGCTGAGTCAGCCCACGATCACGGTCTCCCAGCCCACCGCTGGTCCTCTGCTCCTTCTTGGCTCGGGCTCGGACATCTTCAACCCGCTGGCCTTCGGTGACACGATCTCCGTGTCCGGAGCCATAAACCTCGATTCCAACGGTACGCCCGCCATCGTCTTCCTGTTCTCCTCGGGGAACAAGGTCGAGTCCACCGGATCGGGCGGCGTGATCGACGTCTACAACTGCGGATCTCCCTGTGGCTCAAACGCCGTCGCGGAGTACTTCGCCGGCGGTGACACCGTCACGCCGAGCCCGGTCAACTCCACCTACGTCGGCGACCCGCCTGCCACGTGGAAGACCACCACGCCCCCCCTGCCATCGAAGAACGTCTCCTGCACCACCCTCCTCCTCGTCGAGACCTGCCCTTCTGGCATCTATCCCAACGGACTGACCGTCCCGAGCGGCGTGACGGTCGACTTCACAGGGGGCGGCCCCTTCCAATTCGGCACCAAGGGCTGCAGCAACTGCAGTCTCACGTTCAGCGGCAACGACACCGCGAATTTCCTCGGCGGTGACTTCACGTTCTACGGCGGGTTGAACGTGTCCGGCGACAACGACACGTTGTGCTCCGGCACCGTGGTGCTCGGCACGTGCCAGAACCCGCTCGGAGCCGATGGTGTGCTGTTCTACGTCGCCGGGGGTTCGGCCAGCTTCGGGGACACGTTCGGGACCAACACGGTCGAGCTCGCACCCCAGACGTCGGGCACCTACGCGAACGTGAGCCTGTGGCAGGACACATCGGACCGGAACCAGCTGACGCTCATCTCCGCAGGCGGGTCCAGTGTCAATACCTTCGGCGGTGAGCTCTACGCGCCGAACGGCACGATCCTGGTCATCGGCCTGGGCAATACGCTGGATACCGGCCCGATCGTCGCGCAAAGCCTCACCATGGCCGGCAATTACCAGTGCACGCTCAATGTCTCCTGAGCACAGGCTCCCTCGTTGTGGGCGTCGTGCGGGCAGGGGGACTCGTGAGGACGCGCGAACGGCGGGGTTCGGGGCGGTGCTGCGGTCGCCGCGCGGCGAGGAGGGTGACACACTCATCGAGCTCCTGATGGCCATCGTGATCCTCTCCCTGACGGTGGCGGCTCTCTTCGGCGGGCTGATCACGGTGATCACCGCATCAGCAGAGCACCGGAGCCTGGCGGCAATAGACACCCTGCTCAACAGCTTCTCGCAAAGCGTCCAATATCAGGTCCAATTGCAGCCACAACCACGTTCGGACGCAACGGCGGCAACGACGAACGGGAGCCCGGTTGTCACCGATTCGGCCATCGGCGCTTCCGATTTCGGCAAACCAGTCAGTGGCACGGGCATCCCAGCCAACAGTTATGTGGGAACAGTGACGCCGGGTTCGTCCTTCCTCCTTTCTTCGGCCGCGGGTGGCCCCCAGGCGAACGTCGACGCGACCGCCACGGGAACCGTCACCGCCAAGATCGGGAACCAGCCGATCTTCCTGAACTGCCCGACGGCCACCAGTGGCGTCAACAGCCCGTACCAGGTCGTGAGCGCGCCCAGTCCCACGGTCGGGCCGACGAGCAGCACGGCGATCCTCTTCCTGAGCGGCTTCGTGCCCTATGCAGGCAGCAACCCCGTCACGGTGACGGTCGGACCCGACAGCGCCACCGTGACCAGCTCGAACCAGGTGCCGGCGAGCGGCGACCTGGCAGTGTCGTTCACCGTACCGACGGCCGGCCTCGCCTCCGGCTCGAGCTACCCGGTGATCGTGCACCAAGGCTCGACCGCGGTCATGTCCCCCACGCCGTTCACCGTGGGATCTGCCGTGACCGACAGCTCGGTCACCGGGTACTCCATGGGCATCAGCAAGGTGCAGCAGTGGGACGGAGGTGCCCAGACATTCGCCTCTCCCGGATCGTGTCCCAACGCG
The DNA here is from genome assembly GCA_035623275.1 of Acidimicrobiales bacterium. Taxonomy (GTDB): domain Bacteria; phylum Actinomycetota; class Acidimicrobiia; order Acidimicrobiales; family UBA8190; genus DASPTT01. The sequence continues at coordinate 18,854 of DASPTT010000157.1, forward strand.
AGCGGGATCCAGCTCGTGACGGCATCCGCTTCCGGATTCGGCGTGTCGGGAAGCCTCAGTTTCGTCGTCGCCGGCAACGCCACGACGCTCGTGGATGTGACTTCGGCCCCGTCCAACCCGGTGCTCGACGGGACGCTCACGTTCACGGCGACCGTGATCCCCCCGAGCAGCGCCACACCCAATCCGACGGGCAACGTCAAGTGGACCCTCACCGGGCCGAACGCGCCGTCGTGTCCGAACGTGGCCGTGACGAAAGCCCCCACGGGAAACACGTCCACGGCGACGTGCGTCGTCCAGGGGACGAACCTCGTGCCAGGCACGTACACGGCCACAGCCGAGTACAACTTCGACCAGGCCGATCCGAACTACCCCGACGTGACGAGCAACCCGGATACAGCCACGGTGGGGAGGTACACGCCGACGGTGACCGTGAGCGCAAGTCCGGCCTCGCCGGTCCCCGGAGCGACGGTCACCTTCACGGCGACCATCACCGGAACCGCGTCGTTCGAGCCGACAGGCCAGCTCACGTGGAACGTCACGCCGCCCTCCGGCTCTGCACCGTGCTCCGGGGCCCCGGTCAGCGTCACATCGTCGCCTCCTGACACGGCCACGGCGAAGTGCGTCGTCAGTGGCGCGATCGCGGGGACGTATCACGCTCTGGCGGCGTATCTCGGAGACTCCAACTATGCACCCGCGACGTCGCCTGCCTCGAACGTGACCGTCGGACCCGTGACCCCGACCGTGACGGTATCGGCCAACCCGTCGCCCTTCACGCCGGGGTCGCCGGTGGTTTTCACCGCCACGGTGTCTGCACCCACCGGGGACCCGACACCGACGGGTACGGTCCAGTGGACCATCACGCCTCCTTCCGGGACGGCGCCCACGTGTTCCAACTCGACACTGTCAGGCGGCACGGCGACCTGCACGATCTCCAGCCCGATCTCGGGTACTTACACCGTCACTGCCGCCTACAAGGGGAGTGCCGCCTACAACCCCGCCAGCGGGTCGACGACGGACAAATCCGCCCTCCTCATCACCGGCCTGACGCTGGCCAACCACACGGGTGGCACTCCGGGCCGGATCGACTCCGGGGACACCGTCACGGTGACCTTCACCAACCCCCTGGCCGTCAACACGATCTGTTCGGCGTGGTCCAACAACGCCAACAACCAAAGCAGCGCCACGGCAACGATCAACGTCTCTCACCCCGGGTCTGGCGACAACGTCCTGTCGGTGTCGAGCTGGTCTGGCTGTCCGAGCTTCAATTTCGGCACGATCGACCTCGGGTCGTCAGGCTATGTCACCGGGTTCGGTTCGATGACCTTCGCGAACTCGACGATCGCCTACAACGTGGCAGCCGACAGCATCACGATCACGCTGGGCACGAAGGGCGGATCCGGCAACGCGGGTACCGTCAGCCGGTCGGTCGCATCGTTCTCGATGAGTGGTGCGATCACCGATACAGCAGGACAATCTGTGAGCAACAGCCCGTTCTCCACAAACAACGTCCAGCAGTTCTGAGAGGCCTTCGGATGAACGAATCGACGAGGTCGAGCCTCGGTGACGAATCCGGTGCCGCACTCATCCTGGCCCTGGTCTTCATCATCGTCACGGGCGTGACCGTGGCGGCCCTCCTGAGCTTCGGCGGCACCAGCCTCGTCAATTCGAGCAATTACCTCGCTCTGCAATCAGAGGTGAGCGCCGCCAATGCCGCCACCAACATCGCGCTCGAAACGGTGCGGTATTCCGACCCAACGATCAACGGTGGCTACTGTCCGCCCTTCACCGCCTCGGGGATCCCACTCCCCGACGGGCCGAACAACGCGACCTTCTGGGTCACCTGTTCGCCCCATCCGGGCGGTCTCACCCAGAACGGTCCCGGTACGAGGACCGTCGACTTCTCCACCTGCGGAACCGCTGCGTCGTGCACGTCCGCGAAGGCGATCGTCACTGCGACAGTCGAGTTCATCGATGGCACGACCTGTAGTGCGAGCGCCTTGGCCGCGTGTGGCCAACAGCAAAGCATCCTGAACTGGGTCAACGCCTCCACCTGACATGACGATGCCGGGCGCGCGTCGCGGCGCGCATCTCCCATACCGCACGCTTGCGGGCGTCGTGCCCTGTCCGGGAGGGTGGTTGGCAGCCACCGGGAAGCTCCAGGGCGTGACCCTGGCACCCGAGGCACCCCAGGTCTTCCCCCAGCTCCGTGATGCCTTGGACTACAAGCCCTCGTTCCAGGTCATCGCGCTGTTCGCGCCGATCGGCCTGATGGATTCGCCGGTCGCCGGCGGACGGGCATGTGATCACGTGGCCAGGGCGTTGCTGGGATGGCCCCGCTCGGGGGCGATCGCCTCGGCCCCCACGCGCCGCGCGCTGGCATGCGACGACTACCAGCAGGCTCGGGAGGCGAACGGCGGGCACCTGAGCGTGATCGGTTGGCGCCAGCTCCCGAGGGTGGCGGAGGTCGACGCCGAGATGGCCCCGTATTGGCAGCGCAGCGTCTTCGAGGTGCACCCGGAGCTCAGCTTCTTCCAGCTGAACGAGGACCGGCCGATGCGTCGTTCGAAGCGCACGCGAGCGGGACAGGAGGAGCGGGCGTCCCTCCTGCGGGCGCGCCTGCCGGGTATCGAACGCATCCTGGACCTGCGCCCCGGTCGGACCTCGATCTCCCACGTCATCGACGCCGCGGCCTGTCTGTGGACGGCGCGGCGGATCATTTCGCGGGCGGTCACACGCATCCCCGAGGACCCGATCTGGGACTCGCAGGGCCTGAGGATGGAGATCGTGCGGTAGCGATCCGCTATGCGACCGGCCTGGGATCGGCCATCGGAACCGTGACCGGAGCGAGATCGCCCTCGAGCTCGCGTGCGGGCCTCATGGTCGGAGCGGGTCCGGCCTCCGCAGGCACCAGTGTCACGGATCGATAGGCGATCGCCGCGAAGAAGACCACCACGATGGCATGCAGGGCCGACAGGGGTAGCCCGAGGTCCGTGCCCAGGACCATCTGGTAGAACTCCAGGGGGAACTGCACCTGCGTGGCGACGAGCAGCAGGACCGTGACGACGGCCAGGCGGATGCCACGGCTGGCCCGGTCCACCACCAGGGCGACAGCGGCGCTGACCCAGACCAGGTACTGCGGTGAGAGCACCTTGCTCGTCAGCACGATGGCGGTGGCGAGCAACAAGAGCCATCCGGCCGCGTCGGCTCCGGGGGAGCGCCCGGTCAGGGCTCGCCACAGGCAGAAGACCAGTGCACACACGAAGACCGCGTCGGACACGGTCGCGACATGGTCGGCCGCTGGCCCGGCGAAATTGACCGACAACCCGAACACGATGGGCACGAAGTGGCCGGCTGTCTGGAGGGCATAGAGGGGAAGGGCGAAAACGGACTCGTACTCGACTCCCCGGGTCGCCTGCGATCGGAGGGAATGCCACAGACCCGCCCCGCCTCCCAAGGCCATCAGCGGCAGGACCGCGACGACGAGAGTGCCCGTCGCGGCCAGGAGAAACCGGCGCCAGGACCGGCGGGGGATCGCCCGCAGGACGAGCACGATCAAGACGGCGGGCCAGAGCTTCACGAGCGTGGCGCCGGCCAGCAGTATCCCCGCCCACGCGTAGCGTCGTCGTTCGATGCACAGGATGGCCGCGACCAGGGCGGCCGCGACGAAGATGTCGAGTCGGGCCCAGAAGATCGGACCAAGAGCGGTGGGCGCGATCATCCACAGCACGGCGCCGAGCGACCGTCCCGAGCGGTACAGGGCCCGGAAGATCAGGGCGTCGGCGACCAGGGCGACGCTCAGGAACTCGGCGATGTAGACGCCGGTCGACACGGGGGGAAGGCCGAGGAACACGATCACGCCGGGCGGGTAGACCAAGGCGAAGTCGTGATAGGGGAGGAGACCCGACCACAGGTCATGGGACCACTGTGCGTAGCTGTAGAGGTCCGAGCTGCTGCTGAACGCGTGCTCGTAGGGGAAGATGCCGTGCAACAGGGCCAGGATCCCGAAAAGGCGGAGCAGGGCCCAGCCCAGCCACCACAGCGACGGCGGTCCGGAACGGTGCGCCAGGCGATGCGGCTCATCGCGCTCGCTCACGGGGGTCGTGCGGTCAGGCACCGGGCGGCTACCGGGCATCGGGCCGATCGAGCGCCACGAGGTCGAGGGGATCGTGGCCACCGGGCACGTTGGCGCTCCTGTGGCCGAACGCGAGCGCGGCCACGAGCAGGCAGGCCACGAGAGCCCACCAGTTGAAGTGCGTCTGCTTGTTGGTGAGGTCGAAGACGGCCAGCACCGTCGCCGAACCCAGGAGGAACCCGTAGGCGTTGCGGGGGGCTCGGAGGACGACCAGGACGATGGCCGCAAGGGTCGCCACCGACGTGAACGCGATCGTGGGGTTCCAGCCGTGGTTCAGCACCGTCGTGTAGAGCGACAGCGATGTGGCGCGCGGGGGAAGGTAGAGGTTCGAGGCGATCGCACCTTGGTAGAACGCATGAATGTCAGCGATCAGCCACGGCGAGATGAAGGCACTCGCCGCGCCGACGGAAAGGAGGGTTCGGCGCCAGCCGAACGCGGGCCACATGGCCGCGACCGGGATGAACAACCACGCGCTCTGCTTGCACGTCAGGCACGCAGCGAAGGCGACGACCGCCCAGCCTCGGCGGCCCCGCGTGACGAGGAACGCGGTTGCGGTCATGGTGACGAGGACCAGCGGGTCGGTCCACGCCTGTTCCAGCCCGAACGTCGCCCTGGGGTAGAGGAGCGCCAGGGCCGCCACGAGGCCGCCGATCGGGCCGGGGCTCACCCGGATCAGGATGAGGGCGCTTGCCGCCATTGCCGCCAGGAGGCCATAGCGGACGTCGCCGAAGACGACGTGGAAGGGCCACAGGAGCACCGCCGATCCCGGGAGGTACTCGAACTGGTTCTGGACCTCGGAGGCCAGGTGGCTGGACCAATGAAGCGAGTACATGTTCGCCCCGTGCGACAGACCGGAAGCGGCGGCTTGGAGCATGTACCAGACGTCGATGGCCGGAGCCGGCGATGCCAGGATCATGGCGACGCCGGAGAACGCCACGGCCCCGACGACGACGTATCCGGCGATCCGTGCGCGAGGCAGGTCGAGGGTCATCCAGAGCGCGACTCCCACTGCCGCCAGGCTCGTGAAGCCACGCGAAACGGCGAGCCAGGGTCCGGCGCCGTACAGGCCGGCGGGGAAGAACGTCGCCCCGAACACGGCTGTCGCGAGGGCGACGGCGACGCCGGCCGCCCGGCACCAACCCGAACCAGGTTGCAGCTTTGCCGCCACCACCACGACGACCAGCGCGGTACCGCAGGTCAGGAGGAACGCGCCCAGGGGAGAGTAGCGGCTGAGGTTGAGCACCATGCCGATCCCGATCGCCGCCCACCCCGCGAGCAACGGGAGCTCGGCCGTGATCGGCGCACCTTCCGTCAGCCGGCAACGCAGCCCGGAGAGCTCGTCCCGAACCCGTGTCCAGGCAAGGGGCTCTCCGGGCGCCGGCGGTTCAAGCAAGCTGCGCGGCATCGTCCGTGCTGAGCTGGACGACTCCGTTCCGGCAGGCGACGCCCGCGCTCCGGGCTTCGCCGCCGACGCCGGCGTGGACTCGATCCCCCGTGAGGCTCGGATCTTCATGTCCTTGGACATTCCTTCGCGCTGGCTCGACCCCGGTGCCACCCCAGCTTGGCATCGTCACGACCGTCATCAGCAGGATCACACCGGCCATCTGCACCCAGTACCGCCACTCCCCGGTGCGGCTATAGGTCAGCACGGTCACGGCGGCGCCCGCAGCGAGGGCAAGCGCGAAGCGCAGCCAGTGCTCCTTCGACGCCACCACGAACGCCACCACGATGCCGGGCATCACGTAGTAGGGGTCCATGACGGACTCGAAGAGGCACCGGGTCGACAGGGCGAGCGCGGCGAGCCAGACGACCAGCATGGGATCCTGGCGTCGCCGCATCGCGACGAAACCGATGCCGACGGCGACGGCCACACCCACGATGCGGCCCGGCCCGGCGGCGACGGCTCCGTGGCCGAGCGATGGTGCCAGCGCCACCCAGGGGGTGGGGCGGTCCACGCGGGGGAAATTGGGTTGCTGGAGGAGCGCATGGAGCGAGGCGTGCGGGTTCGGTACGGCGACCGCGACGAACAGGAACCCAGGGAGGATCGCAGCTCGCGCCAGGAGGGGAAAAGCGCGCCGCCGGCCGGCGATGCCGATCAACAACGGGATGAGGGCTGCGGCGTAGAGCTGGGATGCCAGAGCGCCGCCGAGCAGCCAACCGGCCGCTGTCCAGCGCTCGTCGATCGCGGCGGCCAGGGCGAACGCGATCAAGCCGAGCGCGACGACGTCCTCCGGATGTCCCCACAACTGCAGCGTCGGCCAGACGCTGCAGCCCACGGCCAGCGCCAGCAGCCGCCGTCGGCCAAGGGGTACGTCGAGGGCTCGAGCGAGCGCGTCGGCGCCGAACAGGGCCACTCCGGCACATGCCAGGACCACGGGCCCGATCAAGAGCCATGCGGTGGGCTCGGGAACCGGGAGAAAGCCCGGAGCGGTCTCTGAGAGCCCCAGGGCGGAGCTCAGCATGACCACGGGCGTCAGGAGCAAGTGGAAGCCCGGCAAGGTGACGAGGCCCGTGCTCGAGCTGTACACGAACGACAGGTCACCCCATCCGATCCAGTGGGCGGCGCGCACCGTCCCCCATATGTCCCCCGGGTAGAGCCAGTACCACGAATGGCCCTGGACGATCGCCGGCCACCAGAGGCTGTACGCCATGCCTGTGACGACGACGAGGAACGCCGTCGCGGTGAGCCAGAACGTGATGTGACGCGCTCTGACCTTGGCCGCCCTCTCACCGGCATCGATGGCCGGGGTGGCTTCGAACTGGTCGATCATGCCGTGGCGTTCCCGTCCGGAGACGCGCCGGTGCCCCGGCGCGTCTTCGAACTGGTCATCGTGTCGGCCCAGCTACGACGCGACCGAGCACGGATTCGTCGAGCTCGTGTCGTAGTTGGATCCGTTGACGTAGACGTCACCGGTGGTCCCCACCGACACCGTGTAGTGCGCCGTCCCCGGAATGGAGCGCAGCCACGGGCCGACCGTGTTGCCGGCCTTGTCCGCCGTCGTGGACGTGAGCGGGCCGATCCCGTTCGGGTAGGTCCCCATCTGGCCCTTGAATGCCTCGACGGCGGTCTCCACGCTCTTGGCGTCGGCGTTGCACGAGGCGATGGCCGCGTTCGAGCTGGTCCCCCCCACGGCGAACACCACGATCGCGGCCAGAATGGCCAGGATGATGATGACGATGAGGAGCTCGATGAGGGTGAAACCCCCTTCGTTACGCTTCTCGATCATTCTCGACCACATGTGTTGTGTTTCCTTTCCGACAAGAGCGCTCGTCTCTTCGCGCTCGTGGACGCTCTGGGATTGAGAACCCGAGCGCGCGGGCGAACCGCGCGCTCGGGTCTCATTCCACTATTCCGGGAATCCGAAGAACTACGACGCATTCGAGCACTGGTTGCTCGTGTCGTAGTTGGATCCGTTGACGTAGACGTCACCGGTGGTCCCCACGGACACCGTGTAGTGCGCCGTCCCCGGGATGGAGCGCAGCCACGGGCCGACCGTGTTGCCCGCCTTGTCCGATGTCGTGGACGTGAGCGGGCCGATCCCGTTCGGGTAGGTCCCCATCTGGCCCTTGAAGGCCTCGACGGCGGTCTCCACGCTCTTGGCGTCGGCGTTGCATGAGGCGACAGCGGCATTCTTGCTGGTCCCCCCCACGGCGAACACCACGATCGCGGCCAGGATGGCCAGGATGATGATGACGATGAGGAGCTCGATGAGGGTGAAACCCCCGTCGTTCCTCTTTTCACGAAGTCTGTCCCCCATTTGGAAGTAGATCCCTTTCCTGTCTCGTTTGTCCGGTCTTCAGAAGTCTGTAGAGGTGGTGGTGTCGCGGCTCAGCCACACTCACCGCAGTCGTGTCGTATCCCGCCACCTCCTCGCCTGCCATGAAAGGTCCACGTCATGCCGAAACCCCGCATTACACGTGAACCTGTCGATAGATCCCGTACATCGCCGAGACCAGCGCGATGGCGACGAAGCCCACGACGAGTCCGACGAAGATGATGACAGCGGGCTCGAAGAGCGCGGTGAACTGCTTGAGCTTGTAGTCGAGCTCGCGGTCGAAGTAGGTCGCCGCCGTCTCCAACTGGTCGTCCATCGTCCCGGTGCGCTCGCCGACCAAGAACATGTGCCGGGCGGCGGCCGGGAAGAGGCCACTGGCGGACAAGGGGGCGGCCAGGCCTTCACCACGGAGCATGGCCTCCCGAACGGTCTCCAGCCCCTCCTTGTAGACCGCGTTGGTGGTGGTGTGGCCGGTCACCTCCAGGGCGTCCGGAAGCGGCACGCCGGCACTCACCATCGAATACAGGATCCGGCAGAACCGCTCCAGGATCGCGGTGCGGATCAAATCGCCGACGACGGGCAGCTTGAGGATCAGGTTGTCCCGGATCTCCCGACCCCGTCTCGTGTAGGTCACCAAAAGGACGACGGCCAGGATCCCTGCGACGACGGCCACGATGACGATCCAATCGTTCTTGACGAAACCTGCCACGCCGAGCAGCGCGCGCGTCGGCGCCGGCAGCTTGGCGTGCAGAGAGGAGAAGAAGGACTGGAACTTCGGCAAGACGACCGAGGTGATGATGATCACGGCCAGGATCGCCATCACGAGCACGATCGCGGGGTACATGAGCGCTGAGGTGACCTTGCGTCTGGCCTCGATATCGCGCTCGATGTAGTCCGACAGCTGCACGAGGACGATGTCGAGGTTCCCGGTCAGTTCTGCGGACTTGAGGATGCCGAGGTAGTAGGGGGGAAACGCTTCGGGGTGCTCGGCGGCCGCGTCGGCGAACGTGGCGCCGTTGCGGAGCGAATCGCACATTTCGGCGAGGACCCGCTGGAGCGTCTTGTTCGACATCTCCTGGGTCATCACGTCCATGGCCTCCAGGACCGGAATGCCGGCCTTCATGAAGACGGCCATCTGGCGGGAGAAGTGCATGAGGTCGCGTCGGGGAACCCTGGTTGCGGTGATCTCGAACTGGAGGATGCTCTTCTTCTCCTGCACCTCCACAGGGGACAGGTTGCGCAGGACCAAGGCACGTCGGGCCATGGACACGGTGAGGGCGTCCTCGATCCCCGTCACGGTGGCGCCGTCCGGGGCGATCGCGGTGAATTTGAACTTGGCCATTGGTCCTCGTCAGAAGGCGTAGATCGAGCGGACCACCTCGGAGATGGTGGTCACATCGGTGGCGACGAGCCGGATGGCCTCGTCCCGGAGTGTGCGCATACCCTGCGACACGGCCATGCGTTGGAGCTCCTCCTGGGTCGCCCAGCCCACGACCAGCCGCTTGATCTCGGGCGTGATCCGCATGAGCTCGTAGACGCCGATGCGGTCGCGGTACCCGGTGCCGGCACAGAAGTTGCAGCCCTTGCCGTGCCAGAAGTCGACCTTGGGCTCGCCACCGGCCTCCTCGTAGAACGCGAGCTCCTCGTCGGTCGGTTGATATGGCGCACGGCACGTCGGACAGACGCGTCGCATGAGCCGCTGACTCACGACCGCCACCACGGACGACGCGATGAGGAAGGATTCGATACCCATGTCGAGGAACCGGTGCAGCGCGGCCGCGGAGTCCGTGGCGTGGAGGGACGACAGCACGAAATGCCCCGTCAGCGCCGACTGCACCGCGATGCGGGCCGTCTCCACGTCACGGATCTCGCCCACGAGGATGACGTCGGGGTCCTGGCGCAGGATGGAGCGCAGGCCGTTGGCGAAGGTGATGCCCGCCTGTTCGTTCGTCTGGATCTGGTTGATCGAGGGGAAGACGTACTCGACGGGGTCCTCGACGGTCATGATGTTGCGGTGCGGCTCGTTGATCTCGTTCAACGCCGCATAGAGCGTGGTGGTCTTGCCACTGCCCGTCGGTCCGGCGCAGAGAACCATGCCGAACGGGGCCCGGATCAACCCGCCGAAGACCTCGTGCGTCCCGTCGGGCATGCCGAGCTGGCCCAGCTGGAACAGGGAGCGGCTCTTGTCCAGCACGCGCAGGACGCAGGACTCCCCCCAGATGGTGGCCACGGTCGAGACGCGCACGTCGATCTCGCGCTCGTCGACGGTGATCGTGAACTGGCCGTCCTGCGGTCGTCGGCGCTCCACGATGTTCATCCCGGCCATGATCTTGAGCCGGCTCACCAGGGATGCGGCCATGGCGATCGGGAGCTCCACCGCGTCGTGGAGCGCACCGTCGATGCGGAAGCGGACCCTGAGGCGCTCGTCCTGGGGCTCGATGTGCACGTCCGACGCACGGTCGCGCAACGCCTGGGTCACGATCAGGTTCACGACCTGGACGACGGGGGCGTCGTCGGCCAGGACGTTCGCCGTCGTGGCATCGACGGTTCGTCGGGGTGTTTCGGTCCGTTCGAAGACCTCGACGAATTCGCCGATGTTCCCGAGCACCCGATAGGCCGAGTCGATGGCGCGCCGGATGTCCGTCGGTGGTGCGATCACCAAGGCCACCGCCCGCCCCGTGGCGTTGCACAAAGTGGCTTGGAGCTCGGGCGTCGGATCCGCCACCGCGACGGTCACGCCGCGTTCGTCGATGAGCACGGGCAATGCGGTATGGGCGCGGGCGAGGCTCTCCGGGAGCGTGGCGATGGCGTCCGGCGTGGGCCCGTGGCGGGAAAGGTCGACGAAGGGGACGCCGAGCTGATCGGAGAGGACCCGGGTCAGCTGCTCCTCGTCGATGGCGCCGAGGTCGACGAGCAGCGTCCCGATCCGCTTGCCCGAGTCGGACTGCTGGAGCAGGGCCTCGGCCAGTTGCGCGTGCGTGATCAGCCGGGAGCTGACCAGGAGCTCCCCGAGGTGCGACTGGACGGCCCGCTGTGGCTGGGCCGGTGGGACGGCCGGCGCGGTGGCCCCCTCGGTCCGCTCCGGCACCTGCGCCCTGCCCCGTCGTCGGCTCATCTCAGGCCTCGTCCCCCGTGGGCGCGCCCCCACCCCCTGTGTCGGATGTTGCCAATGATGCAAAGGCTACAGGCGGCAACCGAGGTCCCTGGTGCGCGGTGTCGTACCCGACGCTGAGCCGACGGATGGGCAGTTCATGAAGGCTTTTCGTGGTGCCGCCCGCCCGTCGGTGGCCCCGCCGACGAGTCACCTGAGCATGGTGCGTGACGAGGCTCACGACCGGCCCACCACGTCCCCAACATTTGCTCAACGAAGGGGCCTGGTGGTGTCGGGTCGGAAAGGCTCCGTTTGCCGAGGTCGCAGCCCTCTCGTCGTGGTTGGCCAAATGTTGGCCTGACGTTGCCGGGTCGGCGGCGCCTTCAGAGGGGGTCGCGATCGTCCGGCCCGCGTGGTCCGGGCGACGGGTGAACCTGGGGGGCGGTCTCATGGGCGTCGAGGTCTTGTCGCAACCGACGGGCAACGGTTCCGCGGTAGCGAGCCTCGACGGTGGTCATGCGTTGAGCGTGCCGGGGAACTCGCGCCTGGCCAAACGAAGTTCATCTCCCAGGAGCGCAAGATCCGCGCGCCTCCTTGGTTCTGCGGTGTCCACGAGGGCCTGACGACCCTCGAGCACGGGCGACGTGATGATCCTGGGGCCCTTGATGGTCGCCTGGCCCCAGAGGAGCGAGTGGCGAACCCGACGCCCACGTCGAGTCCCAGTCATCCAAGGAGAATCACATGCACAAGCGGTTCAGCCTCAAGAAGCGCATCGTCGTCGCCGGCGCGGGGGTCGGCCTGCTCGCCGGCGCGGGCGCCGCGTACGCGTACTTCACGTCCACGGGGACCGGCAGCGGTGACGTCACCGTCGGCACCGCCACCGACTGGGCCGTGACGGTGGCCGCGCCCACCGGCGGACCCCTCATGCCGGGATCGGGGAGCGAGACGGTGGGCTACACCGTCACCAACAACGGCACCAGCGCGCAGATGCTCGCGGCGGTCAAGACGACCCTCGACACGGACACCAATGGCAACGTCATGAACGCTAACGGTCACGCTGTTAACGGCTGTCTGGCGTCGTGGTTCACCGTCACCGACGCCCACCCGACGCCGAACCAGTCCGTGGCCGCCGACGGCGGGACCTACCAGAGCTCGGCCACGGTGACGCTCAACGAGCAGAGCCCCGCCGTCGACCAGAACGCCTGCCAGGGCGCGTCGCCGACCCTCACCGTCAGCGCGAGCTGATCACGCCGCCCGGCGGGGGTGTCACCGTCTCGCACCCCCGCCGGGATCCCGGCGCACAGCGACGCACCCGTTCCGGAAGGTCCATGCCCACCATGACCACCACCGCACCGACCCGCCTCATCCGTATCGACGCCATTCCGCCGGCACCGGCAGCGTCGTGCCGGGTCGCCCGCCGCCCGCACCATCGCCTGGCCGTCGCGGTGCTCGCCGGCGTGTCCGCCCTCGGGGCCGGCGTCGTCCCGGGCGGCGCCTACGCCTACTTCACCTCGCAGGGGTCGGGCTCGGGAGCGGCCACGGTGGGCGCCGTGTCCGCGGTGTCGGTCGTGGACGGCGCCGCCGCCACGACCGTGGAGCGTCTCGCCCCGGGGGGCACGGCCGATGTCGCCCTCCAGATCCAGAACACCAACCCTTTCCCCCTGACGCTGGTGAGCGTGGAGCCGGCCGCCGGGTCGGTCACCCCCGACTCGGCCCATGACGGCTGCACCACCACCGGGGTGAGCTTCGAAGGGGCCTCGTCCGTCCAGGCCACGCTGGCCCCCGACGCAACCACGGCCGTGTCCCTGCCCGGTGCCGCCTCCATGGACGACACGTCCTCCGACGCCTGCCAGGGGGCGACGTTCGCGATCCCCGTGACGATCACCGTGGAGAAGCAGTGAGCGTGGGGCACCACCGCTGCGGCGGGCGTCTCTGCCGCCTCGTGCTGGCCGCCGCCGGCGGCGGGTTCGCCACGCTCGCCTTCGGGGCGGGTGCGGCCTTCGCCTACTGGTCCCTCTCCGACACCAGCCCGACGGGCGGCGCGGCGGCCGCCGACGCCATCGTCACCGCCCCCGGTGCGCCGAGCGTGCCCACCGGCCCCGCCACCTCGCGCGACATCGACGTCGCCTTCGGCCCGGCGACGTTCCGCAGCGGCAGCGGTGCCGTCACCGAGTACCGCGTCCAGCGCTACGCGGAGGGCGCCACCAGCCCCTCGGCGTCCTTCCTCTGCAACGCGGCCGGGTCGGCCACCACGGTGGCCTGCACCGACACGGACGTGCCCGACGGTCGGTGGCAGTACACCGAGACACCCTTGTACGCCACGAACTGGCAAGGGGCCGAGAGCGAGCGCAGTGCCGGCGTGCTCGTCGACCTCACGCCCCCGAGCGTGACCGTGACCGCACCCGTCGACGGCCGGACCTACGACGCCGCCACCTGGACCGTCGCCGGCCCCATGTCGGGGACGGCCAGCGCCGCCACCTTCCCCGTCCAGTCGGTGGCCGTCAGCCTCCAGCAGGGGAACCAGGGATGCTGGAACGGCGGCGGCATCGGCTCGAGTGCGTTCGACGAGCCCTGCGACCACTACGTCGTCGTCCAGGGCACCTCCAGCTGGCAGGAGCCGTTCACGGTCGCCCAGTTCGGCTCGGGCGGCACCTACACCCTGCGGGTGCAGGTCACCGACAGCGCCGGCATCGCCTGGAACGACCTTGCGCAGGTCACCTTCGTCGACGACCCGACGTCGCTCGAGGCCGCCACGTCGCCGGGCCCTGGCACCGGTCTCCCCTCCACCGGTACCTGAGGCCCGGACGCGAAACCAGGCGACCCGGAGGAATGGGTCGCCTGGTTTCTTCCGCCCCCGGGACTGAGGAGTGGGATCAGGCCGGAGGACCGGTGGTGAGCTGGACCTGCGCGCTGTGGCTGGTGCCCTGGCCGTCGACCCAGGTGACGGTCACGGTGTCGCCGGGCTTGTAGTGGAGCAGGGTGTTGCTCAGGTCGTTCGCCGAGCTGATGGTGGTGCCGTCCACCGCGGTGATGGTGTCGCCCGCCCCGATGCCGGCGTTGTCGGCCGGGCTGCCGGACTGGACGCGCTCGACATAGGCCCCGGCGATGCCCGAGCCGCCGCCGGCGCCGCCGAAGAAGCCGCCGCTGCTCTGCGACCCGTCGGAGACGGCCACACCCAGCAGGGCGCGGGGCCCGATCTGGATGGTCGTGCTGGCCTTGCCGGCCTGGATGTCGTCGGCCAGCGTCAGCGCGTCGCTGATGCCGATGGCGTAGCCCTCGTTGGCCGTGCCGCCTTGGTCGCCGAAGCCACCGCCGTTGGCCACCGACGCCGCCGTGTCCATGCCGATCACGTGGCCGTTGGTGTCGACCAGCGGGCCGCCCGAGTCACCGGGCTGGATCGGCGCGTCGGTCTGGATCAGGCCGTGGAGGGTCTCGGTGAGCGTCCCCGTGTCACCGGCGGTGATGGTCTGGTTCAGCGCCGTGATGGTGCCGGCCACCGCGGTGGGGGTGCCGCCCTTGCCCAGCGCGTTGCCGATGGCCACCACGGGGCTGCCGACGCTCAGGTTGTTCGAGCTGCCCAGCGTCACCGTCTTGAGGCCCGATGCGTCCTTCAGCTGCAGGAGGGCGACGTCGTCGGTGACCGAGTACCCGAGCACCGTCGCGCTGTAGGTGCGACCGGTCCCGCCGATCTGGGCGTTGATGGTGGTCGCGTTCTCGATGACGTGGTTGTTGGTGAGCACCAGGCCGCCGGCGGTGAGCACCATGCCGGTGCCGGCCGCCGCGCCCCCCTCGGCGAGGGTCGTCGTGATGTCGACGACGGCGGGGTCGACGCCTGCCGCGATTGCGGAGGTGTTCACGCCGGCGGGCGCGTTGCTCGATCCCGAGCCCGATCCCAGGCCCGAGTTGCCCTGCGATGGGACCAGCTGGGTGTTCGCGGTGTCGCTGTGGTTCATGGCGTACTCGACCGCGGCGCCGCCCACCGCGGAGGCCAGCACGACCACCGCGACGACCACGGCGGCGATGGCCCAGCCGCCGGCGGGCTTGTGCGTCCGGGGCGGCGTGTAGGGGTGCGGGCCGCTGCCGTAGGGGTAGGGCGCGCCGTAGGGGGTTTGGGTCCCGTAGGGGGGCTGGGTCCCGTAGGGGTGCGAGCCGTAGGGGTACGGGGGCGTGCCGTAGGGCGGCACCGGCCCACCACCCCAGGCCCCGGCTCCGCCGGCGCCCGTCGCCCAGGGCGGCGGGGGAGGCGCCCCCGGGCCCTCGGGGGCCGCGGGCCCCGCCGACGCGGGTGCGCCGAAGGGCGTCCCCGGGACGACGGGCGGGTCGGTCCAGGCGACCGGCGGCACCTCGGCGGTCGGGATCGCCGGCACCTCGGCCGTCGGTGAGCCGGTGGCCGGGATCTCGCCGGTGGGGGTGGCGTCCCCAGGGGCCTCGGCCTGCACGGGCGCGGCGCCCATGGGCTCGCCGGCCGGGGAGACCACGGCCCCGCCGCCGTTCGCTCCGTCCTGGTCGCCCCCCGGGACCTGCACGTTCTCGCCGTCGCTCGTCACGTTGTCCTCCGAATGCCCCGCACTCGACGGGGTCGATCAGCCGTTATCGACAGGATGGTCCCCGAACCTGTGAGCGAACTTGGAAACGATTGTGGGGTTGCTTGGACGTGCGAGGCCGTGCGAGGCCGTGCGAAGCAGTGCGAAGCAGGCCGGCGGATTCAGGGGGCCCGGTGGCCGCCCAGCAGGATGAACGCGACCCGGGCGGGCTGCCCCGACCGGTTGCGCCAGGCGTGGCGCGTGCCGCGCTGGACGACGCAGTCACCCGGGCCGACGTGCACCGTGCGTTTCTCGTCGAGCTCGAGGTCCAGCTCGCCTTCGACGACAACGGCGAAGTCCACGGTGTCGGTGCTGTGCATGCCCGGGTCGGCGGGTTCGAGCTTGGCCACCAGGTCGGGCACCTTCTCCTGCGCCTCGGCCAGGGCCGCGCCCAGGTCGGCGCCCGCGCCCGGCCCGCCGGCATCGTCGGGTGGGAACGTCACCACGCGGAAGACCGCGCCGCCCGCTGACGGGAAGTAGTGCGCCACCCCCGGGCCGCCCGTGTCGTCCGGGATGGCGGGCGCGTGCGTGAGGGACCAGAGCTCGAAGCTCTCGAAGCCCGGGACGAGGGAGAGCGTGACCGGGCTGATTTCCGAATCGCTCGTGACCAGCGCGGTCCCGGCCTCGTCGTGGCCCGTCACCACCAGACGCACGTCGGCCATGGGGGAGCGGCGCGGGCGAGGCGGCCGATCAGGCCGCCGGGCGCGCCGCTTCGCGCTCGTCGAGGAACGACCACCAGGCCTGGGCGACGAGCCGGCCGGCGCGCACCACCACGTCGGGGTCCGCGTCGAGCGACGCCAGCGCGGACTCGGTCCACCCGGCGTGGGCCACGTCCACGGTGGCATGGTGGTCCCAGAAGGCCACGGCGGCGGCGTCGAGCCGGTAGTGGACGCGCAGGCCCTCGGCCTTGGACCGGGCCACCTCGGGGGCCTGGCGCTCGTAGGCGAGGAGGCCTGCGAGCGCGGGCACGGGTCCCTCCGCCAGCACCTGCGCGTAGGCGTCGCACAGCGCGCCCACCGCCGGTCCGGGCTCGGACGGCGCCGCCCCCAGCGCGTCGGCAAAGGCGTCGAACAACGCCAGATGGGGGACCGGGTCGCCGAGCTCGTCCGCCAGGTTGGCCGACACCGCGTGGCGTGCGGGGCCCTCGGGCAGCGCCGCGGCGAGCGCCTCGAGGAAGCCCGGGAGCATGGCCTCGAAATGGCGGTACTGCGCGGCGTACGCCTCGAGCTCGCCGTCGCGCAGCTCGCCCGCCTCCCACCGCCGGTAGAAGGGATGCTCGAGGAGGCGAAGGCCTGCACCGGCCTCGGCGATGGTCGCGTCGATCGTCGTGATGTCCATGCGGCGACCGTAGTCACGACCTGTGTCGGGAGCAACTATCGGAATTCGCACAACATCGAATTGGCCCGAATTCGTCCGACCTGGTCGCCGGTTTCGGGCTTGTCGCCGGCAACGATCTCGGGTCTTTCGGCCCTCCGGTGCGAGTGCGGGCCGGCCGATGTGCACTCGTGTCCTTGTGTCCGGACGTCGTCCGCGGGCGTATTCGAGTCGACGAAAAGGGCCTCGGGCTGCTCGACGTCATGGTGGCCTTCTTGGTCCTGCTCGTCGTGCTCGTCCCCACCGGCTACCTGATCGACACGGTGGTGTCGAACGCCGCGGTCCAGCGCGGGCGGGTCACCGCCTCGGAGCTGGCGGACCAGTGGCTCGAGAAGATGTCGAACGCCACCACGCTCACGACGCTCCAGAACGACATCAGCCGGGACGTCCTGCTCACCCCGACGCCGGTGGTCATCGGCGGCCAGCCCTTCTCGGTGTGGTCGCATCTCGAGTGGGCGGACACGGGGACGTCCCCGAGCCTGTGCACGTCGGGGAACCCCCCGCAGGTCATCCGGGCGACGATCACGGTGAAGTGGTCGGGGCAGCAGATGGGCGAGACGTCCATCATCAACCCGCCCTACGGGACGCTCGTGCCCGGCGACGGCTTCCTCTCCATCCAGATCCAGGGTGCGAACGCCCCTGCCGCCCCGAGCGACACGGCGAACCTCATCAACGTGGGGGTAAACGTGACACCCCAGGGCGGCTCCACCACCACGTACAACCCCGACAAGTACGGGTGCGTGTACCTGGAGGAGCCCTTGGGCACCTATTCGGTGAGCCTCTCCAGCCCGGCGGGCGGCCCGACCTTCGTGGACTGGCAGGAGGTGCTCACGCCCAGCCAGCCGTCGACCCAGGTGGTCACCGCCGGACTCCCCGCCTTCGTGCCGGCGTTCCACTTCGACGAGGCGGGAACGGTCACCCTGATCCCCGGCGGCTCGGTGCCGGTGGCCACCGGCATGCCCATCTCCGTGAGCAACGGCGGCAACCTGCAACCGTCGGGGACCAAGGTCATCGTGCCGGCCGGCGGCACGGCGGGCACGGCGACCCTCTTCCCCTACAGCTCGGCGTACTCCGTGTGGTACGGGGACTGCACCACGGTGTCGGGCGTCACCCAGGAGATGCCGTCGTCACCGGCCGTGGTGACCGTCACCCCGCAGGGGTCGGCCTCGGTGACGATCACCGGGCTCGACACCCTTGCCCTGGCCATCACCCGCTCCGCCGGCGCCTTCTCCGCCCCGCCCACGGCCACGGCGACGACGGCCGACGCCGCTGCACCCGGTGACGGGTGCCCCGCAACGGCCGAGACCTACGGGCTGAGCGCCTTCAGCGGCTCGGGGAGCTCGTACAGCGACCAGACGGGAATCCTGGCCCAGACGTACACGGTCAAGGTGACCGACCCCACCAACAGCAGCGTGACCTCGTTCTCCATGCAGGTGGGCGCGAGCGGGGTCGTCTACAACAGCACCACCTATCCCTACGGCACGCCCGTGCCGGTGACGGTGCCATGAACCGCGGCGCGCGCCGCCGGCCAGGTCGCTCCCGGTTCTCGCGGTCCGAGGCCGGCTACACCCTGGTCGAGTCGGCCCTCACCTGCGCGGTGCTGGGCGTGCTCATGGCCGCTTCGGTCCCCGCCGTCTCCGTGGCCTTCCGCGTCGACACGGACGTGCAGAACACCTACAACTCGCTCGACCAGCTCGCCCTCGCCTCCGAGGTCGTGACCCGCTACTTCCACGAGGCCGTGGCCAACGCACCAGGAGGATCGCCGTTCGTGGCCGCCTCCGCCAACTCGGCGACCTTCTACACCAACATGGGCAACAGCAACGGCCCGGAGCAGATCACCGCGCAGGTGACGACATCCGGATCGATCCGGTCCTTCAAGCTCGTCCTCACGCCGGCGGTGGCGGGCACCTGCCCGTCGGCCGCGCACCCGACCTACGTCTGCTCCTACGGGGCGAGCCCCGACGGGCTCGTGCTCGTCAATTACCTCACCAACGGGACCGGTGGGAGCCCCGTCTTCACCTACACCCTCCAGGGGGGTGCGACCTGTGCGGGGCCCCCGCCGGGCTCGGGTGGGACCACCCTCGCCGGCGCGCTCAGCAGCGGGAGCGTCTACACGTCGCTCTCGGTCCATGCACTCACGACCCCCGTGAGCTCGGGCGACACCCTCGTGATCGGCAGCGGCGCCACCACCCAGACGGTGACCGCCTCGGGCGCGGCGGCGGTGGGGGCCACGTCGATTCCGGTGACCAGCTTCACCGCCAACGCCGCCTACCCGATCAACACGTCGGTGCTCGACCAGGTGTGCACGGCCAGCCAGGTCAGCCAGATCGCCGCGGTGGGCATGAACCTGCAGGCCACCAAGAGCCCGGGCGGCCAGCCCACGGGGTACCAGTCGGTGGCCTACCTGTTCTCTCCCGCGTACAACCAGTCGGTCGGATGAGCGGAGTGCGAGCGATGACCAGACGCGACGAGGCGGGGCAGGCGATCGTGATCGTGCTCGGGCTGATCCTGGTGCTCTCGCTGGGGACCGCGCTCATCGTCCAGAACACCTTCCAGCAATTCCCCATCGTGGGCAAGGACGTGATCCAGCACCAGGCCTACCGGGCCATGGTCGCCGGCCTGGACGAGTACCTCTACCAGGACAACGCCAACCCGAACTTCGTGGCCTGCAACGCGAACTTCTACAACGGCGCGACGCTCGTCGGCGCCTCCGGGCTCACCTCGGGCTCCGCCATCTGCTCGGGGCTGACCTTCGGCTCGTGGATCCAGGTACCGGGCGACGCGTCGTACAACGGTCCGCCGAGCTGGTTCCTCCTCGGCAACCCGTCGATCAACATCGCCAACGGCGACCTGACGATCAACATCGTCGGCGCGGCCGGCTACCCGAACAGCTACAACTACCAGACGGCGGTGGTGACGCTGCAGCCCCTCAACAGCTTCCTCCTCAACGTCATCTGGACCAACTACAACCAGCTCGACCCGCCCATCGTGGCCAGCATCTACAACGTGTCCACGCCAACCTGCACGTACTACTGGCCTTCCTCGACCCTCGGAACCAACTGCGTGAACGTGACGTACGCCAGCACCGACGTGCTCACCGGCAACGTCTTCGCCAACGACTCGATCTGGGTGTGCGGCAGCTCGTCGTTCCAGACGGTGCAAACGGGGGACCCGAACGAGAACTATGTCAATGGCTGTAGCGGGAGCCCCACATCGACGTCGTGGACCAAGGGCGTGCCGGTCCAGCCGATCCCCACCGACAACTCCGCCCTGAAGACGACCGCGTCGCTCACCGGATGTGTCTACGAGGGTCCGACGACCCTGGTGCTCACCGGGACGACCATGAGCGTGACGAGCCCTGACACCCCGACCGGCAAACCGAACGGCGCGCCGGGCTCCTCGGTTTCCAACGACTCGCTCAACGACCCGACCAACACGGCGAACGTGTGCATGCCCACGCCGACCACGCTCAACGCCAAGCTCACCTCCGGCACGACCTACACGTCGCTGTCGGTGGTGTCGTTGCCGACGGCCGTCAAGGCGGGCGACTCCATCGTCATCGGGTCCGGGGCGACGACCCAGCAGGTGATCGCATCTGCGGCCGCCTCGGCAGGGGCGACGTCGGTGTCGGTGAACAGCTTCCGCGCCAACGCCACCTACAACGTCGGCACGTCCGTGGTGGACAACGTGGTGGCCATGCCGACGGACGGCGTCGTCTACGCCGAGAACTGCACCAACGCGTCGGCGTGCAACACGGTCAACTACAACCCGATGTCGGGCGAGGGGGAGACCGGTGTCGGCGGGCCGACCGTGGGCGACGTGATCGTCCAGGGGTCGGTGACCACACCGACCACCGTCGGGGCGGCCGACAACATCATCATCGACGGCGACCTCTGCTACACGGACACCGTGACCTCGGGCTCACCCTCGGACTGCACCACGCTGCCCAAGGAGACCCCGGCGGCACCGTCGACGAACGTGCTCGGTCTCGTCGCTCTGAACTACGTCGAGGTGAACCACCCCGTGAGCGGCGGGAACAACGCGAGCACGTGTCCCGCCGGTCTGGGCAACGGTGCGCCCAACTGCGACCTGAGCAACCCGGTGATCGACGCCAGCGTCCTGGCGCTCAACCACTCGTTCCTGGTGAACAACTACAACCAGGGCTCGCCCCTGGGTGCGCTGACCGTCTACGGCGCGATCGACCAGGACTGGCGCGGACCGGTGGGAACGGAATCCGGCGGGAGCATCGTCACCGGCTACTCGAAGAACTACCAGTACGACTCGCGCCTCAGGTACCTCGCGCCCCCGTACTACCTCAACCCCGGGACCTCGCAGTGGGGATTCGCGGCCTTCACGGTGGTGTCGGGTTCGTGCAAGCTGCCTAGCGGGCAGACCTGCCCGGCCGGTTATCCCTGATCCCTGACCGGCCGCACGGCGCCTCACAGCTGGGCGGCCACGGGGAGCTGTTCGTCAGGGGCAGAGGTGGAAGTCGTCCGCCCGGCGCCCGGTGTAGGGCATGTGGACCGAGCAGGCGACCCGGCGCTGGCGGACCCGGCGCTCGAGCACGTGCACGATGACGTGCTCCGCGTGCGACGTGGCCCAGATGTCGACGATGCCCGGGGCGCGGGACTGGATCGTCTCGCCGCAGTTGCACGCGGCGCGGTGCCAGCCCGTGGTCCGCTCGTAGGGCAGCGCGATGACGATGTGCTCGCCCGCCGGCTCGTTCCGGATCTTGTTCAGCGCCATGTTCCTGCTCCCCCTTCTTCCCGGCGGTGCGATCCACCGGGAGCCGCCTGGTCATCCGCCGCCAAGCGCCAGGAGAACGCGCCCGCGATGCCCGCCTTGCGCCCTCGGGCGAAGTCGGCGCGCCAGCAGCGCCGATTGGGGAGGGCAAGAGATCGGAACAGGTGAAGCGGGCCCGAGGGTGCGCCGCCCAGGACTCGAACGTCTGCTCCTGCCTGGGGGCGAGCCCGAGCCAGTCTCGACGCCCCTCGGCAGTCATCGCACCGGCAACCCGCGTTGTGGGCGGAGCGGGTGCCATGGGTTCTGGTCGTGCCACCGAGTGGCCAGCTGAGCGCAAACGCAGGATTCTCGGTAGCGTCCGTTACGTGATCGAGACGCCGGAGACCCATTACGCCAGGGCCGCAGACGGAGTCCATATCGCCTACCAGGTCTTTGGCCAGGGTCCTCTCGACCTTGTCGTCATCCCTGGATTCATTTCGCATGTTGAATGGGCGTGGGAGGACCCCGCACTCGCCTTGTTCCTCAAGCGCTTGGGCGCATTCGCGCGGGTAATTATCTTCGACAAGCGCGGCACAGGAATGTCCGACCGCACAGAACGCCTGCCGGACGTCGATCATCGCATGTTGGACATCGAGGCCGTCCTGGACGCGGTGAACTCCGAGAATGCGGCGCTCTTCGCCGTATCTGAGGGCGGTCCGATGGCGATCCTATTTGCAGCAGTACATCCCGAACGCACGCGCGCCTTGGCGCTATGGGGCACCTACGCGCGCATGACGATTGCGCCTGACTATCCCATCGGCATTGAGACAGCACAACTCCATCAGATAGCTCAGCGTTTCGAACCAGACTGGGGCAGCGGTGTCGGGCTCGAATATTGGGCGCCCAGTGTTGGCGACGACCCTCATGCCCGGGAATTCTTCGCTCGTCTCCAGCGCCTTGGGGCGAGCCCCGGTGCCGCCATGGCGCTGTTGACGTCGTACATCGACATCGATGTTCGACCCGCCTTGCCCCTGATCCAAGCTCCCACGCTGATCATGCACCGAACGGGAGATCTCATGGTCAGCGTGAACCACGCCCGCTACCTCGCTGAGCACATCAAAGGCGCTCAGCGACTAGAACTCGATGGAACCGATCACTTTTGGTGGACCGAGGATTCCGACGTCATCGTTGACGAGATAGAGGAGTTTCTCACGGGATCCCGGTCAGACCCCGAACCCGACCGCGTCCTTGCCAGTGTTTTGTTCACAGACATCGTCGACTCGACGCGGAAGGCCGCCGAGCTCGGTGATAGAGCGTGGAAGGCGCTCCTCGACAAGCACGACGCCTTGGCCGAGCGCCAGGTCGAGCGACAACGTGGGCGGCTCGTCAAGAAGACCGGGGACGGGATCCTGGCGACCTTTGATGGCCCTGCCCGGTCCGTGCGCTGTGCCCAAGCAATTCGTGAGGGCGCCAGAGGCCTTGGCCTCCAGGTTCGGGCTGGGGTTCATATCGGTGAGGTGGAACAGAGAGTCGCGGATGTGTCCGGCCTCGGTGTCCACATAGCGTCGCGCATCGAGGGGTTAGCCCGACCCGGCGAAGTTCTCGTTTCGCGCACGGTCGCAGACCTCGTCGTCGGCTCGGGTCTCGCGTTCTCGGACCGAGGGGAGCATGAACTCAAGGGAGTGCCGGGAAGGTGGCAGCTCCTTGCCGTTGTTGATTGAAACGAGGCCAAGCACGCCCTGTAATGACGTTCCCGCTTGATCCCGGGGGATGCCGGACGCGCATGGACGCTCAGGGCGAACCGACCTCAGAGTGGACCGTGATCCTCGGCGTGCCTGCCAGCGTTTGCAGCACCACGCAGTAGCGCTCGGTCGTGGAGATGAGATCCGCTACTTCCTCGGGAGACGACGGGGTCGTGAGGTTGAACTGCAACCGAATGTCAGTGAAGCCGACTGGGGCATCCCGCTCCACGCCGAGCGTTCCCCGGAAATCGAGATCACCCTCGGCCCGTAGGCTCCCTTCGACGACCAGCCCGCGGTTGATTGCGACCGACCGCAGCGTCACGCCAGCACAGGCGACCAGGGCCTGAAGGAGCATGTCGCCCGAACAGGCGAGGCTGCCGTCGCCCCCGCTTGCGGGATGCAGTCCGGCCTCCACCATCGCCCGACCGGTCGCGACCGAGCAAGAAACATCCTCCTCCCCAAGGCGTCCGTCAGCATGCAGCGTGATGAGGGCTGTAGCTGGGTCGTCCCTGTATTGGGCCTTCAGGGGCGCCTGGGTTGCTTTGAGCTGCTCGCGATCCACCGGACCTACCACCTCCGTTCGTCACGGACCCTAGATCGGCAGCACCGCGGAGGCTTCCTTGGACGCGTACCGGGTCGCTGTCATCGAACCCAACAGATTCCTTGGACTGTACGGGTATACCGACCTGCGGGGCCGCTGGCTCGACCCGAAGGGGCCACGGCCGTCGTCCTACATGGAAGCGCTATGGGGCTACCTGGCGGCCACTTCGCCCCTGGGGCGTGCAACACTGGCCGACGATGAAGCCGGAGGAACGCCGAGCCCTCGGGAGACTGGTGACGCGGACCGCGGCCGACGGAATCTCACACGTCGAGCAGGTCCATCGGGCCATCGCCACCAGGGCGTTCAACCTCAGTGCCTCGGTCGGCCTTCCCGCCCGCATTCTCCACGACGGCATCGCGGCCTACGTCTACGCCGCGATCCGTGGGGTCGGAAGGGTGGCAGGCATGACGGCCAGCGAGCTTGCGAGGCTGACATCCGCTTCGCCCCATCCCGCCGGATCGACGCCGGCGAGCAACCTGGCCTTGGCCGTGCTCAATGCGACTCTTGGCAACGAGCTGGCTGCCCAAGGGAGCCCGTTGGCAATCTCGATGGCAGTCAGGGCGGATCGAACGGACATCTCACTTACACCCGCCGCTCTCGTGGTGGCCTTTCCCGAGCCGACACCGAAGGTGGCGGTGTTCCTCCACGGCCTAGGTGAGACCGAGGAATCCTGGCGGCTGCACGCCGATCGCCACGGCGAAGGCGCGGAGTCCACCTATGGTTCGCGGCTCCAGAGGGACCTGGGGTACACGCCCCTCTACCTGCGCTACAACACCGGCCTGCACATCTCCGAGAACGGCCGGCACCTCTCGTGCCTCCTCGAGGAGGTCGTCGCCGCTTGGCCGACCCCGGCGGACGAGATCCTCCTCGTGGGTCACTCCATGGGTGGGTTGGTCGCCCGCGCGGCTTGCCACCAGGCCCAAACGAGCGGTCACACCTGGATAGAGCGAGTGCGACATGTCGTCTACTTGGGCACTCCCCATCTGGGCGCGCCACTCGAGCAATGGGTCAGCCGCCTCAGCGGTGTGCTCGGACGGCTCAACGAGACTCGTGCCCTTGCCTCGGTCCTTGACCGGCGCAGTGCAGGGATCAAGGATCTGCACGCTGGGGCACTGCTCGACAGCCAATGGTCCGAGCGCGCCGATCGGGCGAGAGACCAGAGTCCTCCGGTTCCCCTCTTCCCCGGGGCCAATCATTACGCGGTCAGCGCTACCATCACGACCCGCCGTGGGAACCCGATCGGGCGGTTGGTGGGGGACCTGCTGGTCCATCCGGCGAGCGCTCGTGGTGGTACGTACATCTCCTTTCCCGTTGATCGCAAGCGGCACTTCGGCGGGCTGCACCACTTCGATCTGCTCAACCACCCCGCTGTCTACGGAGCGATGCGGGAATGGCTCGGCGCTGCGCCCGTGCCCCTGCCAGCCCCAGGGCCGACCACCGGCAACGACGTGCGGGTCTCAGGGTGAGCGAAGGAGGCACCGCTCCGCCGCAAGAACCATGCGCCGTCGCTTGTCCGGCGGGTCGGTCACGAGTTGCCCTCGGACACCAGCCTCCAGCAGGAACCTGGACATTCGGGGCGATGGTCGGGAGCGACCCACGCCATCAGCCAGAAGGTCGTCACTGCCGAGATGGCCTCGTGTCAGCGGAGCCAGGCTGAACGGGCGCGAGCTCAGAGATACATAACGGGTCCGGGATCAGTCACTGCCCGGACCCAGCCACCGCATTACGCCCGGGCACTCGCCGGCGCTTGGGCGCGCCCCTCTCTGGGTGCTCTCTGTGGGCCGCCCGGGGCTCGAACCCGGCACCTTGGGATTAAAAGTCGAATCCGATGGCTCTCGGCATCAATCAGCCTTCGCCGATATTGCCCATGACCTGCGCTTCTATTCCCACCGGCAATCGGCCCTCGCGGGTCTTCGCCGGGATTTGTAGTCACGTTGTAGTCGCGGAACAAGACCAAAGGGTGATTGCTGGCGGGTATTCACACCAGCCTTGGAACCCCACCCTGACCGATTCTGCGGATGGGGGTAACCAACGGCCCGATTTGCGGCTAACGGACGCGACCGCGCGGTTTGATGTCTTCGACCACGTGCCGCATCACCTCATCGAACCTCGTGCGGACCAGTTCGACAAAGCGTCGTAGTTCGGCACTGTCGAGGAAGTCCGAGAGGTTCTTGGGTGAACGCTCGGCGTCGAGTCGTTCGGTGACCCAAGTCCGTACAAGCTGAGTCACGCCCACGCCCTTGTCTTCGGCCACAGCGCGCAGCTCGGCTAGAACCGCCGGGGTGAAGCGGACGGCGAGGGCCGACATCGGGGCCGCTGGGACCTCCACCTCGGCTGGAGGCATCTCTGACGCGAGGTAGTCACGGCCGTTCGCTTCATTGGCGGCAGCTTGATACTGGTCGGCGGGATTTGGCTCAGTCGTCATTGCTTGCTCCCCTCAGGTCCCTGCGTTCCCGCGGATTCATCGGCCGGGCGGTGACGACGTAGCTGAGGCCATCGGCCGTCGGGTTCTCGCATACGACGACGAGCCATCGGGACCCCGTGGCGGTCCGCCCCAACGCCACCAGTCGGCCCGGGCGGTGTGAGTCGTCCCGACGCCACAACGTGGCTGGGGAGAACACGACCTGTTCCACCTCGGCCGGCGTCACATGGTGACGGGAGATGTGGCGTTCGTTGTGCTCGTCCCATAGCAGCCCCTCGATTCGCTGCACGCCCCATACTACCCCGACGTAGTACGACGTGATACGCCACTGCAGCGGCCGGTCAGCCCGGGCAGAGGGCCGGTCGCCTCAAGGTTCATGAGAGGTCGGAGCTGGCGCTCGGCTGAGCGTCGAGTGGGTTCGGGTCGGCGAGCCTGGGGGGACCCCGCACTCACACCGGCAGATGCGGCTGGTCTGAGACGCGACCACTGTCATGCCGGAGCCGCGTTATTAGGCGCTATTGACCCTAGGTATACACTCAGAGTATTCTGGTGGGCATGAGCGTCCCTATGGCCCTCTTGGGCCTACTCGACCGGGAACCGAGCCACGGCTACGACCTGAAGCGCGACTACGACACCTACTTCAGCCGGGGCAGGCCCCTCCCCTTCGGCCAGGTGTATGCCACCCTCGCCCGCTTCTCCAGGGACGGAAAGGCCGTTGCCGGGGAGGCGGAGCCCGGAGCCGGCCCGGACCGCAAGCGCTACACCATCACCGAGACCGGGCGGAGCGAGGTAGAGGCGTGGTTGGCGCAGCCCATCCCGGCCGAGCCACACCTGCAGACCGACCTCTTCGTGAAGGTCGTCCTGTCGTTGATGCTCGGTCGGCGTGCGGAGGAGTACCTCGACGTGCAGCGCGCCGCCCACCTCCGGCGGATGCGCGAACTCACCGAGCTCAAGCAGGACGGCAAACTCGTGGATGCCCTCCTGGCCGACCACGGCCTGTTCCACCTCGAGGCCGACCTGCGCTGGATCGATCTCACCGCCGCTCGGCTTGCGGCCCTCGCTGAGGAGGTGGCGTCGTGACCGTCCCCAAGGATTCCTCGACGGTCCAACCTGGAGGGGCGATCCTCGAGGGGCGAGAGCTCGTGCGCTCGTTCGGCGAGACCCCCGCCCTTCGTGGCGCGACTCTGTCGGTCGAGCACGGCGAGATCGTCGCCGTGATGGGACCGAGTGGTTCGGGCAAGTCGACGCTGCTGCACTGCCTTGCGGGCATCCTCGTCCCGGACTCCGGTGCGGTCTACTTCGACGGACAGCGTCTCGACACCCTGCGGGAGTCAGACCGCTCCAGCCTGCGGCGTGACCGCTTCGGTTTTGTCTTCCAGTTCGGCCAGCTCGTCCCCGAGCTGACGGCCGAGGAGAACGTCGCCCTGCCGCTGCTGCTGGGCGGTACCCGCCGGGCCG
>DASPTT010000158.1:0-45553 GCA_035623275.1 Acidimicrobiales bacterium
TTCGAGTGCGAATCCTGGTATGAGTAGCGAGAGAGGGGTGAGAAACCCCTCCGCCGTAAGCCCAAGGGTTCCTGGGGAAGGCTAATCCACCCAGGGTGAGTCGGGAGCTAAGGCGAGGCCGAGAGGCGTAGTCGATGCACAACCGGTTGATATTCCGGTACCACCGTGTCCGCGCCCAACCCAAGACGGGACTCCTAAGGGGATGACCTTCGGGTCGAACCGACCGATTCCGTGGCGGGTAGCGAAGGGGGGACGCAGGAGGGTAGGTGAGCCCAGGCGTTGGTCGTCCTGGGGTAAGCGTGTAGGGCGGGGCCCAGGCAAATCCGGACCCCAATCAAGCCTGAGACGCGATGCCGAACCGTTCAGGTGAAGTCACTGATCCCATGCTGCCAAGAAAAGCCCCTAGCGAGCTGGCACGGTGCCCGTACCCCAAACCGACACAGGTGGGCGGGTAGAGAATACCAAGGCGATCGGGAGAACTGTGGTTAAGGAACTCGGCAAAATACCTCCGTAACTTCGGGAGAAGGAGGGCCCCATTAGGGTGAAGGACCTCGCGTCCGGAGCTCGAAGGGGCGGCAGAAACCAGGGGAAAGCGACTGTTTACTAAAAACACAGGAGCGTGCGAAGTCCTAAGACGATGTATACGCTCTGACGCCTGCCCGGTGCCGGAAGGTTACGGGGAAGGGTTAGCCTTCGGGCGAAGCTCTGAACCTAAGCCCCGGTAAACGGCGGCCGTAACTATAACGGTGGAGTTTTCACTCGGCCGTAGGTAAACCTGGCTGTTTGCTGGAACATCCGAGTATCCGGCGGTACTCATCCGTGTCACACCCGATGGGGTGCCGACACGGGCAGTGAAAATCCGTCCGGTGCGGACAATCAGCAGGAAACCAGCAATGGGATCCTCAGAGACTGCACGCCAGGTGCCGTCGACGTTGAGAAGGGGACTTACACCCTGTCGACGGTGAAGGTACAGTCCGACCCTCATGGCGACATGAGGAGCTAGGCAGAAATGACCTAGCCCCTTCCATCCTCTCTGGTGTCGAGCCAGACGATGGGAGGAGTAACAACGTGCCTAAGGTAGCGAAATTCCTTGTCGGGTAAGCTATTTGCCCTGCACGGAAGTGATTCCGTGTGACAAACCCGCTCATAACGGCGAAGCCCTACCCGGCTGCCTCGACCAAGGACGAGGCGATAGCCGGCGGGTAATGCCGTGGGAAGCCCTCTGCGAGACGCGGAAGTACCGCGCGGCATGGCCCTGTAACGACTGATCCCTTCGGGGTGAGGCTCCAGTCCTGTCACATCCCCGACGTACCGTCGGGACGTGGCAAATCTATGGCTGGGGCAATACGCGGGCTCTCTGCAAGAAGTCGATGTTTCGTCGTACCTTTCGGGGTGCGTCGACGGTGAGGGATGCTTCACAGTCTCGATCTCGCCCAGACCGACGCTCGTCGTCGGGTGGGAGGTGAGGCCGAGCCTGTCGGTCAGCCAGAACGGTGATCGCTCCGAAGTGCTGCTGCTGTTGCAGCGGTACTTCGGATGCGGCAGCGTCCGCCCTGATCGAAGCGACAGGACCTTGAAGTGGGAGACTCGAAGTCTCCCCGTCCTGATCGAGCGAATCATTCCGCACTTTCGGACGTATCCACTCCTTTCCGGAAAGCACCGGGACTTCCTGTTATTCGCGGAAATCTGCGAGCGGATGACGGAGAAGGAACACCTGAGGCCAGAAGGATTGGAACGGATCGTACGGCTCGCGGGCCAAATGAACCCGAGCGGTATCCGGGGATATGACCCGCAGCGGATCATCGAACATCTTGTGGAGATGAAGGCATAGTCTGTCCCCCTCGAAAGAGGGGATTACGACGAAGTTCCGACCTGCACGAATGGCGTAACGACTTTCCTACTGTCTCAACCACAGACCCGGCGAAATTGAAGTACGAGTAAAGATGCTCGTTAGCTGCATCAGGACGGAAAGACCCCGTGGACCTTTACTGCAGCTTGATGTTGAGCTTTGGTACGGATTGTGTAGGATAGGTGGGAGACTTTGAAGCGTCGGCGCCAGCCGGCGTGGAGTCATCCTTGAAATACCACCCTTTTCGTGCCGGGGCCCTAACCCAGGTCCGTGATCCGGATCGGGAACAGCGTCAGGTGGGTAGTTTGACTGGGGCGGTCGCCTCCTAAAAGGTAACGGAGGCGCCCAAAGGTTCCCTCAGGCTGGTTGGCAATCAGCCGTCGAGTGCAATGACACAAGGGAGCTTGACTGCGAGACCTACAAGTCGAGCAGGTGCGAAAGCAGGGCATAGTGATCCAGCGGTGGCTTGTGGAAGCGCCGTTGCTCAACGGATAAAAGGTACCCCGGGGATAACAGGCTCATCTTCCCCAAGAGTCCATATCGACGGGAAGGTTTGGCACCTCGATGTCGGCTCGTCGCATCCTGGGGCTGAAGCCGGTCCCAAGGGTTGGGCTGTTCGCCCATTAAAGCGGTACGCGAGCTGGGTTTAGAACGTCGTGAGACAGTGAATCCGCGCTGTCTTTAAACTTGGCCAAATGCTGGAATAGCCGGTTGAATCCTGCGCTACTCGTTTTCGGATGAAGTGACTGATACACCCAATATGTACGTTGGGAGCCATGGACCCCGAGAGCAGTGACAATGCGACAGGTGCGGCCAATCAGCAGGAAAGGCTGGATGCTAGATTGCGGGTTTACCTTCGCCGAGATCGTTCGGCGCATGGAGGTAGCTCCACCGCAATTCAGGATCCAGAATCCTCAGAGACCATATGCCAGGCACCGTGCACCAACGGTGAAGAGATGGTCCGATCTGCATGGCGACATGCAGAGCCAGGCAGAAATGTCCTGGCCCCCGGTGTTCGCACCGGTGGTAACAAGAATGTCGGTCCCTATCCGATGCAGCCGCAGGAGACCTGAGGAAGGCTGTCCCTAGTACGAGAGGACCGGGACGGACGCAGCTCTCGTGTGCCAGTTGTCCTGCCAAGGGCACGGCTGGTTAGCGACCTGCGGATGGGATAAGCGCTGAAAGCATCTAAGCGCGAAGCTCGTTCCAAGATGAGGTCTCCCACAGGGTGAACCTGGTAAGGCCCGTGGCCAGACGACCACGTTGATAGGCCGGAGGTGTACGCACGGCAACGTGTTCAGCCGACCGGTACTAATCGGCCGAGGGCTTGGAGAACTATTCATGCTCGTGCTCGCTATGGAACGCTCACGGAGCGGCCGGACGGCCGCTCACTCGGGGGGTGCGATACCTCCCGAGGAGCACGGTTCTCGGTGACCATAGCGGCGGGGAAACACCCGTTCCCATTCCGAACACGGCAGTTAAGCCCGCCAGCGCCGATGGTACTTGGGGAGTCGTCCCCTGGGAGAGTAGGACGTCGCCGGGTTTCTCATGAAAAGGCCCCCGCCGAGCGGGGGTCTTTTCGCGTCCAGGGCCGCGTCGGGTCTCGAGACCGGCCGTTACACTGCAGCGATGCCCGGGGACGCGACGTCCGGCCGTCCGCGCCGGACGTCGGGCGCGCCACGCACGAGCGGTGGGCGCGCCCGGGGGTCTGGAACGGCCGGCTCGGCACAACGAGGATCTGGTCGGCCGTCGACCACACAGAAGAGGGGCGCTCCCTCGCGCCGCGGCACGGGCCGGCCGCGTACGGGCGACACGCGCCGCGAGGGCGCACAAGGAGCGGCGGCCCGAGGTGGGGCCCGGGGCCGGTCCACGGACGATGGGCGGTCCTCGCCCGGGAGAGCAACGGGCCGGTCCGGGGGAGCCGGCGCGACGCGCGGTGGCCTGCGGGTCGGGAGGCGCGAACCGGGAGCAGGTTCGAGCCGAGCCAGGACCACGACGGCGACCAGGACCACGACGGGGACCAGGACCACGACGGCGACGAGGACAGGTGGCCCCAGGACCCCGGCCTCGAGGACGGCTGCACCCAGAGCCGGCGGTGCGCGACCCGGTGGTGGGACGACGGGCGCGCCGCGCACCGGGGCCCCACGATCCGGGGCTCCTCGGACCGGCGGGACTGCCAGAGGCCGAGCGGCACCCACCGGCCGGACCCCGAGCGGCCCTCCCCGGCCGGGGAGGGGCGGTTTGGCGCGTGCCGGCGGTCCGGCCCACCGGGAAGGTCCGGCGCGCACGGGCGCGTCGCGTCCCCAGAGGGCCGGCGCCCCCAGCCGGGAACGTGGCGGCGGCCCGGCGGATCGAGGGCGCGCCCCACGGCGGCAGATGCCACGAGGTGCGCCGACCAGGCCGGGCCCCGAAGCACGATGGGGTGCAGTGGCGCGCAAGGGCGCTCGAGTGCTCGGCGAGACGGAGCAGCCGGCCCGCCGAACCGCGACGCCTCCGTGGGCACCCGAAGGACGGCCACCGGCGCCCCGGGACGAAGAGGTGTGGGTCCTCGAGGAGATCGTCGAGGAGCCACGCCGTGGTCGCCGACCGGCGCCCGTACGAGGAGCCGCAGGCACCCGACCGACGGCCGCGACGGCGCTCTCCGACGACGTGCTCGAGGAGATCACCAAGGCGGCCGGCCGGGACCAGGCTGGGCGGGTGGCGGAACGGCTGGCCGCCGCGGCCAGCGCCTACGAGCGGGACCGCTACCAGGACGCCCTGCGCATGACCCGTTCGGTCCTGGAATTGGCACCCCGCTCGTCGACCGCGCTCGAGCTCCAGGGGCTCGTCTGCTACCGCCTCGGACGCTGGCGCGACGCGCTGCGGTACCTGCGCGCCGCGGCCGAGCTGGCCGGCACCGACGAGAGCCAGATCCCCGTGCTCATGGACTGCCACCGCGCCCTGGGACACCGCAAGCGGGTGCGGGAGCTCTGGCGCGAGCTGCGCGAGGCGTCGCCGCCGGCGGACGTCCTGGTCGAGGGGCGCCTGGTGCTGGCCGCGACCCTGCGAGACGAGGGCCGGCTCGACGAGGCCATCGACGAGCTGGTGCGCGGCGGGGCACAGCGATCACTCCGGCACCCGGCCGACCGCCACGTCCGCCAGTGGTACCTGCTCGCCGACCTCTACGACCGGGCCGGCGACATCCCCAAGGCCCGGGAGCTCTTCGCCCGCGTGGTCGACGCGGATCCCGAGGTCGCCGACGCGCGCGAGCGGCTGGCCGGCCTCGGACGCCGGCGGGCGCCACGGGGGGAGCGCCACGCGTCGCGCGCCGCCCCCGCACCGAAGCAGGCGCGCAGCGCTCGGTAGCATCACCGGGGTGTCGTCGGGCCTCGTCGACCTGCGCAGCGACACCGTCACCCACCCCAC
This sequence comes from Acidimicrobiales bacterium, assembly GCA_035623275.1. GTDB lineage: Bacteria > Actinomycetota > Acidimicrobiia > Acidimicrobiales > UBA8190 > DASPTT01. The sequence continues at coordinate 5,255 of DASPTT010000158.1, forward strand.
CAACGCCATGCGCCGGGCCATGGCGGAGGCCGAGGTGGGGGACGACGGCTACGGCGAGGACCCCACCGTCCGGGCCCTGGAGGAGGCGTACGCCGGGCGGGTGGGGAAGCCCGCGGCCCTCTTCGTCCCCTCGGGCACCATGGCCAACCAGCTGGCCCTGCGGGTGCTGGCGCCACCGGGCAGCACCGCCATCGCCGGGCGGAGCCAGCACGTCGTGGCCTTCGAGGACGGTGCCGCGGCCCGCAACGCCGGCGTCCAGCTCCACGGCGTCCCCGACGAGGCCGGTGTCCTGGACCCCGCGGACGTCGCCTGGGCCGTGGAGGCAGCGACGCACCACCAGCCCCGGCCCGCCCTCGTCTGCGTGGAGAACACCCACATGGCCGCCGGTGGCGTCCCCTGGGAGCTCGACGCGCTGCGCGCCGTGCGGGCCGCGGCCGGCAGCCTCCCGGTGCACATGGACGGCGCCCGGCTCTTCAACGCCGAGGTGGCGCTCGGTTGCCGGGCCGACGCCATGGCCGCCGAGGCGACCACGGTCATGACCTGCCTCTCCAAGGGCTTGTGCGCCCCGGTGGGCTCGGTCCTGGCCGGCCCGACGGACGTCATCGCCGCAGCGCGCCAGGAGCGCTTCCGCATGGGCGGCGCCATGCGGCAGGCGGGCGTGATCGCCGCGGCGGGCCTCGTGGCCCTGGAGACCATGGTCGAGCGCCTGGCCGAGGACCACCGCCGGGCGCGCCGGCTGGCCGAGGCCGTCGCCGAGCGCCGGCCCGACGCCATCGGCGACCCCGCCACCGTCAGGACCAACATCGTGGTCTTCGCCCACCCCCGTCCCGTGGACCTCGTCGACCGGCTCGGGGAGCACGGCGTGCTGGCGGGCACCATCGCCCCCGGCCGGGTCCGCCTCGTCACCCACCGCCACATCGACGACGACGCGGTGGCGCGGGCCGTCGCCGCCTTGTCGGCATCGTGGTAGCGGCATCGAGCGACGGGCAGGGGGTTGGCTAGGCTCGTCCGTGTCCCGTCGCGGCCGTCTCGCCGCGGGGAACGCACGCGCAGACCAGGAGGCGAATCGTGGCCACCGACATCGAGGCGCTGCTCGGCGACGAGGCCGAGGCGCTGTTGAGCTACCAGTGCAAGGGGGTCACCCGCGAGGAGCTCCATCTCCCGAGCGCGGAGACGGTCGAGCGGGTCATGCTCGACAGCGACCGCCCCGTGGCGGTGGTCCGCAACCTGGCCTCCATGTACAACCACGGCCGCCTGGCCGGGACGGGCTACCTGTCGATCCTGCCGGTGGACCAGGGGATCGAGCACTCCGCGGCCGCCAGCTTCGCCAAGAACCCCGCCTACTTCGACCCCGCCAACATCTGCGAGCTGGCCATCGCCGGCGGCGCGTCCGCTGTCGCCACGACCCTCGGCGGGCTCGGGATCGTGGCCCGGCGCTACGTCCACCGGATCCCTTTCATCGTCAAGCTCAACCACAACGACTTCCTCCACTACCCGAACACCTACGACCAGGTCATGTTCGGCTCCGTGCGCCAGGCGGCCGACCTGGGCGCGGTGGGGGTGGGGGCGACCGTCTACTTCGGGTCCGAGCACAGCGACCGCCAACTCCACGAGGTGTCGGAGGCCTTCGCCGAGGCCCATCGCCTGGGGCTGTTCACGGTGCTGTGGTGCTACCTGCGCAACCCGGCGTTCAAGACCGACGCCGCCGACTACCACGTGGCCGCGGACCTCACCGGGCAGGCCAACCACCTGGGCGTGACCGTCGAGGCCGACCTCATCAAGCAGAAGCAGCCCGAGAACAACGGCGGGTACAACGCCCTGCACTTCGGGAAGACCGACCCGCTCGTCTACGAGCAGCTGACCTCGGACAACCCCATCGACCTGACCCGCTGGCAGGTCGTGAACTGCTACGCCGGACGCATCGGGCTCATCAACTCGGGCGGCGAGTCCAAGGGTGCGAGCGACCTGGCCCAGGCGGTGCGCACCGCCGTCGTCAACAAGCGGGCCGGGGGCAGCGGGCTGATCGTCGGGCGCAAGGCCTTCCAACGGCCGATGGCCGAGGGGGCCGAGCTCATGCATGCCGTCCAGGACGTGTTTCTCGACCACTCGGTGACCATCGCCTGAGCCGCGTCGGCGCCCCGGGCGCCGACGGGACGAACGGGCGGCGCGGGCGCCGGGCCAGGGCCGACGGCGACCGGCCCACCGGGTGGTGGGAATTCGGGGGTGTTCGCGCCCGCGGTTATGCTCCCAATCGGCGGCCACCTCCCCGTCCGGGCGCGCCTCGTCCGGGGCGCCCGACAGGTCGGCCGCAGAGAGAAAGCGCAGGTCGTGTCCACCGCCACCGAAGACCATCCCAAGGAACTCGACCGGGTCGTGATCCGGTTCGCCGGCGACTCGGGCGACGGGATGCAGCTGACGGGCACGCAGTTCACCACCGTGAGCTCCCTCTTCGGGAACGACACGGCCACGCTGCCGGACTTCCCGGCCGAGATCCGCGCCCCCGCCGGCACCCTGGCCGGGGTCTCCGCCTTCCAGGTCCACATCTCCGACCACGACATCCTCACGCCCGGCGACGCCCCCAACGTGCTGGTGGCCATGAACCCCGCGGCACTGCGGGCGAACCTCGGGTCGGTGGCCAGCGGCGGCACGATCATCGTGAACACCGACGCCTTCGACGAGCGGGCGCTGGAGAAGGCCGGCTACGGCGCCAACCCCCTCACCGACGGCACCCTCACGGGCTACACGGTCTACGAAGTCCCCATGACGTCGCTCACCATGGAGGTCGGCAAGGAGGCGGGGGTCAAACCCCGTGACGCGGAGCGGTCCAAGAACTTCTTCGCCCTCGGCCTGGTGAGCTGGCTCTACAGCCGGCCGGTCGAGCCCACACTGGAGTGGATCGCCAAGCGCTTCTCGACCAACGCACTGGTCCTCGACGCCAACACCCGCGCCTTCAAGGCGGGTTACAACTTCGGCGAGACCACCGAAGTCTTCGAGTCCAACTACCAGGTGCGGCCCGCGCCGCACGAGCCGGGGACGTACACGAACATCACCGGGAACACGGCGCTGGCATGGGGACTGATCGCCGCCGCGCACCAGGCCGACCTGCCGCTGTTCCTCGGCTCGTACCCGATCACGCCGGCCTCCGACATCCTCCACGAGCTCTCCAAGCACAAGCACTTCGGGGTGCGCACCTTCCAGGCCGAGGACGAGATCGCCGGCATCGGCGCGGCCATCGGCGCCGCCTTCGGCGGTGCCCTGGGGGTGACCACGACGAGCGGCCCGGGGATCGACCTCAAGTCGGAGTCCATCGGCCTGGCGGTGAGCCTCGAGCTGCCGCTCGTGATCGTCGACATCCAGCGCGGCGGACCCTCGACCGGGCTGCCCACCAAGACCGAGCAGTCGGATCTGCTCCACGCCATGTTCGGGCGCCACGGCGAGGCGCCGGTGCCCATCGTGGCCCCGGCCACGCCGGCGGGGTGCTTCGAGGCCGCGCTGGAGGCGGTGCGCATCGCCCTCACCTACCGGACCCCCGTGTTCCTGCTCTCCGACGGCTACCTGGCCAACGGGGCGGAGCCCTGGCGACTGCCCGACGTCGACTCGCTGCCGTCGCTGGGGGTCGAGTTCGCGGCCGAGCCCAACCACACGCTCGACGACGGCACGGCCGTCTTCTGGCCGTACCTGCGCGACGAGGAGACCCTGGCGCGTCCGTGGGCGGTGCCGGGCACGCCGGGCCTGGAGCACCGCATCGGCGGCCTCGAGAAGGCCGACGGATCGGGCAACGTCTCCTACGACCCGGTGAACCACGAGCGCATGGTCCGGCTGCGTGCCGCCAAGGTGGCCGGCATCGTCCGCGACATCCCCCCCGTGACCGTGGACGACGTCGACGGCCCGGGCGCGGCGCCGGTCCTCGTGCTCGGGTGGGGCTCGACCTACGGGGCCATCGCCGCGGGCGTGCGCCGGATCCGGGCGCGCGGCCTGAAGGTGGCCCACGCGCACCTCCAGCACCTGAACCCGTTCCCCGCGAACCTGGGGGAGGTCCTTGCCTCCTACGGGGCCGTGCTCGTGCCCGAGACGAACCTCGGACAGCTGGCCAAGCTCGTCCGAGCCGAGTTCCTGGTCGACGCGCGCACGTTGTCGAAGGTCCAGGGGACGCCCTTCCGGGCCGCCGAGATCGAGTCGGCCGTCTTGGAGATGCTCGGGGTCGACGTGCCGGCCGCACCCCCGGGCGAGGACATCGGAGGCTGACGCGGCGATGACCGACACCACCGTCCCCAGCACCACGCGCAAGGATTGGACCTCCGACCAGGAGGTGCGTTGGTGCCCCGGCTGCGGCGACTACTCCATCCTGGCCGCGGTGCAGATGCTGCTCCCCGAGCTCGGCGTGCGACGGGAGAACACCGTGTTCGTCTCCGGCATCGGCTGCGCGGCGCGGTTCCCGTACTACATGAACACCTACGGGATGCACTCGATCCACGGGCGCGCCCCCGCGGTGGCGACAGGATTGGCGGTGACGCGCCCGGATCTGGACGTCTGGGTCATCACGGGCGACGGCGATGCGCTGTCCATCGGCGGCAACCACCTGATCCACGCGCTGCGCCGCAACGTCCGGCTGACCATCCTGATGTTCAACAACCAGATCTACGGGCTGACCAAGGGCCAGTACTCGCCGACCTCGGAGCAGGGCAAGATCACCAAGTCCACGCCGTTCGGCTCGCTGGAGACCCCGTTCAACCCCATCAGCCTAGCGCTCGGCGCCGAGGCGACGTTCGTCGCCCGCACGCACGACATGGACCGCAAGCACATGCAGGAGGTCTTCCGTCGGGCGCACGCCCACGACGGGGCGGCGTTCGTGGAGATCTACCAGAACTGCAACGTCTTCAACGACGGCGCCTTCGAGAAGATCACCGGCCGAGACGCCCGGGCCGACAACTTGATCCCGCTCGAGCACGGCCGGCCGATCCGCTTCGGCGCCGAGGGCGAGCACGGCGTCGTGCTCGATCCCGACGGCCGGCTGCGGCTCGTGGAGGTCGCGGAGGTCGGCGAGGCGGCACTGCTCGTCCACGACGAGCACCGCGACGATCCCGGGCTCGCCTTCCAGCTGAGCCGGCTGGCCGTGGGCCCGTACCAGCCCACCCCGATCGGCGTCTTCCGGGCGGTGCAGCGGGCAGAGTACGGCGCGGCCATGGCCCACCAACTGCTCGAGGCCAACGAGCGACGGGGCCCCGGGGACCTGGGGGACCTCCTGCGCTCGGGCGGCACCTGGACCGTCGACGCCTGACGCCGCCACGGGCGTCCTCGGGACGCCCACGGAGAGCGGTCGCAGACGGTGAAGATCCCACGTCTCGTGGCCGAAACTCAATGGCCGGCCCGGGTCGGCCGATACCTCGTCGGGCCCTTGCGCACCGGTTCCAGGCGGGCGCCGGAGCCGAGAGCCTTGGGCGACAGCGGAACGGGAGTGCGGCGGCTGCTGCGGCAGGCCCGCCGTGGCAACAGGGGGCACGCCGCCCCCGTTCCGCTGCGCCGATCCCTCCCGCCCCGAGCGCGGGAGCCGGCGCCGCGTCGGGCCGTCGGGTGATCAGTCGTCGAGAGGGCGGAAGACCATGCCCGTGCGGGGCTTGGGGAAGAAGTAGGTGCTCTTGGGCGGCATCCGCCGCCGGGCGTGCGCCCATTCCCCGATCTGCTCCACCGTGACCGGCCGCAGGATGACCGCCGCCTGGGCCTCCCCGGAGCGCAGCGCGGCGAGCGTGGCGGGCACGTCGTGGTGGTGGGTGGTGGTCGCCCCGTCGATCCCCTCCACGGCGAGGGCCACGATGCTCGAGTCGAGGTCGGACCCGGCTGCGTCGTAGGCCTCGGCCCGGGGGGTGAGGCGCCACGCCTTGCCCTGCGCGAGCAGTGCCAACGCCTTCGACTCCTCCAGGGCGGCGACGAGCCCGTCGTCGATCGGCCCGGCCTCCACCGTGTCGAACCACCGACCGAACGCCTCGACGACGTCGACACCCGCGGGGACGCCCGACAGCGTGCGGTGGATTGGGCCGACGGAGAGCTCGTCCTCGGCCAGCTCGACGACGAAGGCCATCACCGCGTCGTGCCCGCCGGCCCCCATGCCCTGCGCCTCGCACTCCGCCCGGTAGGCCAGCGCCGTCTCGTAGCGGTGATGGCCGTCGGCGATCACGACCGGCGACTCGGCCACACCAGACGAGATGGCCGCGACCGCCTCGGGGTCGTCGACGACCCACAGGCTGTGCACCACGCCGTCGTCGTCCGTCGCCTCGGCGTCTGGCGGGTCGTGGGGCTGGTAGGCCTTGGCCAGGCCGGCGGTGAGCGACAGCCCCCAGATGGGCGAAAGGTTGGCCCGGCAGCTGCGCAGGAGGTCCAGGCGGTCGCTCTTGTCCTTGGGGATCGTCTGCTCGTGGGGGAGGATGTCGCCCCCCGGCTCCTCGCAGAAGAGCGCGCCGATGACGCCCGTGGTCACCGATCCCGCCGGGGTGCGCATGCGATAGGCGTAGAAGGCCGGTGCTGCATCGCGTCGCACGGTGCCGGCATCGGTCCATTCGGCGAGCAGGCGCGCCGCGGCGGCATACCGGTCGAGCCCGCGGGCAGCGTCCTCCTCCGGCAGCTCGACGTGGATGGCGTTGGCGGGATGGCGGGCGGCCAGCACGGCCCGCTGGGACGGGGAGACTACGTCGTACGGCGGGGCGATGACCTTGTCGAGCGGGACCGCGGCCTCGTAGCGCAGGCCGGCGAAGGGTTCGAATCGGGGCATCGCCCTTGCGTAGCACACCGTCCGCGGCCCACGACAACGGGCTGGCCACGCGGGCCGACGGTGGTCGCGCGGACCCTTGGAGCGGCCGCCGCGCACCGTAGACTGCCCGCGTGGGAGTCGACCGCCGCAGCGCCGGCCCGCCGATCGCCGCACCGGTGAAGGCCGGCCCGGCGGCGCCCGAAGAGGTCGGCCTCGACCGGGTCGTCACGGTGCCGAACGCGGTGACGGTCGTCCGCCTGGCCTGCATCCCTGTGTTCCTCTGGCTCCTCTTCGGGGCCCATCGCCAGACGGCGGCGGCCGTGATGCTGGCCGTGCTGGGGGCCACCGACTGGGTCGACGGGTTCGTCGCCCGGCGTTGGCACCAGGTCTCGACCCTCGGCAAGGTCCTCGACCCGGTGGCGGACCGCGTCCTCATGGCGACGGCGGTGATCTCGATCATGGTCTACGGCGCCGTGCCGGTGTGGTTCGGGGTGGCCACCTTGGCGCGCGAGGTCCTCGTCTCGGTGACGGTGATCGTCCTGGCCACAATGGGCGCGGCGCGCGTCGACGTGTTGTGGGTGGGCAAGGCGGGCACGTTCGGGTTGCTCTTCGCCTATCCCGCATTCCTGCTCGGCGACGGCACGGCCTCGTGGCAGGAGCCGATCCGGGTCGTGGCCTGGGTCACCGGGCTGGTCGGGCTCACCCTGGCGTGGATCGCGGCCTTCTCCTACGTCCCGCACGCGCGCCGCGCCCTGGTGGCCGGGCGCGCCGGGCGCCGGGACGCGGGGTAGGGTCGCCGTGACGCACGGCGCGGCGACCCGCCGGGCGGCCCGCCGGGTGGGTGGTGGGGCGGACGGCGGGGTGGACGGAGGGGTCGGACGCGACGTGAAGGGGGTGGGCGCCTCGTGAAGGCGGTGATCATGGCCGGCGGCGAGGGCACGCGCCTGCGCCCGCTGACCTCCAACCAGCCCAAGCCGATGCTGCCGATGGTGAACCGGCCCATGATGGAGCACGTCGTCGCGCTCCTGCGCCAGCACGGGTTCGAGGACATCGTCGTGACCGTGGCCTTCATGGCCAATGCCATCCGCAACTACTTCGGCGACGGGTCGGAGTTCGGCGTGCGCATGGTCTACGCCACGGAGGAGTCGCCGCTGGGAACCGCGGGCTCGATCCGCAACGCCATGGACGAGCTCGACGAGCGCTTCGTCGTCATCTCCGGCGACGTCCTCACCGACATCGACCTGACGGCGCTCGTCGACCACCACGACGCCAAGGGGGCGCTGGCCACGTTGGCGTTGAAGGCGGTCGACGACCCGCTCGAGTTCGGCATCGTCATCACCCGTGACGACGGGTCGATCGAACGGTTCCTGGAGAAGCCCACGTGGGGCCAGGTGTTCAGCGACACCATCAACACGGGGATCTACGTCCTCGAGCCCGAGATCTTCGACTTCATCCCCGACGGGCGCGCCGTGGACTTCTCCGAGGAGGTGTTCCCGGCCGTGCTGGCGGCCCAGCGGCCCCTGTTCGGCTACGTCGCCGGCGGGTACTGGGAGGACGTCGGCACCCTCGACGCGTACCTGCGCGCGCACCAGGACATCCTCGACGAGAAGGTCCAGGTCTCCATCAGCGGCTTCCAGGTGCGCCGTGGCGTGTGGATCGGCAAGGACACCGACGTCCACAGCACCGCGGTGATCACCGGGCCGGCCGTGATCGGCGACAACTGCCACATCGGTCAGGACGTCACCCTCGGCGAGTACTGCGTCGTCGGCGACAACGGCCGGATCTCCGACAGCGCCGCCTTGGCCCGGACCGTCGTCCACGACAACGCCTTCCTCGGGGCGGGCGTCCGACTCGACGGGTGCGTGCTCGGCCGCTCGTGCGACCTGCGCCAGGGGGTGCGCTGCGAGGAGGGCGTGGTCCTCGGTGACGAGACGTTCGTCGGCGCGCAGGCGGTGCTCAAGTCCGGGGTCAAGGTGTACCCGTTCAAGACGGTGGAGACGGGCGCGATCGTCAACACCTCCATCGTCTGGGAGTCCCGGGGTGCGCGGAGCCTCTTCGGCCGGACGGGTGTGAGCGGGCTGGCCAACGTCGACATCAGCCCGGAGCTCGTCATGCGGCTGTCCATGGCGTGGGCGTCGACCCTGGACAAGGGGTCCACGATCACCGCCTCGCGCGACACGAGCAGGGCGGCCCGTGTCCTCAAGCGGGCCATCATGGTCGGCTGCAACGCGGCCGGCGTCAACGTGGAGGACCTGGAGGTCGCCACCGTGCCGGTGACGCGCTTTCAGGCCCGCTCGGGACGGGCGCGCGGCGGCGTGACCGTCCGCCTCGTCGAGCACGACGTGCAGTCCGTCAACATCCGGTTCTTCGACCGTGACGGGATCGACATCGCCGAAGGGCTGCAGCGCAAGATCGAGCGCCTCTTCTACCGCGAGGAGTTCCGCCGGGCGCTGGCCTCGGAGATCGGCGACATCGGCTTCCCCCCGCGTGCGCTCGAGTTCTACACCGAGGCCCTGATGAACGCCGTCGACGTCGACGCCATCGCCCGGGCGGGCTTCAAGCTGGTGCTCGACTACTCCTTCGGCACCACCAGCTTCGTGATGCCGAACGTCCTGGCCAAGCTCGGCGCCGAGGTCCTCGGCGTGAACCCCTACGCGGCGACGGCGGCGGTCATGTCGGCGGACCGCGCCGCGGCCGCCGCGCAGGTGGCCTCCCTGGTGCGCGCATCGGGCGCGCACCTCGGTGCCGTGCTCGACCCCGGCGGGGAGCAGCTGATCCTGGTCGACGACGAGGGCCGCGTGCTCGGGGACGACCAGGCCCTGCTCCTGCTGCTGGACCTCGTGACCTCGACGCTGTCGTCGGCCAAGGTGGCGCTGCCCGTGGCCGCGCCGCTCGCCGCCGAGCGCATCTGCATGGAGGCGGGCGCGGACATCATCTGGACCAAGCTCTCGGCGACCCACCTGATGGAGGTGGCCTCCACGGGCGGGGTCTCGTTCGCCGCCAGCCAGCTCGGGGGGTACATCTTCCCCCGCTTCCTCCCCGCCTACGACGCCGTGGCCACCTTGGTCCACCTGCTGGCCATGCTGAGTGCCACGGGCGCCCAGATGTCCAAGCTGGTCGATCGGCTGCCGTCGATCCACATCGCCCACGAGGAGGTCGTGACCCCCTGGGAGCAGAAGGGGACCGTCATGCGCGTCACCATGGAGCGGGCCAAGGGTCGCGCCCTCGTCCTCGTCGACGGGGTCAAGATGACCGAGCCGGACGGGTGGGCGCTCATCGTGCCCGACCCCGAGGAGCCGACGACGCACGTGTGGGCCGAGGGGCCCAACGACGCCGCGGCGCGCGCCCGGGCCCAGGAGCACGCGGTGCGGATCCGGCAGATGCTCAACTGATCGGATTCCGGTAGGGTCCCCGCCATGTTGGTCCCCGACGAGCTGCGCTACACCCGCGACCACGAATGGGCGCGCGCGACGGATGACGCCGTGCGCGTCGGCATCACCGACTACGCACAGGACGCGCTCGGCGACATCGTGTTCGTCTCGCTCCCCGAGCCGGGCACACACGTACAGGCCGGCGACGTCCTCGGCGAGATCGAGTCGACGAAGTCGGTGTCGGAGATCTACGCGCCCGTCGCCGGCGTGGTGGCCGCCGTCAACGGCGCGCTGGCCGACGCGCCGGAGCGGCTCAACGCCGACCCCTACGGCGACGGCTGGATCTGCGACATCACCGTCGACGACCCCGCCACCGTGCAGGTCCTGCTGGACGCCGCCGCCTACCAGGAGCTGGTGGCCGAGTAGGCCTTCGGCCTCGGCCAGGCGACGGGGTAGCGTGGAAGACGTGTTCTGCAACAACTGCGGGCATCGCAACCCGGCGGACGCCAACTTCTGCTCCTCCTGCGGCGCCGTGCTCTCGCCGTCCCGGTCGGACGCCACCGTGGTGCTCCACCCGGTGGACGCCCAGGGCGAGTCGGGGGAGGACGAGCTCACGGTCACCGTTGCCGACCGGCCCCAGGGCGCCGGCATGCTGGTGGTCAAGCGCGGGCCCAACGCCGGCGCGCGCTTTACGCTCGAGGCGGAGGTCACGCGGGCGGGCCGCCATCCGGAGAGCGACATCTTCCTGGACGACATCACGGTGTCGAGGCGCCACGCCGAGTTCGTCCGCAACGGCAACGCCTACAACGTCCGCGACGTCGGCTCGCTCAACGGGACCTACGTCAACCGTGAGCGCATCGAGGAGGCGGTCCTCAACTCCGGCGACGAGGTCCAGATCGGGAAGTTCAAGCTCGTGTACCTGGCGGCGGCGGACGAATGACGCCGTCGCGGGGACGGGGGCGCCCATGAGCGGCCGGAGCTACCTGTCGATCGGCGACGTCCTGACGCTCCTGCGTCAGGAATTCCCCGACGTCACCATCTCCAAGATCCGCTTCCTCGAGAGCCAGGGTCTGGTGAACCCCGAGCGCACCCCGTCGGGCTACCGGAAGTTCTACGACCACGACGTCGAGCGCCTGCGCTGGGTGCTGCGCCAGCAGCGCGAGCACTTCCTGCCGCTCAAGGTCATCAAGGGCCGCCTCGAGCACCAAGAGGCCCCGGCCGCGGGGGCGGCCGTGGCACCGGAGGCGCCGGTCGTGGCCGAGGAGGCGGCCCGGGACCGGACACCCGACACCGGCCACTTGGCCGGGTCCCTCGACCCGGCACGCGTCCGTGCCGTGCCGGCCCTGGTGGGCACCACGGTGGCAGACGAGGTCGGGGCGCACGGCGTGGCGCTGCCCGGGTTCGAGGCCTCGGGCCCGGGGCATGGTGTCACCGGCGCCGACGCGCCCGCGACGCGTACCTCGGTCTCCGGCGCGGGCGCCGCTCGTCCGCCACGTGCGGCGCGCCAGGGCGAGGACACGGGTGCCTCCGCTTCGCGGGCGTCGGCTCGCGCCGGCGTCGGCACGGCGGCCGAGGGCTCGGCGCGCCGGGTCGAGCGTGGCGGCGCCACGCGCCCCTCGGCGGCGGCCGCGGCGCGCCCGTCTGGTCCGTCGAGCGCGCCGAGCGCCACCGAGGCGCGTGGGGCGACGGGGTCGCGCCGGTCGTCGGCCGGCCGGGGGCCGGGCGAGGACCTGGGCACCGGCACACCGGTGGTCCCGCTGTCGGGTACCAGCATGACCGTCGAGGAGCTCGCCGCCGCGGCGGGCTTGACCGTGGAGGCCACCGCCGAGCTCGAGTCCTACGGGCTGCTCGCCGGCCGCACGGTGGGGGGCGTCGCCTACTACGACGAGGACGCGCTGACCGTCGCCCGGCTCGCCGCGGGGTTCGCCGAGTTCGGCGTCGAGGCGCGCCACCTGCGGCTCCACAAGCACGCCGCGGAGCGCGAGGCCGGGTTCATCGAGCAGATCGTCCTGCCGTTGCTGCGTCAGCGCAACCCCGAGTCACGCCAGCGCGCCCAGGAGACCACGGCCGAGCTGAGCAGGCTCGGGCAGGCCATGCGGGCGGTGCTGCTGCGCGCCGCCCTGCGCGACGTGCTGGGCGGGTGACGGCGCCCGCGGGCGCCCACATCCTCTACGGCCGGGAGGACCTCGCCGGCGCCGCGGCACGACTGGGGGGCGAGATCTCGGCCGCCTATCCCGACGGCGTCGTCCTCGTGGCCGTGCTCAAGGGCAGCGTGTTCTTCCTGGCCGACCTCGTGCGGCACATGGGCAGCCCCTGCGAGGTGGACTTCCTCGGGATCTCGGCGTACGCGGCGGGCACGGGCAGGGTGCGCATCGTGAAGGACCTGGACCACGACGTCCACGGCCGGGACGTGGTCCTCGTGGAGGACATCGTCGATACCGGGCTGACCTGCACCTACGTCCTGGGCGAGCTGCGCGGCCGCGGCCCCGCCTCGCTGGCCGTCTGCACGCTGTTCGATCGCCGGGTGAGCCGTATCGTCCCCGTGGCGATCCGCTTCCGCGGGTTCGAGGTGACCGACGACCTGCTGTTGGGCTACGGGCTCGACGTCGCCGGCCGCTACCGGAACCTCCCCGTCGTCGCCGCCGGCGACCGCCGCGCCCTGGAGGAGGACCCCGACGCGCATGTCCAGGCCCTCTACGGGCGGTAAGTTGCAGGCATGGTGGAGGTACGCCTGAGCGCAGTCCGGGTCGACCTGCAGTCCAACACGCCGGTCTTGCTGCTCACCGAGGCGGAGGGTCTCGGGCGGACGCTGCCGATCTTCATCGGCGCACCGGAGGCGACCGCCATCGCCTTCGCCATCCAGGGCGTGAGCACGCCGCGGCCGATGACCCACGACCTGCTGCGCGACGTGGTGGAGGTCCTGGGCGCGCACCTCGAGCGGGTGGTGATCACCGAGCTGCGCTCGGCCACCTACTTCGCCGAGCTGCAGTTGCGACTGGGCGAGGAGCAGCTCACCGTGTCCAGCCGGCCGTCCGACGCCGTGGCGCTGGCGGTGCGCACCGGGAGCCCGCTGTACGTGGCCGACGACCTCATGGACGCCGAGGGGATCCTGCTGCCGACCGAGGACGAGGACGAGGAGGCGGAGCCCGCCAACCCGGACGAGCTGGTGGGCGAGTTCCGCCAGTTCCTGGACTCGGTCCGGCCCGAGGACTTCAGCTCCTGAGGCGCCGGCGTCCCGCGCCCGCGTCCGTGGCCTTCGCCGCGCTGGCGGTGTCGGCCGGCGCCGCGCTGACGGGCGCCTGCACCGCGCACACGACCACGTCGTCGTCCAGCGGGACGACGAGCGTGGGGACGGGGACCACGGCCCCCTCGGCATCCGGGCGCACCTGCACGGCGGCGGACCTGACCGGCGCCGTGGCGGGGACGAGCGGCGCGGCGGGCACCATCGAGGTGACGCTGACGCTGCGCAACACGTCGTCGAGCCCGTGCCTGCTGGAGGGGTACCCCGGCGCGCAGATGCTCGCCGCCTCGGGCGCGCAGCTGCCCACCACCGTGGTGCGCGGCGGGGGCTACTCCTTCACGGCGTTCGCGCCCGGCCCGGTGACGCTCGCTCCCGGCGCGGTCGCCTACGTCAACGTGGGCTACTCCGACGTTCCCAGCGGGGGCGAGACGAGCTGCCCGGCGTCCACGCAGCTGCTCGTGACACCGCCCAACGCCTACGACCACCTGACGGTCGCCGCACAGCTGCAGCCCTGCGCGCAGGGCACCCTCACCGTGTCGCCGGTGTTCGGGTCCGGGTCCCCCGACACCCAGACGACCGCCCCCTGAGCGCCGGCGCTCAGCTGCTGGGGCGGACCAGGACCCGCCCGCGCACCCGGGCGGCCAGGATGTCGTCCAAGGCGGCGCCGAGCCCCGCGAGGTCCACCTCTCGGGCCACGAGCGCCCCCAGGTCGGCCGGGCGCATCTCACCTCCCAGCCGCGCCCACACGGCGCGCCGGCGCGCCTCGGGCGTCCGCACGCTGTCCACCCCGAGGAGGGCGACGTTGCGGGTGATGAAGGGGTACACCGTCGTCTGCAGGTCGGGCCCGCCGGTGAGCCCGCTGGCCGCCACCGCCGCGCCGTAGCGGAGCGAGCGCAAGATGCGGGCCAGCGTCGCCCCCCCGACGCAGTCCACCGCCCCTGCCCAGCGCTCGGGGCCGAGCACCCGTCCGCTCCCCTCGTCGACCTCGTCGCGTCCCACGACCTCGGCGGCCCCCAGCCGGCGCAACCACTCGTGCTCGTCGGCCTTGCCCGTGCTGGCCGTCACCGCGTAGCCGCGCGCCGCCAGCAGCGCCACCGCCGTCGACCCGACGCCGCCGGAGGCACCCGTCACGAGCACGGGCCCCCCGTCGGGGGCGAGCCCGTGGCGCTCGAGGTCGTCGACGGAGAGCGCCGCCGTGAACCCGGCCGTGCCCAGGGTCATGGCGTCGCGAGTGGAAAGGCCCTCGGGCAGCGGGACCACCCACTGGGCGGGAACACGGGCGAATGCGGCGAACCCCCCGTGACGGGCGACGCCGATGTCGTGGCCGTGGGCGAGCACGGCGGTGCCGGGGGCGAGCCCGGGGTCGTCGCTGCGCACCACGGTGCCGGCCAGGTCCACCCCGGGGACGAGGACGTCCCGGCGGGCCACGCGGTTGCCCGGCTGGGTGACCATGCCGTCTTTGAAGTTGACCCCCGACCACTCCACGGCCACGAGGACGTCGCCGGGCGGGAGCTCGTCCGGTTGCAGCTCCTCGACGCCGCGGTCGACGGCGCCGTCGCGTCGGCGCACGACATAGGCGGGGAAGGGTCCGTCCGCTTCGGCCATGGCAGTACCCTACGGCCCGGTGCGCGTCGTCCCCTACGGAGCCTGGCCCTCCCCGCTGTCGCCGGCCGCGTTGGCGGGTGCCCGGTCCTCGCTGTCGGGGTTGCAGGTGCACGCGGACGCGTTGTGGTGGACGGAGAGCCGTCCCGCCGAAGGCGGCCGCCAGGTCGTGCTGCGGCTGGCCGACGACGCGGGCCCCGGGCAGGCGGAGGAGGTCTCGCCCGCAGGGGTCAACGTGCGCACCCGCGTGCACGAGTACGGCGGCGCGGCCGCCCTCGCCACGGACCTCGGGCTCCTCTTCAGCTCGCTGGAGGACGGCGGCCTGTGGCTGGCGCCGCGTCCGGGCGCGGACGGTCCGCCCCCGCGCCGGCTGAGCCCGGTGGCGCCGGCGGGGGAGGTGCACCGCTACGCGGACTTCCGCGTGCTGGGCGACGGGCACGCCGTGGTGGCCGTGCGCGAGCGCCATCACGCCGGCGCCGTGGACAACGAGCTGGTGGCCCTGGCGCTCGGGGGTGGGGCGCCGGGTGCGGTGCGCGTCGTGGTCGGGGGCCGGGATTTCGTCGCGGCCCCGCGCCCGAGCCCGGACGGCACGTCGCTGGCGTGGCTGTGCTGGGACCACCCCAACATGCCCTTCGACGGCACCGAGCTGTGGGTGGCGACCCTCGGCGACGGGACGGGCGACGCGCTGGTCGACGCGCGGTGTGTCGACGGGGGTCCGGCCGTGTCGATCGGCCAGCCGCTGTGGGCGCCCGACGCCTCCCTCTGGTACGTGTCGGACCGCGCCGGCTGGTGGCAGCCGTGGCGCTGGAGCGCCGACGCGGGCCCGGCCCGCCGGTGCGACCTGGAGGCCGAGTTCCACGGTCCGGACTGGGTCCTCGGCCAGCAGACCATGGACTTCCTCCCCGACGGCCGCCTGGTGTGCCGGGTGCGCGCCGGGGGCCGGGACACGATCGCGGTGCTGGACCCGGACAGCGGCCGCATCGGCGAGTGGGACCAGCCCTGCGTGACCATCGCCGCCGTGCGCGCCCGCGCCGACGGCTCGGTGGCGCTGATCGGCTCGACGCCCGAGTCGGGCGCGGCCGTGCACGTCCTCTCCCGGCGCGCCGACGGGACGATCGGCACGGGCGGATCGGCCGACGCCCGCGGCGGACGTGGCGCCGACGCGGGCGGCGAGGTCCGCTACCGGCCGGCGGGCGGTGCGGGCCTCGACCCGGCATGGGTGTCGCGCGGCGAGCACGTCGACTTCGAGACGACGGGCGGGGTCCGGGCCCACGCGCTCTTCTACCCGCCGCGGGCGCAGGGCCTGGAGGGCCCACCGGGTGCGCCGCCGCCGCTCCTCGTCCTCGTCCACGGCGGTCCTACGGCCGCCTGCGAGCCCGGGCTGGACCTCGGGGTCCAGTTCTGGACGACCCGCGGCATCGCCGTGGTGGGGGTCGACTACCGCGGCTCGAGCGGCTACGGGCGCGCCTATCGGTCCATGCTGCAGGGCGCGTGGGGCGTGGCCGACGCGCAGGACTGCATGGCGGCGGCGCGGGCCCTGGCGTCGTGCGGCCGGGTGGACGGCCAGCGCATGGCCATCCGCGGGTCGAGCGCCGGCGGTCTGACGGCGCTGCGCGCGCTGGCTCGGGGAGGCCCCTTCCGCTGCGCGCTGGTGGCCTACGGGGTCACCGACCTGGCCGCCCTGGCCGCCGACACCCACAAGTTCGAGTCCCACTACACCGACGGGCTGGTGGGACCCTGGCCCGAGGCCCAGTCCGTCTACGAGGAGCGCTCGCCTGCCCGCCACCCCGACGCCGTCGACGGCGCGGTGCTCCTGCTCCAGGGGGCCGACGACGCTGTGGTGCCCCCTGACCAGGCGTCGCGCATGGCCGACGCCCTGCGCTCGCGGGGCCTGCGCTGCGACCACGTGGTCTTCCCCGGCGAAGGCCACGGCTGGCGCCGGGCCGAGACCATCGCCCGGGCCGCCGAGCTCGAGCTCGCCTTCCTCGGCGAGGTCCTCGGCTTCTCGCCGCCGTCCTGAGCGCGCCGCGTAGCATTGACCCCATGTCCGCGGGCCTCTTCCGGCGCGGTGCCGCGGCGGTCGGCGGGTGGAGCCCCGAGGAGCGCGACGCGGTGCTCTACTCCGCCTCCGCCCTGTTCGCCATCTGCACGGCGCAGCTGTCGTCGATCGCCCTGTACCAGCAATGGGGGCGCCTGGCGGTGGGCCCCTACGCCTTCGGTGCGCTGGCCTCGGCCTGGGCGGCCCGCCGGGCGCGTGCTCGGCTCGCCGTGGCGTCCGCGGCGCCGGGGGGCGGCGCGCGCCACGGTGCCGAGGCCGCGGTCCGCGAGTGGCATTGGAGCCCGTCGCGCATGGTCATCTTCCTCGTCGTCCTCCTCGGTGCCACCCTCATGCCGCTGTCGCTGGAGGTGATGTGGCAGGCCGACACGGGTGGGACCGTGCACGTGCAGCCCGAGGTCGTCGTGGTCGAGCACGCGGGCGATCGCGTGGCGCACGGCCAAGACCCGTACCAGCTCGTCGACGGCAGCCGGCACAGGCTGGGGGTGTCGAAGGGTGAGCCCGCCTACGACGTCTACAACCCGTACTTGCCGCTCATGACCGTCTTCGGCGTCGCCCACAGCACCAAGGCCCCGCCGCGCCTGACCGACGCGCGCGTGGCCTTCTCGGTCATCACCATCCTGCTCGTGGTGGTGGCCCTGGCGCTGTGCCGGGGCCCCACCGGGCCGCGCGTCCTCACCCTGCAGGCCATGACCGTCCTGCCCACGGCGGCGCTGCCCCTGGCCACCGGGGGCGACGACGTGCCCGTGGCCGCGGTCATGCTGCTCGGCCTGGTGCTGCTGCAGCGACGTCGCCCCGTGGGGGCGGGGGTGGCCCTGGGCGTGGCCGCGTCGATGAAGATCACCGCCTGGCCACTGGCCGCCATCGCCCTCCTCGCCGCCCGCGACCGCCAGGGTCGACGCGGCCGGCGCCCGGCGCTGCTGGTCCTCGCGGGCATGGCCGGCGTCATGCTCCCCGTCATCCTGCCCACCGCGCTGGCCAACGTGCCCGCCTTCGTGGACAACGTGGTCCGCTTCCCGCTCGGCTTGGCCGGCTTGAGCTCGCCCGCCGCGAGCCCGTTGCTGGGCCATCTGGTGGTCTCGGCCTTCCCCGGCATCCACCGGCTCTTCACGGTGGTGGTGGCCGCGGTGGGGTGCGTGGTCCTCGGGTTCGTGCTGGTACGGCGCACGCCGCGCACGCCGGCCGACGTCGCACGGTTGCTCGGGTGGGTGATGACCGGCGCCATCCTCCTCGCGCCGGCCACGCGCATCGGCTATCTCATGTACCCGCTCGACTTCTTCGTCTGGGCCTGGCTCCTTAGAGGTGAGGAGCGGGTGGCGCCGGCGTTCGACGACGCCGACCTCGAGCTGGCCATGGCGGGGACGTGGTCGTCGGGCCCCGAGGACGAGGACCGCGGGCGGCGCGTCGGGGTGGGCGGGCCGCTGGCGTCGGTCGGCGCGTCCCGAGCCGCTCCGGCGGCCGCTGCGCCGCTCCCTCGGCGCTCTCGCGCTCAGGTGGTGTCGGAAATGGCGAAGAGCCGGAGGGTGAACGGGGTCGACTGGCTCGAGCCGCTCCCGAACGCGGTGGGCGACACGGTGGCCCCCAGCTCCCAGAAGTAGCCGTCGGTGCCGGCCAGCCGGCCGAGGAGCTCGTAGCCCGTGGCGTGCTGCGGCGGGCCCGTGCTGATCACCTTCCATCCCTCGGCGGGGAGCTCGGCCCGGTAGAAGGCGACGACCTCCGCCTCCGACAGGGTGGAGGTGAACCCCATCGAGCGGTCGTAGAGGCCGACGCCCTCGTCGACGGCCGACCCGGCCACGGCCACGGCGCCCGCCGGCAGGACCACGGCGTCGAGCACGTTGTCGGGGGGGCGACCCGGCGTCTCGATGGGGGCCAGGGCCCCTCGAGCGGCCACCGCGGCCACCGGGGCGCCGGGCGCGGTCTTGACGGTTGGGGTGCCGGTGCTCGGCGCGGGCCCGGCGGCGAAGATCCCGCCGATGGCGCCGGTCAGGAGCACCACGAGCGCCACCCCGACCACGATGGCGGCCGGCCACACCGTCGGCCCCGCCCCCCGGCGACGGGCCGGCCCCCGGCGGGGCACCGCCCCG
This sequence comes from Acidimicrobiales bacterium, assembly GCA_035623275.1. Classification (GTDB taxonomy): domain Bacteria; phylum Actinomycetota; class Acidimicrobiia; order Acidimicrobiales; family UBA8190; genus DASPTT01. Next base: position 24,351 of record DASPTT010000158.1, read on the forward strand.
GCGGCATCGTGGGGCCCGTGCCCGTTGCCCGAGACCGCGGTTGCCGGCGACGGCGGCAGGAGGTCGCCTCCGGGTCGGGCGAAGGGGTCGTCGTGGGGTGCCGGCATGAGAGAGCTCCGACCGGCGGCGGGCGCCTGTGGGAGGCCACTCAGTCTACCGACGCCCTCGATCCGCTCCTTCGCCACCATGGGTGATTGCCGGGACCAAACAACAGCGGAGCGTGAACGTCTGTCCACTTCACGCGTTGACCATTGCAGCCTTCAAGCGTACAGTGTCGATTACGCCAGGATTCGTGGTCAACGTTTCCGGCGTCGCGTGTTATCGGGGGGAAGCACGCGTTGCGGGGGGTGGAGACCCACGCTGGTGGGCTCCGAACGGAGAGGGGGGCGGCAGGCGCGGTCCTGCCGCCCCTTTCCGTTTTCCCTTCAGGTTCCCTTCAGGCCCGGTCCCCTTCAGGCCCGGTCCCCTTCAGGACGGGCGGGCTCGCCCTCGCTCCAGCCGAAAGGGTCGAGGGGGCCGTGGCCGGCACCGAGCCGCCACGACGCCGCGCCGGCGATCGCCCGGCCGACGAAGGCCTTCGCCCGCTCGACGGCGTCGATCGGTGCCAGTCCCCGGGCCAAGCCCGCGGCGATGGCCGCCGACAGCGTGCATCCGGTGCCGTGCGTGTTGGCGCTGGCCACGCGCGTCGCCTCCAGGACCGACACCGAGCCTTCGTCGACCACCACGTCGGGCGAGTCGTCCCCGCCGAGATGGCCGCCCTTGAGCACCACCACGCGCGGGCCCAGGTCGGCCAGCCGGCGCGCCGCGTCGGCCATGGCGTCGCGATCGGCGATGGTGCCGGCCTCCAGTCCGCAGAGGGTCTCCGCCTCACGCAGGTTGGGGGTGAGCACGACGGCGTGGGGCAGGAGCCGCTCGACGTAGGCGCGCGGCCCGGCCGCGTCCAGGAGGGGACGGCCGGTCGACGACACGAGGACCGGGTCGACCACCAGGTTCGGCAGGGCCCCGCGCGCCGCCCACGACCCGACGAGCTCGACCACTGCGGAGGAACCGAGCATGCCCGTCTTCACGGCGGCGACCGCCATGTCGTCGAGCACGCAGCGCAGCTGGAGGTCGACCATCTCGGGGGGCACGACCTCCACGCCGGCCACCGCGGCGGTCGATTGCGCCGTCACCGCGGTGACCACCGTCGTGGCGAACACGCCGAGGGCGGAGAACGCCTTGAGGTCGGCCTGGAGCCCCGCCCCCGCGCCGGAGTCCGATCCGGCGATGGTCATGGCCACCGGCGGGGTGCCGTGGCGCGGCTCGCCGCTCGAGCGCACCTAGCCGAGGTCCGCGAGGCCCGCCGCCGGGCTCGACGCCTGCGCCAGGTGCCGCCGGGGGACCCGACCGGCGCGCGCCGCGGCGTGTCCGGCCTCGACGGCCAGGCGCATGGCGCGCGCCATGGTGTCGGGGTGCCGGGCCCGGGTGATGGCCGTGGCCACGAGCACGGCGTCGCACCCGAGCTCCATGGCCAGCGCCGCGTCGGACGCGGTGCCGATCCCCGCGTCGAGCACCACGGGCACCGTCGACTGCTCGACGATCATGGCGATGTTGTGCGGATTGCGGATGCCCAGACCGCTGCCGATGGGGGCCCCCAGCGGCATGACCGCCGCGCAGCCCACCTGCTCGAGGCGCCGGGCCAGGACGGGGTCGTCGGTGGTGTAGGGGAGCACCACGAAGCCCTCGTCGCAGAGCTGCTCGGCGGCGGCCACGAGCTCGACGGCGTCGGGCAGGAGCGTGTCCTCGTCCCCGATGACCTCGAGCTTCACCCAGTCGGTGCCGAAGGCCTCGCGTGCCAGCTTGGCGGTGAGGACGGCCTCGGCGGCCGTGTAACACCCCGCGGTGTTGGGCAGCACGGCGACGTCGTGGCGCGCCAGCACGTCGAGGATCGAGCCACGCGCGCCGGGGTCGACCCGGCGCACGGCCACGGTGGCGATGGAGCAGCCGGCCTCGGAGAGCACGGCGTCGAGGACGTCGAGGCTGGACACGCCGCCGGTGCCCAGCAGCAGGCGCGAGGCGACGGGCGTGCCGGCGATGGCGAGGCCGGGATGCCGGGGCCTGCCGCCCACGTCAGCCCCCCGCCGCCGCGGTGACGATCTCCACGCGGTCACCGGTGCCGAGGGGCGTGGCGGACCAGGCGCTCCTCGGGACGACCTCCCGGTTGCGGGCCACGGCGATCCCGTCGGGCGAGGCGCAACGCGCCGCCACCACGTCGGCCACCGTGGCGCCCGGCGCGAGCGTGCACGACTGGCCGTTCACGACGACGCCGACGGCATGGAGCTGAGGGTCGGTCTCCACGCACTCAGTGTGACATGCGGGCGTCGGCACCCGGCGACGGCCCGACGCGGAAGCGGCCCGGAGCGAACGGCGCCATGACCTCGGTGACCCGCCCACCGTGGAGGCAGGCGACGACGGCGTCGGCGGTGACCGGCGTGAGGAGGATGCCGTTGCGATAGTGCCCCGTCGCCAGCACCAGCCCGTCGGGACCGGCGGGCCCGACCACGGGGGCGTTGTCCGGGGATCCCGGGCGCAGCGCCGCGCTGGCCTCCTCCAGGACTAGTTCGGTGACACCGGGGACGACCCGACGGGCGTCGCGCAGGAGCTCGTAGACGGCGCCGGCGGTCACGGTGGTGTCCGGCCCTCGCTCCTCGACGGTGGCGCCCACCACCAGCTCGCCGTCCCGCCGGGGGACCAGGTAGACGGAGCCCCCCCGCACGATGCCCCGCACGATGCGGCCGAGCAGCGGCGGCTGCGCGGGCCCCCGGAGGCGCAGGATCTGGCCCTTCACCGGGCGCACCGGTGCCAGCGCGGTGTCGGGCAGGCCCTCGAGGGCACCCGAGCGGTGGCCCGCGGCGACGACGACCGCGCCGGCGGCCAGGGTGTCGCCGTCGTCGAGGCGCACCCCGCACACGCGCCCGCCGGCGACCTCCACGCCGGCGACGCGCCGGCGGTCGACCTCGGCGCCGGCGGCCGGCACGGCACGTCGCAGGCCCTCGACCACGCGCCGGTTGTCGACCTGGTGGTCGCCGGGCGCCCACAGGGCGGCGCGGATGGCGGGGGCGAGGTTCGGCTCCATGGCGCGGGCCTCTCGGGCGCCGATCCACTGCGACGCCAGGCCCAGCTCGCGCTGGAAGCGGTGCAGGTCGGCCGCCAGGGCGCGATCCCCCTCGTCGGCGGCGACGAGCAGCGTGCCCGACCGCCGGTAGCCGACGTCCCCCACGCCGGGCACCGCCTCCAGGTCGGCCGCGAACGCGGGCCAGGCGGCCGCGGCGGCGAGGTTGAGGGCGAGGAGGGCCTCCTCCCCGTAGTGCACCTCGGTCACCGGTGCCAGCATCCCGGCCGCGGCCCACGATGCCCCCGTGCCCGGGTCGGGGTCGACGACGGTGACGCCAAGGCCGCTCGCCGCGGCGCGCCAGGCGATGGCCAGGCCGACGATGCCGGCGCCCACCACGACGACGTCGGGCGAGGATCGGCCGCGCGACGGCCGGCGGGTGCCGGTCACGGCCGGGGCGGGGTCGGGCCCGCCCGAAGCGCAGCGGGCGGCCGGTGCACAGGGTGTATCCTAGGAGTCCTGCTGTAGGGCCAGCGTCGTCCCGGACCGCAGACACCAGACCCTCCGCGCCGAGCCCACGGAGCGATCCGACGTGACGACGAACGCAGCATCCACGCCGCACGGGCCCGTGCGCAGCGACGGGCTCTACGACCCCCGGTTCGAGCACGACGCCTGTGGCATCGCGCTCGTCGCCGACCTCCAGGGTCGTCCCAGCCACCGCCTGGTGCGCCAGGCCGTCACCGCGCTGGAGCACCTGGCCCATCGGGGCGCGACCGGGGCCGAGGTGGCGACCGGCGACGGGGCGGGGATCCTCGTCCAGGTGCCGCACCGGTTCCTCGTCGACACCATCGGCTTCGCGCTGCCCGCGCCGGGCACCTACGCCACCGGGATCGTGTTCCTCCCCACCGACGCCGACGACGCGGCCAAGGCCGAGCGGCGCATCGCCGAGATCGCCGTGCAGGAGGGCCTGGCCGTGCTGGGCTGGCGCGACGTTCCCCACGACCCCTCGTCGCTCGGGGCGTCGGCCCTGGGCGCCATGCCGCGGCTGCGCCAGGTCGCGCTGGCCCCGACAGGAGCGGCGCCGGCCGTGCCCGACCCCATCGGCGTCGACCGCCTGGCCTTCTGCCTGCGCAAGCGCATCGAGCACGAGGTCCCGGGGGTCTACGTCGCCTCCCTGTCGGCCCGGACGATGGTCTACAAGGGCATGCTCACCGGCCACCAGCTCTCCGAGTTCTACCCGGACCTCTCCGACGAGCGCTTCGAGAGCGGGCTCGCGCTGGTGCACTCGCGGTTCTCGACGAACACGTTCCCCTCGTGGCCGCTGGCGCACCCGTACCGGTACCTGGCCCACAACGGCGAGATCAACACGCTGCGGGGCAACCGCAACTGGATGCGGGCGCGCGAGGCGCTCCTGGCCAGCGACCTCCTCCCCGGCGACCTCGAGCGGCTGTTCCCCATCTGCGACCCCGAGGGGAGCGACTCCGCCTCCTTCGACGAGGTCCTCGAGCTGCTGCACCTCGGCGGGCGCACGCTGCCGCACGCCGTGCTCATGATGATCCCCGAGGCGTGGGAGAACCACGCCACCATGGACGAGGCGCGCCGGGCCTTCTACCGGTACCACGCCTCGCTGATGGAGCCGTGGGACGGCCCGGCCGCCGTGGTCTTCACCGACGGCACCATCGCCGGCGCGGTCCTCGACCGCAACGGCCTGCGCCCGGCGCGCTACTGGGTGACCGACGACGGCCTCGTGGTGCTGGCCTCGGAGGTGGGCGTCCTCGACCTCGACCCCGCGACGGTGGTGCGCAAGGGGCGCCTCCAGCCGGGACGGATGTTCCTGGTGGACACCGCGCAGGGCCGGATCGTCGACGACGACGAGATCAAGGCGGAGCTGGCGGGGGCCCGGCCCTACACCGCCTGGCTCCAGGGCCAGGTGACCCTGGAAGAGCTGCCGCCCCGGATGATGCTCACGCCCCAGCACGCCTCGGTGGTGACCCACCAGCGCCTGTTCGGCTACACCAACGAGGAGCTGCGCCTCATCGTCGGGCCGATGGCCAGCACCGGGGCGGAGCCGATCGGCTCGATGGGCAACGACGCCGCGATCGCGGTGCTGAGCGACCGGTCACGGCTGCTGTTCGACTACTTCACCCAGCTCTTCGCGCAGGTCACCAACCCCCCGCTGGACGCCATCCGCGAGGAGCTGGTGACGTCGGCCCGCTCGAAGCTGGGGCCCGAGGGGAACCTCCTCGACGAGGGTCCGGCGTCGTGCCACCAGATCGTCCTGCCCTATCCAGTGGTCGACAACGACGAGCTGGCGAAGCTCGTCTACGTCAACGAGCACGGGGAGACGCCGGGGTTCGAGGCCTTCGCCATCGACGGCCTCTTCGACGTGACGGGCGGCGGCGCGGCGTTGGCCATGGCCATCGAGGAGGTCCGGCGCCGCGTCGGCATCGCCATCGCGCTGGGGGCGAACATCATCGTCCTCTCCGACCGCAACTCCAATGCGCAGATGGCGCCGATCCCGTCGCTGCTGCTGACGGCGGCGGTGCACGAGCACCTCGTGCGGGAGAAGACCCGCACGCGCGTCGGCCTGATCGTCGAGAGCGGCGACGCCCGCGAGGTGCACCACATGGCGCTGCTCCTCGGCTACGGCGCCTCGGCCATCAACCCGTATCTCGCCCTGGAGACGATCGACGACATGATCGCCTCGGGCCAGCTCGAGGGGGTCACGCCGCGCCAGGCGCGCAAGAACTACATCAAGGCGGCCTGCAAGGGCGTGATCAAGATCATGTCGAAGATGGGCGTCTCCACGGTGGCCTCCTACACCGGTGCCCAGATCTTCGAGGCCGTGGGGCTGGCCCGGGACCTCGTGGACGAGTACTTCACCGGGACCGTGAGCCGCATCGGCGGCGTGGGCCTCGACGTCCTCGCCTCGGAGGTCGCCGAGCGACACCGGCTGGCGCACCTGGCCCGTCCCACCGAGCGCGCCCATCGCGAGCTCGAGGTCGGCGGCGAGTACCAATGGCGCCGCGAGGGCGAGGTGCACCTCTTCAACCCCAAGACGGTGTTCAAGCTCCAGCACGCCACCCGGGCCAAGCGCTACGACGTCTTCAAGGAGTACACGCGCCTCGTCGACGACCAGTCGGCCGAGCTGGCCACCTTGCGCGGGCTCCTGCGCCTGCGCCAGGACGTGCAGGCGGCGGTGCCCGTCGAGGAGGTCGAGCCGGTCGGCGCCATCGTCAGGCGCTTCGCCACCGGCGCGATGTCCTACGGCTCGATCTCGGCCGAGGCGCACGAGACCCTCGCCATCGCCATGAACCGCCTCGGGGGCAAGTCCAACACCGGGGAGGGGGGCGAGGACCCCGAGCGCTTCGTGCCCGACGCCAACGGGGATCTGCGGCGCAGCGCGGTCAAGCAGGTGGCCTCGGGCCGCTTCGGGGTCACGAGCGAGTACCTCGTGAACGCCGACGACCTCCAGATCAAGATCGCCCAGGGGGCCAAGCCCGGTGAGGGCGGCCAGCTGCCGGGGCACAAGGTGTACCCGTGGATCGCCAAGACGCGGTATTCGACCCCGGGGGTGGGTCTCATCTCCCCGCCCCCGCACCACGACATCTACTCGATCGAGGACATCGCGCAGCTCATCCACGACCTGAAGTCGTCGAACCCGCTCGCCCGCGTGCACGTGAAGCTGGTGGCCGAGGTGGGGGTGGGGACGGTGGCCGCGGGGGTGGCCAAGGCCAAGTCCGACGTCGTGCTCATCTCGGGCCACGACGGCGGCACGGGCGCGAGCCCCCTCACCTCCCTGAAGCACGCGGGCATCCCGTGGGAGCTGGGCCTGGCCGAGACCCAGCAGACGCTGATGCTCAACGGCCTGCGCGACCGGATCGTGGTCCAGGTCGACGGGCAGCTCAAGACGGGGCGCGACGTCGTCATCGCCGCGCTGCTCGGTGCCGAGGAGTTCGGCTTCTCCACCGCGCCCCTGGTGGTGTCCGGCTGCATCATGATGCGCGTCTGCCACCTCGACACGTGCCCCGTGGGCATCGCCACGCAGAACCCCGAGCTGCGGCGGCGGTTCGCAGGCAAGCCCGAGTTCGTGGAGCACTTCTTCGAGTTCATCGCCGAGGAGGTGCGCGAGCTGCTCGCCTCGCTGGGCCTCCGCTCCATCGAGGAGGCCGTCGGGCGCGTCGACCTGCTCGACACGCTGCCCGCCATCGAGCACTACAAGGCTGTCGGTCTCGACCTCTCGCCCGTCCTGGCGGTGCCCGAGGCGGGGCCGCCCACCGACCGGTACTGCTGTCGGGTCCAGGACCACGGGCTCGAGCGGGCCCTCGACCACGCCTTCATCGAGGCGTGCCGCCCGGCGATCGAGCGCGACGAGCCCGTCACGCTCGAGCTGCCCATCGCCAACGTCGACCGCACGGTGGGCACGCTCCTCGGCTACGAGATCACCGCGGCACGCGGCGGCGCCGGCCTCCCCGACGGCACCGTGGCGCTCACCTTCCGGGGCTCGGCGGGCCAGAGCTTCGCCGCCTTCGTGCCCCGGGGCGTGACCATGCGGCTCTTCGGGGACGCCAACGACTACCTGGCCAAGGGCCTGTCGGGTGGCCGGGTCGTGGTGCGGCCACCGGAGGTCTCGCCCTTCGCGGCGGAGGACCAGATCATCGCCGGCAACGTGATCCTCTACGGCGCCACCGCCGGCGAGGTGTTCCTGCGCGGGCAGGTGGGGGAGCGCTTCTGCGTGCGCAACTCTGGCGCCACCGCGGTGGTCGAGGGTGTGGGCGACCACGGCTGCGAGTACATGACCGGTGGGCGGGTGGTGGTGCTCGGCCCCACCGGGCGGAACTTCGGCGCGGGGATGTCGGGGGGCGTGGCCTACGTCTACGACCCCGACCGCCTGTTCTCGACGCGGGTGAACTTCGAGATGGTCGACCTCGAGCCGCTCGACGAGGAGGACCGCCTGTGGCTACGCGACGTGGTCGCGCGCCACGGCGAGGAGACGGGCTCCGCGGTCTCCGCCCGGGTGCTCGAGTCCTGGGGACGCGCCGTGGAGGACTTCGTGAAGGTCATGCCCCGCGATTACCGACGGGTGCTCGAGGCGACGCGCCGGGCCGTGGAGGCGGGCGCGTCGGTGGACGACGCGGTCATGGCCGCGGCGCACGGGTAGGGCCATGGGCAAGCCGACCGGGTTCCTGGAGTTCCCCCGGTGCCTCCCGCCGCGGCGGCCCGTGGCCGTGCGCCTGCGCGACTGGCGCGAGGTCTACGAGCCGTTCCCAGAGGAGGAGGCGCGCGACCAGGGGGCGCGTTGCATGGACTGCGGCATCCCCTTCTGCCACGAGGGCTGCCCCCTCGGGAACCTCATCCCGGAGTGGAACGACCTCGTCTACCGGGGCGACTGGTACGACGCGCTCGAGCGGCTGCATGCCACCAACAACTTCCCCGAGTTCACCGGCCGGTTGTGCCCCGCCCCGTGTGAGGGTGCCTGCGTCCTCGGGATCAACACGGACCCGGTGACCATCGAGCGCGTCGAGTACGAGATCGCCGAGCGGGGCTGGTCCGAGGGCTGGGCGCAGCCCCAGCCCTCGGACGTGCGCACGGGCCGCGGTGTGGCGGTCGTCGGGTCGGGGCCCTCTGGGCTCGCCGCGGCACAGCAGCTGGCGCGCGCCGGTCACGACGTGACCGTCTTCGAGCGGGCCGAGAAGCCCGGGGGCCTCCTGCGCTACGGCATCCCCGAGTTCAAGATGGAGAAGGCGGTGCTCGACCGGCGCCTGGCCCAGCTCCGTGCGGAGGGGGTGGTGTTCCGCTGCGCGACATCGGTGGGCGCCCCGGGCCCCGACGCGGCCGGGGCGGTCGAGCCCGGGCTGGCCCGCGGGGCGGGGAGCGCGAGCGCCCCGGGCGTCGAGGTGGTCTCCGCCTCGGCCCTGGTCGAGGAGTACGACGCGCTGGTGCTGGCCGGAGGGGCCACGCTGCCGAGGGACCTCGACGTCCCGGGACGGGAGCTGGCGGGTGTCCATCTGGCCATGGAGTACCTCAAGCCCTCCAACCTCGAGCGCGAGGGCCTCCTCCCGGGCACGCCCATCTCGGCCGAGGGCAAGCGCGTCGTCATCATCGGCGGCGGGGACACGGGCGCGGACTGCCTGGGCACGGCGCATCGTCAGGGCGCGGCGTCGGTGCACCAGCTCGAGATCCTGGCCCGTCCGCCCGACGACCGCGCCGCGGACAACCCCTGGCCGACCTGGCCCCTCGTCTTCCGGACGTCATCGGCACACGAGGAGGGTGGCGAGCGCCTCTACGCGGTGACCACCACCTCGTTCGAGGACGACGGGCGCGGGGCGGTGCGTGGTCTGCGGGGGCACCAGGTGGAGGTCGGCACCGAGGGCGGCCGGCCCACCTTCACCAAGGTCGAGGGCAGCGAATTCGAGCTCGAGTGCGAGCTGGTCCTGCTGGCCATGGGCTTCCTCGGGGCCGAGCGCCACGGGGTCGTCGGCGAGCTCGGCCTTGCGCTCGACGCTCGGGGGTCGGTGGCCTGCGACGGTGAGTGGGCCACCAACCGACCGGGTGTGTTCGTCTGCGGCGACATGACCCGTGGCCAGAGCCTCATCGTGTGGGCCATCGCCGAGGGCCGGTCGTGCGCGGCGGCAGTTGACCGCTACCTCATGGGGGACAGCGCGCTGCCCGCGCCGCTCACGCCCGGGTGCCTGGCGCTTCGCTGAGCCCGGCCGTTCCTCGTACCTAGGGCGAGGAGTCGCCCCGCCCGGTCCACTCGGCCAGGCGGGCGCTGAGCATCTCGATCTGGGCGCGCAGCGCCGTGACCTCGGTCGCCAGCCGGTCGAGCGCGCCCGCCGCGCCCACCTCGCCCGCCGCGCCCGCCGCGCCCGCCGCGCCCGCCGCGCCCGCCTCGCCCACCGCGCCCACCGCGCCCGCGCCCGTCTGGGCTGCCTCGGCCGGGGCCGTCTCGTCGGAGGAGTCGAGACGGAAGAAGCTGGCCAGCGACCCGGCGAGCACGCCCAACACGGCGATGCCGGTGACCATGATCGTGACGCCGGCCCATCGGCCCGTCGGTGTCTTGGGGACGATGTCGCCGTAGCCGACGGTGGTCATGGTGACGATGCCCCACCACAGGGCGTCTCCGTGGGTGGCGAACTCGGGGTTGGTGGGGTGCTCTGCGTAGTACGCCACGAGCGAGGCGACCACCAGCACGCCGACGGCGACCACGGCCACCCGGCCGAGGCGCTGGACCAGCCGGTGCGCCCCCCGGCTGGCCATGAGCAGCCGCGCCAGCCGGGCCAGCCGGAGCAGCACCACGAAGCTGCCCGCGTGGGCGCCCGGGAGCAGGTACCACGGCGCGGTGAGCGTGACCACGGCGAGGTCGAAGCGCCCGAAGCCGGTGCGGGTGTAGTGGTCGAGGCGGCGGACGTGGACGACGAAGTCCAAGAGGAAGACCAGCCAGGTGGCGACCCCCACGACCTCGCCCAGCCAGTTGCCCGCTTCGGGGACGATGACCAGGGGGAGGATGGCGGACACGACGATGGGCAGTCGCATCCGGGCGTCGAAGCGCACCATGAAGGCGGCATCGTCGTCGGTGCGGGGCCGGCCAGGGCGCACCGGCGCCCCGGCGATCGCGTCCACGGCCCCATCCTGCCCGGGTCGGGTGGCGCGCCGGTGGACCGCGCCCTCGTCCCGACGGGAGGAGGGGGTGGGCCGAAAGACCTCCGCGGCGCCGACCCATGGCCGTGGCGCCCCACCGTTGCCCAGGCTCACCATGGCAGGAGCAAGGATCGAACGGAGGCGGCCGCCATGTTCCACCGGGGTTCACGACGAGGCGCGTGGGAGCTCGGCGACACGGCCGCCGGGCATCGTCCGGCCGCCGGCCACCCGGGAGAGGGCGAGGTCGAGGACCTTCGCCGCGACGACCTGCTCGCCTGCCCCGAGGGGGCCGTCCGGCTCGTGGTCGCCGCCCGGCTCCTGCACGATCACGGCCAGGAGGTCGAGGGGTGCCTGGCGCTCGAGGTCCTCGGCTGGGAGCGGGCAGAGGGCCCGGCCCGCAGCCTCCTGGACCGGATGGTGCGGACCGTGGTCGGGGGGAGGCACGCCGAGGCCGAACGCGCGGTGCGCCGGGCGGCCGCCCGGGCCGCGGCGCAATTCCAGGTGGAGCCGGAGGACATGGGTGCCGTGGCCTCCCACTCCTTCGAGCGGGCCTCCGAGATCACCGGGCTGCGCCGGGACTTCCTGGTCCTGTGCGCCATGGCCTTCGCCGCCGAGCTGCTGCGCGGAGAAAGCCAGGAGATCCCCCTCCCGAGCTCGGGTGCCGACGGATGAGCGAGCAGTGCCACGCCTATGTCTACGTCCCCTTCACCGAGACACGTGGGGGGCGGCGCCGGTGCAGGAACCGCACGACGCACCATTCGGGCCTGTGCTGGCTGCACCGGCACCCGGCCATGCCCGACGACCGGCGACGCCACGCGTGAGGGGCCGAGGACGGCGCCGGGTGCGCGCCGACGCCGGACGGCGGATCAGCGCCGCGGCAGGTCGGCGGTGACCAGCTGGGCGATGAGCGTGTAGCCCGCGGTCATCGGGTGGATGTCGTGGAACTCGCAGTAGTAGGTGAGCTCGCACGTCTTGGCCACCGCCACCGGGACCACGCCGTAGGGGGCCAGCGAGGTGGTCTGGTCCAAGGGCACGTAGGCGCCGGAGGCCGCGGTGACGTCGGCGAAGCGGCCCCCCACCGAGCGGTACGAGCTGGACAGGGCGGGATTGATGAAGCTCTGGAAGGCGGTGACCGACAGCTTGGCCAGCGACTGGTCGCTCGGGCTGCCGCCCACCCACAGGCCCAGGAGGACGTCCGGGTAGGTGATCCCCACGATGGTGGCGTCGGGACCGGCGGCGGACCGCAGGGCGGGCATGAGGGTCGTCAGGTTCGCCTTGGCGGTGGCGATGGCGGCCACCACGCAGGTGGTGGGGTTGGCGTCGCCCGCGCAGTGGGTCACGTCGTTGCCGCCGATCGACACCGTCACCAGGGCGACGTGCCCCCGGTGCTGGCGGAGGAACTGCTCGGCGGCCGCGGCCTGCGTCATGGTCGGGTACTGCTCCCCGCCGGGGCCCAAGGCCGCCGGCGGGCAGCCGACGGCGTCGAGCAGCGACGTCGTGGTGGCCCCGGCACAGCCGAAGTTGGCCAGGGTCAGGTGGTAGCCGCGGGCGCCGGCCAGCCCGACGACCTGGTAGGCGAAGCCGTTGGTGGAGGTGTGCCCGACCCCTCCCTGGGGGTTGGGCTGGTAGCCGGCCGCGTAGGAGTCGCCGAGGGACACGTAGTACTGGGCCGCCGCCGACGAGCTCGACGAGCCGCACGAGGCCGCGCCGAACGCCCCAAGCACCAGGCACGAGACCGCGACCGACAGGCTGCGCCCGATCCCCACGACGACGACGCTATCGCCGCGCCGGGGCCCGGTCCGGTCGCTCAGTAGCCGGGCCCGTGATCGAGGATGCGGCGCGGCGCGCCGACCAGCATCTGGTCGATCTGCTCCTCGGTGACCCCACGCTCCCGCAGGACGGGCAGGACGTCGTGGCTGATGTGCAGGAAGTGCCAGTTCGGCGTGGCCGCGGCGAGCAGGTCGTCGGGGAACCAGTCGATGTGGCAGTTGGTGTCGTGCGAGAGGACCAGCTGGCCGGCCCAGCCCCGCTCGCAGAGCGCAGCCACCGTGTCGATGCGTCGCTCGGTCGGGCACAAGACGTCGACGCCGAAGCGGTCCATGCCCAGGGTCGACCCCGCGGCGAGCAGCTCCTCGAGGTAGCCGAGGTCCGTCGAGTCCCCGCTGTGGCCGATCACCACCCGCGAGAGGTCCACGCCCTCCTCTGCGAAGACCCGCTGCTGGTCGAGGCCGCGGCGGGTCGCCGCGTGCGTGTGCGTCGAGATGGGCAGGCCCGTGGCCCGGTGCACCCGGGCGACGGCCCGGAGGATCCGCTCGACGTCAGGGGTCAGCCCCGCCTCGTCGGTGGCGCACTTGAGGATCCCCGGACGAGCCCCCGTGCCGTCGAGCCCGCCGTCGACGTCCCCGCGGAAGAACTCGTCGAGGATGTCGACGCCGTCGGGCCGGAACGCCGCGCCCCGGTAGTCGAAGTAGTGCGGGAGGTGGTGGTACGTGTAGTAGCCGGTGGCCATCACGACGTGGAGGTCCACCTGCTCCGCCACCTCGAGGACCGCCTCCGTGTCGCGCCCGAGCCCCGGCACCGTCAGGTCGACGATGGTGTCGATGCCCGCGTCCTTGAGCTCCCGCAGGCGCTTCACGGCGTCGGCGACGGCCGCCGCGCGTGCCCATCCCGTCGGCCAGTTCCGCTCGATCTCGAACGTCCGGATGAAGACATGCTCGTGCATGAGCGTGCGTCCCAGCGCCGACGCCTCCACCGGCCCCCGGACGGTCATCACCTTGCCCATCCGCCGCCCTCCCTCCCTGGTTCCCGACCCGCCGTCACTGTATCGGCGCCTCAGGACGCGGGACGGGTGGCGCCGAGGTACCCGGTCGCCCATATCGCGTCGATGCGCACCGCTCCACCGGAGCAGGGCGCATCGACCATGGTCCCGTCACCCAGGGCGATGCCGACGCGGTCCACGGCCCCGGCCGAGGGCCCGAAGAAGACCAGATCGCCGGGCCGCAGCGCCGTCCCCGCGGCGAGCACGGGCCCCACGTCGTACTGCGACCGGACGTCGCGCGGCAGGGAGACGCCGGCCGCCGCGTAGGCCTGCTCGACGAGCGCCGGGCAGTCGAAGCCGCCGTGGCCGGGCCCGCCCCGTCCACAGGGGGTGCCCACCCGGGCCAGCGCCCAGCGCAGCGCGCCGCTGGCCGCGGGGGATGCGTCAGCGGCCTGCGACGACGGCACGTCGGCGGTTGCCGCCCCGGCGTCGCCGCTCCCAGCGCCCGCCAACGCGCCCGGCGCCCCGGCCACGGCCGCGGCGCCGAGGACCACGGCCAACGACAGGCCCGCGACGGCCGCGCCGGCACCGACGGCGAGCCGGCCCGGAGCACGCACGGATCTCCCTGCCTCCCCGCCCGGGCGCGCGGGCACCGGGGTAGACGCATTCGGGTGAGCCGGGGCTCAGCGTCGGCCGGGCGTGCCGGCCTCGTCCGCACAGTGCACCACGCGTGGCGCCGGTCGTCAACGGCCGACGCCGCCGGGCGGGGCGGGAGGGCTCAGGCGCCCGCGCCCGTGCCGTCGTCCGCGTCCTCCGGATAGATGAGCCGGTCCACGAAGGCCTCGTGGACCGAGGCCACCACGAGCTCGGTGCCGCTCCACTCGTGGGAGACGCCCGCCTCGAGGAGGGTCTCGGTCAGCTTGGCCCGCTGGCGGTTGGTCCAACCGTCGGTGTCGTAGGCGACGTCGTCGGCATGCGTGTCGGGGTCCTCGGTGGGCTGGTCGGTCACGCCGACACGTTACGGGGATCGGCCGGTGCCCACGCGACGGCGGCGGGGCCGACCTCAGCCGGAGCGGCTCGGCCCCGCCCGCTCGACCGTCATCCGCAGCAGCACGCGCCGCTCGCTCGCCATGGCGGCGCGGTAGGCGTCCCAGTCGGGGTGCTCGCCGGCCACGCTGCGGTAGTAGGCGACCAGCCCCTCCATGGCGTCGGGCAACGCGACGATCTCGACCGGTCCCTCGAGCTGCGCCCAGGAGCCGAAGAAGCCGTCGTTCATGACGAGGATCGACGCGTAGGGGGCCCGGCGCAGGTGCGCCGCCTTCATCGCCGTCTCCCGCGTGCTCACGACCACCTTGCCGTCGTCGTCGACGGCCGCGGCCACCGGCGTCAGCGCCGGCCGCCCGTCGGCACGCGTGGTGGCCATCACCGCCCGGTGGTTGTGGCGCACGAACTCGAGCGCCTCGCCGACGTCCACGTCTCGAGCCTACCGACCGGGCCGCCTGCCGCGCCCCGGCGCCGGGTCGCGGTGACCACCCCTGAGTATGCTCCCGGCATGCGCAGCACGATGCAGGACGCGCCCTTGCTGGTCAGCGGCATCCTCCGCCACGGCCAGAGGGTCTACGGCGACAGCCTCGTGACGACCGTGACGCCCGCGGGCGATCGCAGGGCGACGTTCCGCGAGGTCGCCGCCCGAGCTGAGCGGTTGGCCAAGGCCCTTCGCCGCCTCGGGGTCGGGGACGGCGATCGGGTCGGCACCTTCTGCTGGAACGATCAGGAGCACCTGGAGGCGTACCTGGCCATCCCGGCGCTCGGCGCGGTCCTCCATACGCTCAACATCCGCCTCTTCCCCGACCAGCTCGCCTACGTGGTGAACCACGCCGAGGACCGCGTCGTCATCGTGGACGGCTCCATCGCGCCCCTCTTCGCCCGGGTGCGCGCCGAGTGCAAGACCGTCGAGCACGTGGTGGTGGTGGGGGAGGGCGACCTGAGCGGGCTGGGGGACACGATCGGCTACGAGGAGCTGATCGGCCCCGAGGAGCCGGGGATCGAATGGCCCGTCCTCGACGAGCGCCAGGCGGCGGCCATGTGCTACACGAGCGGGACGACGGGCAATCCCAAGGGCGTCGCCTACAGCCACCGCTCGACCTACCTGCACTCCATGTGCCTGCTCACGGCGAACACCGTGGGGGCGAGCGAGAACGACCGGGTGCTCACCATCGTCCCCATGTTCCACGCCAACGCCTGGGGCATGCCCTATGCGGCGTTCCTCTCGGGCGCCGACGTCATCCTCCCGGAGCGGTTCCTGCAGGCGGAGCCGCTGGCGCGGATGTTCGAGGAGCTGCGGCCGACCCTGTCGCTCGGGGTGCCCACCATCTGGAACGACCTGCTGCGCTACAGCCGGTCCAACGACGTGGACCTGTCCTCGGTGCGGATGCTCACCGCAGGTGGCGCGGCGGTGCCCCGGGCCCTGATGGAGGCCTACGAGCAGCGCTTCGGCGTGAAGATGATCCAGGGCTGGGGCATGACGGAGACGAGCCCCGTGTGCGCGCTGGCCTTCCCGCCCAAGGGCACGCCGCCCGAGGAGGAGATGGACTGGCGTGCCAAGACGGGCCGCGTCGTCGCCGGTGTCGAGATCCGTGTCGTCGACGAGGCGGGCAACGTCCTGCCCGACGACGGCGTCTCGGTGGGCGAGTTCGAGGCGCGCGGGCCCTGGGTCACCGGGGCGTACGTGGGCGAGCCCACGCCGGAGCGCTTCCACGACGGGTGGCTGCGCACCGGGGACGCCGGCACGCTCGACGAGCGCGGCTTCATGATGATCTCGGACCGCACCAAGGACGTCATCAAGTCGGGTGGGGAGTGGATCTCCTCGGTCGAGCTCGAGAACGAGGTGATGGCCCACCCCGGCGTCTTCGAGGCGGCCGTCGTCGGCGTGCCCGACGAGCGCTGGGACGAGCGGCCGTTGGTCGTGGTCGTGTCGGCCGGGGAGCAGCGCCCGGCACCCGACGAGGTGCTCGACTTCCTCCAGGGCCGGGTGGCGCGCTGGTGGCTGCCCGAGCGATGGGCCTTCGTGGACGAGCTGCCGAAGACGAGCGTCGGGAAATTCGACAAGAAGGCCCTCCGCGCCATGGTGGCCGACGGGAAGCTCGAGGTGGAGGAGCTGCCCGTCCCCAAGCGCGCCGACTGAGCGCCGCGCGGGGGCATGGGAACGGAGGAGCTGGCCCGGCGCCTGGCCGGCATCGCCGAGGAGCTCGCGGACCTGGCCATCGACCGCCTCCGCGAGGCTCGGGCCGCGCTCGACGCCGGGGGTGAGCCGGACCCTGTCCTGTTGGCCGACGAGCGCCGCGTCACGCGGGCGCGGCACTCGGTGGAGAAGGCGGTCGTGCTCCTGTCGACGCGGCCGCCGGACGACGACGCCGGGACGGACTGACCCCGGATCGCCAAGACGTTCACCGGCGACGACGAGGTCAGTCGGCGAAGCCGTTGACCCGGTCGATCAGCTGGCGCAGCCGGCCGTAGTGCATCCGGTCGAAGCGGAGCGCGACGCGAGGCAGCTCCACGTGGTCGTCGGACGAGCGTTCGGGCCCGAGCGGCTTGGTCCGGCGGATGACGCCCTCGGCCACGATGTCGCCGAACTCGTCGTTGAGCTGTGCGAGCTGGCGGCCCGTGGGCTCGTGCTCGAGCCGCAGGATCAGGAGGTCGCCGACCCAGCGGCACGAGTGGTAGTTGCGGTAGAAGCCGAGGAGCTCGGCCGCCGCCTCGTCGACGTCCGCGGTGACGCGATAGAGATTGCGGTCGTCGCCCGAGACAAGGCCCCGGGTCGTCACCTGCTCGTCGACGAACCGCTCCCAGCCGCGCCAATAGGTCCCGTCGGGCACGTCGAGGAGGACCAGCGGCGCCGGCTGCGCCTTGCCCGTTTGGAGCAGGGTCAGGAGCTCGAACGCCTCGTCGAGGGTCCCGAAGCCGCCCGGGAGCACGGCGTAGCCGTCCGACTCCTTGATCAGCATGAGCTTGCGGGTGAAGAAGTACCGCATCTCGACGAGCTTGGGGTCCTGGGCGATGAAGGGGTTCGCGCCCTGCTCGTGCGGGAGGCGGATGTTCACGCCGAGGGACTGCTCGGCGCCGGCGCCCTCCATGCCGGCGGCCATGATCCCGGGTCCGGCGCCCGTCACCACCATCCAGCCGTGCGCGGCCATCCGGGCCGCCAGGCTGCGCGCCTGGATGTAGAGGGGGTCGTCGGCCAAGGTGCGCGCCGAGCCGAAGAAGGTGACCTTGGTCTGGCGCCGGAAGGGGCGGAACACGCGGAACGCCTCGGCCATCTCGGCCATGGCCGCGCTGGCGAGCTTGAGGTCGAGGGGGTCCGTGTTCTCCTCGGCGAGATGGACGACGGTGCCGAGGATGGCGCGATAGAGGTCGCGCCGGGTCGACACCCCGGTCGAGTCGAGCAGCGCGTCCACCAGGTGCTCGCGCGTCGGGTCGAGCCGCTCCGCGGTGGTCGGTGCCTCGACCCCCGCCGTGTCGGCGACCAGGGGCGGGACGTCCTCGCTGGTCACGGCACCTCAGCGGGCGGCGGCCACGCGCCCGTAGAGCGTCGTGCGCTGCTCCAGGCACCGGCCCAAGGGCGCGACGAGCGAGGCGAATTCGTCCTCGGCCATGCGCTGGCCGTGGCTCGCTCCCGCCGCCCGGGAGATGTTCTCGTCCATGAGCGTCCCCCCGAGGTCGTTGGCTCCCGCCGCCAGCGCCTGGCGGGCGCCCTCGACCCCCATCTTCACCCAGCTGACCTGGATGTTGTCGATGGCGCCGCGATAGGCGATGCGGCCCACGGCGTGCATGAGGAGCGCCTCGCGGAAGGTGGGGCCCCGCCGGGCGTGCCCTTGGAGGAAGATCGGCGCCGCCATGTGCACGAAGGGCAGCGGGACGAACTCGGTGAAGCCGCCGGTCTCCCGCTGCAGGGTGCGGGTGGCCAGGATGTGGCGGGCCCACGAGCGCGGGTGCTCCACCGAACCGAACATGATCGTCACGTTCGACCGGAGCCCGACGCCGTGCGCCGTCCGGTGGGCCTCGAGCCACTCCTCGGTCGAGATCTTGTCCGGGCAAAGCACGGCGCGCACCTCGTCGTCGAGGATCTCCGCCGCCGTCCCCGGCAGCGTGGCCAGGCCCGCGTCGCGCAGGCGGCCCAGGTACGCGGCGAGGGGCTCACCGAGGCGCTTGGCGCCCTCGGTCACCTCGAGCGCGGTGAAGCCGTGGATGTGGATGCGCTCCGACGCGGCGCGCACGGCGCGGATGACCTCCAGGTAGTAGTCACCGTCGAAGCTCGGGTGGATGCCGCCCTGCAGGCAGACCTCGGTGGCCCCGAGCTCCTCGGCCTCGCGCACGCGGTCGGTGATGTCGTCGAGGCCGAGCAGGTACGGCGCCCCGCGGAGGTTGAGCGAGAGCGGCCCCTTGGAGAAGGCGCAGAACCGGCACTTGAAGGTGCAGACGTTCGTGTAGTTGATGTTGCGGTTGGCGACCCAGGTGACGACGTCGCCGACGTGCTCGCCCCGGATGACGTCGGCCACCTCGCACACGGCGCGCACCTCGGGGCCGCGGGCGCCGAAGAGGGTCACGATCTCGTCCTCGCCGACCTCGTGCCCGAGGAGCACGCCGTCGAGCACCGCCGCCACCGCGCCCGCGGGCGCAGCGCCGTGGCGGGCGGGAGACGCCCCGTCGCCCTGCGCCCCGGGGCCGATCAGGGCCGGGGGTGCGCCGGCGCCGCCCGACGACCAGGCGTCGTCACGGGCGAGCCCCTGCGCGTCGGACGCGGCGAGCACCGCGGGGCGCATCGCGGGGTCGAGCCAACGCGCCGGTTCCAGGGCGAACTCGGGATAGACGGTCAGGCGCGAGGCGAGGGTGAGCCCGGCCTCCTCCGTGGCCGCGCGCAGGAGGCCCAGGGCCGGCCAGGCGCGCTCGGGGTTCACGTGGTCGGCGGTCACCGGCGACACACCGCCCCAGTCGTCGATGCCCGAGTCGAGCAGCGGACGCAGGTCGACGGAGAGGTTGGGCGGCGCCTGGACGTGGACCTCGGGCGGCAGGACCAGGCGGGCCGCGGCGATGGTCCACCACAGCTCCTCGGGTGGGCACGGTGGGTGGTCGTGCATGGCCGTGCCCGGCTTGGGCAGGAAGTTCTGGACGATGACCTCTTGGACGTGGCCATGGGCGCGCCGCGCCTCGGCGATCGCCTCCAGCGCGGCCAACCGATCGGCGCGGGTCTCGCCGATGCCCACGAGGACGCCCGTGGTGAAGGGGACGGCCAGGCTCCCCGCGGCCTCCAAGGTGGCCAGCCGCCGCGCCGGTGCCTTGTCGGGGGCGCCGCGGTGACAGGCGAGATCGGGGGCGAGCGACTCGAGCATCATCCCCTGGCTCGCCGCCACCGGCCGCAGTCGGGACAGGTCCACGGGCGACAGGGCCCCCGCGTTGGCATGGGGGAGCAGCCCGGTCTCGTCGCGCACCGCGGCGCACGCCGCGGCCAGGTAGACGACGGTCGACTCGTAGCCGTGGTCGTCGAGCCACCGTCGGGCCACGGGGTAGCGGTCCTCGGGCGCCTCGCCCAGGGTGAAGAGGGCCTCGTGGCAGCCGGCGGCTGCCCCGGCGCGAGCCAGCGCCAGGACCTCGTCGAGCGACAGGTAGGGCGAGGCGAGACGTGCCGGCGGCTTGGCGAAGGTGCAGTAGCCGCAGCGATCGCGGCACAGCATCGTCAGGGGGATGAAGACCTTGGGCGAGTACGTCACCCGGGTGCCCGTGACCCCGGCGCGCAGGGCGCGGGCCTCGGCCTGCAGCTCGGAGGTCGGGACGGCGAGGAGGTCGGTGCCGGCCACGGGGGTCATCGTAGCGTTCGACCTTCGTGGCCCCGCCCGGCGCTCACAGCATGCCGGCGTCGGTGTCGACGAGCCACACGACCCTGTCCGCCCGCACGTCGGCGGCGGGGAGGTCCACGCCCCGCACGATGCGCGCCAGGGCGTCGCGTTTGGAGGCGCCGGCGACGGTGAACACCGCCATCCGGGCCCGGGCGATGGCGGCGAGGGTGAGGGTCATCCGCTCGTGGGGGTTCGCCTCGGCCGGGTCCCGGCTGCGCATGACCAGCACCCCGGGCGGGGCGTCGAGGGCGGGGGAGCCGGCGAACAGCGATGCCGTGTGCCCGTCGGGCCCCAGGCCCAGGTGCACCAGGTCGAAGGCGGGGTAGCGCTCGACGATGCGCTGGTAGGCCTCGGGTCCCTCGTCGCACGACATCGGGTGGAACGACCCGAGGTCCTCCACCCGGTCCACCAGCGCCTCGCGCACGAGGCGCTGGTTGGCGTCGGGGTCGTCGGCGGGCACGCAGCGCTCGTCGCCCATGAGGACGTCGACGTAGCGCCACTCGATCCGCTCGGCGGCGACCTCGGCGAGCAGCTCGTAGCAGGCGCGGGCCGTGGGCCCGCCGGAGAGCACCATGGAGAAGCGAGGCGTGCGCCGGTTGGCGAACGCCTCGATCACGGTCGAGGCGAATGCGCGTGGGACGTCGTCGACGATGCGGAGGTCGCCGGGCAGCGGGCTCACGGTTCGCGCCACTGGCGCAGGTCCCGCGCCAGCAGGAGGTCCGCCTCGTGCGGCCCCCAGGAGCCGGCGGGGTACTGGGCCAACGGCACACCCGCGCCCTCCTCCGACCAGGCGTTGAGGAAGGGGTCCACGATCTCCCACGCC
>DASPTT010000159.1:0-19988 GCA_035623275.1 Acidimicrobiales bacterium
ACCACGACGTCCTCGAAGAACACCTCTGCGAAACCCGTCTCGCCGTCGAGCTGTGCGATCGGGCGGACGGTGACCCCTGGCGCGTCCATCGGGACCAGGAAGTACGTGAGCCCACGATGCCGCTCTGCCTCGGGATCGGTCCGGAAGAGCCCGAAGAGCCAGTGCGCGAACGCGCCACGGGAGCACCAGGTCTTCTGGCCCGAGAGGACCCACGAGCCCCCTCGGCGCTCCGCCCGGCTCCTGATGCCGGCCAGGTCGCTGCCCGCGTCGGGTTCGGACCAGCCCTGGCACCACACCTCGTCGCCCGAGGCCATGGACGGGAGGTAGCGCGCCTTTTGCTCTTCGGTCCCGAACTCGAAGAGGGTGGGGGCGAGGAGGAAGATCCCGTTCTGGCCCACACGGGTGGGGGCCTGGGCGCGGTAGTACTCCTCTTCGAAGACGATCCAATGGAACAGGTCCACACCCCGCCCGCCGAACTCCTCCGGCCAGGAGACCACGGACCAGCGGGCGTCGAACATCTCCCGCTCCCATTCGCGGTGCGCCTCGAACCCCTCCTGGGTGTCCAGGGACGGCAGGGGCCCCCTGCCGGTGCGCGGGCTCGGAGCGTGCGCCTCGAGCCATGCACGTGCCTCGGCGCGGAATCGCTCCTGTTCGTCGGTGAAGCGGAGATCCATCGAGGCCGAATCTGACACACCGCCAGATTCCGGGCAACAATGGGCACCATGCCGAACGCCGTGATCATCGACGCCGTGCGGACCCCGGTGGGCCGCCGAAACGGACGACTCTCCGGCTGGCACGCGGTCGACCTCGCCGCTCAACCCCTCCGGGCGCTGGTCGAGCGCAACGACCTCGATCCCGCCCTAGTCGAGGACGTGGTGATGGGGTGCACGATGACCGTTGGCGAGCAGGCCATGAACATCGGGCGCAACGCGGCACTGGCCGCCGGCTTCCCCGACACCGTCCCCGGGACGACCGTCGACCGCCAGTGCGGGTCGGCACAGCAGGCGGTCCATTTCGCCGCTCAGGCCGTCATGGCCGGCGCGATGGACATCGTGATCGGCGCCGGCATCGAGTCGATGTCGCGCGTGCCCATCGGGTCCACCACCGAGCCGGGCCCCGGTGAGGCATACGGGCCGACGGTGCTCCGGCGCTTCGAGTTCATCCACCAGGGGATGTCGGCCGAGGAGATCGCCCGGCGCTGGCGCGTGACCCGGGACGAGATGGATGCCTTCGCCCTGGAGTCCCACCGCCGCGCGGCCGCCGCCCAGGAGGCGGGCCGGTTCCGGAACGAGATCGTGCCCATGGCGTCGCCGAGCCCCGACGGCGACGACGTGCTCGCCTTCGACGAAGGCGTTCGCCGCGACACGAGCATCGAGAAGCTCGCCGGTCTCGCCCCGGCCTTCAGCGAGGACGGCACGATCACAGCGGGGACGTCGTCGCAGATCTCGGACGGCGCTGCCGCGGTCCTCGTGATGAGCGAGGAGCGCGCCGAGGCGCTCGGCCTGCGGCCGCGTGCCCGGTTCCACACGTTTGCCGTCGCGGCCAACGATCCCGTGATCATGCTCACCGCGCCGATACCCGCCACGCGCCTGGTGCTCGACAAGGCCAAGCTCACGCTCGACGACATCGACGTGGTGGAGATCAACGAGGCGTTCGCCTCGGTCGTCCTCGCCTGGGAGCGGGAACTGCACCCCGACATGTCGAAGGTCAACCCCAATGGCGGGGCCATCGCCATCGGCCACCCCACCGGGTGCTCCGGCGCCCGCCTCATGGCCACGATGCTCAACGAGCTCGAGCGCATCGGCGGCCACTATGGCCTCCAGACGATGTGCGAAGGCGGCGGCCAGGCCAACGCCACCATCATCGAGCGCCTCGACTGACGCCCGGAACGCCCGGCGGCGAGGTCAGCTCGCCGTGAGCCGGGCCAGCGTCTCGTTGGCCTCGATGACGATCCGGGACACCAGCTCCGCCACCGTCGGCAGCTCCTCGATCACGCCCACGACCTGACCGGTCGGCAGGATGCCCACGTCGGTGCGGCCCTCGACGAGAGCGGCTCGGGTCATCATCGGCGCGTTGGCGGCCATGACCACCTGGGCCCAGCTGAGATCGTTGCCCTTCTTCATGGCCAGACCCTCGCGCACCAGTGCGCGCATTGAGGTGTTGGTCTGACGCCTGAACGCGAGCGCGTTCCGGAGCGCCCGGGGTAGCGCGGTCAGGCGCCCGGCCCCGTCGAGATGGTCCACCGCGGCGGTTCGGACCACCCGCTGGGGTGCGCCGTCCACGCGGGTGGTCACGACCGTCCCGGTCACCGGCGTGCCCAGGTATACCTTCTTCACCTCGTCGGGCACCGTGCTCTCCTGGGTGAGGAGGAACCGGGTGCCCATGGCGATCCCGGCCGCGCCCCATGCGAGCGCTGCCACGAGGCCCCGTCCGTCGTTGAAGCCGCCGGCGGCGACCACGGCGACGTCGCTGCCCACGGCGTCGACCACCTGAGGGACGAGGAGGGAGGTCGGCACCTGGCCCGTGTGCCCGCCACCCTCGGCGCCCTGGGCGATGACCCCGTCGACGCCCCACGAGGCCACCTTCTCGGCGTGCCGGCGCGCCCCGATGGTCGGGATGACGACCACGCCCGCGTCGCGGAGCTTGGCCACGGTATCCGGACGGGGGGCCTGGGCGAAGCTCGCCACCCGGACGCCCTGGTCCACGAGGAGGTCCACCCGCTTGGCCACGTCCTCGACATCGGTGCGCATGTTCACGCCGAACGGCGCCTCGGTCCTGTCGCGGACCTCGCCGACGGCCCGCTCGAGCTCCTCGAAGGTCATGGTGGCCGACGCCAGGATGCCCAGGCCGCCCGCGTTCGCCGTCGCCGCCACCAGCCGCGCGCCGGCCACCCAGCCCATGCCCGTCTGCACGATCGGGTATCGCACGCCCGCGAGCTCGCACAGCCTCGTCTGCAGGGCAGGGTGGGGCTCGGGCGCCGTCGGTGCCGGGCTCGGCTCGAGGCCGGACGTGCTCACCCGAGCTCGCGGTCGCGGGTCGAGGACGGGTCGAGCAGGTCGCGGATGAGACGGAGCTCCTCGGGAGACGGAAGCCGGGACTCTGGGACGTCGGCGGGCACGGTCAGCTCGAAGCCCGTGGCGGCCACGGCCTCGTCGAGGGAGACGCCCGGGTGGA
This sequence comes from Acidimicrobiales bacterium, assembly GCA_035623275.1. Lineage (GTDB taxonomy): Bacteria > Actinomycetota > Acidimicrobiia > Acidimicrobiales > UBA8190 > DASPTT01. The sequence continues at coordinate 3,175 of DASPTT010000159.1, forward strand.
GCGAGCGCAACCGCATCGAGCGGTCGGGGGTGTCGAAGTCGAAGACGGCGAGATTGCTCACCACGGCCCGGACGTCGTGGAACCGCGCTGCCGCCGGGCCGGCCGCGGCCGCGCGGTCGTAGCCGACGCCACAGACCATGTCGACCTTGTCGACGAAGGTCCGGGCCGAGTGGCTCGGCACCCAGTAGCTCGTGGGGTGGTTCACGGTGTTGCCGGGCGCGCCGCGCACCCCGATGAGCTGGGCCTTGGGCCGCTCCCAGTCCCCGATACAGCTCAGGTTCTGGTTGCCGAAGCGGTCGACCTGGCTCGCCATCATCATGACGTGGCGCCGGCCCGACCAGACCACGTCGAACACCCGCCGGTAGGGCAGCCATGCCTCGCGCACGAGCGTCTCGGGTGCAGTCCCGAGGGGGGGCGTGTTCGCCATGAGGGCGGCCACGCCGTCGGTGAGGACGATGTCCGGCGAGAAGGTGAGCCGGGCCAGCCGGGCGCCGATCGACGGGACGGTCCCGAACGGGCTCACCAGGATCTCCCCCGCGTCGCGCCAGATGTCCGCGCACGCCACTGCGCAGATCTCGGCCCGGGTCACGCCGGTGTCGCCGCCTCCGCCGCTCATCGGCCAGCCTCCTCGCGGACCGCCGCCTGGTACCCGGTTTCGTCGACCTCGAGATAGCGCGACCGGAAGGCCGGCCACGCGTCCCCCTCGACGTCGGCGCTCGCCTTCGCGTACGCCGACTGGAACGCCTCGTCGCGGGGATAGTCCGGTTCGCACGAGGTGAAGTGTGCACCGCCGGGCGCCTCGACCACCGCGTCGGTCAGCAGGCGCGTGATCGTGATCGCCTGCATGGGACCCTCCCCGGGGAGCGCGCCCGCGTCGACCACGCGCTCGGCCGTCACGAAGCGGCGCTCCGCGGCTCCCAGGAAGAGGTCGTCGAAGAACGGGTCGGGACCCAGGAGCTGGCCGTTGCCGTGCACGTCCGCGCGGTTGCAGTGGACGAAGGCGGCGTCGAGCCGCAATGCCGGCATGGCCACAAGCTCCTCTCCGTCTTCGTAGGGCGAGAGGATGGTGCGAAGCCCGGGATTGACCCGCATCACGTCCGAGCCGAGCCCGGCTCTGGTGGGCAGGAACGGCACACGTTGTGCCGCGGCGAGTAGGCCCAGGTAGAACATGCCTTCGTCCACCTCCATCGCCTCGATCTCCCCGCCCTGGCGGGCCCGCCGGAAGTGGGGGTCGAGCGCGATCGAGTCGAGGGTCACGAACCCGAACACCGCCTTGCGGACCTTGCCAGCGGCGCAGAGCAGGCCGACGTCGGGACCACCGTAGGAGACCACGGTGAGATCGCGCAGGCTGGATCGCAGGATGGCCCGGACGACGGCCATGGGCTTGCGCCGTGACCCCCAACCCCCGAAGCCGATGGTCATCCCGTCGCGGAGCTCAGCGACCACGTCGTCCAGCGCGGCGCGCTTGTCGGTCACTTGGAGGTGTCCGCTTCGCGCTTCTCGACGAACGCCTGACGCTGCTCGTCGGCCACGCCGCGGACGTGCAGCTCGTAGGTGAAACCCTGCTCGTAGCGGTAGCTCCGTTTCACGTCGACCGGGTCGATCCCGTTGAGCGACTCCTTGGCCCGCCGGATGATCATCGGGCTCTTCGCAGCGATGGCGTCCGCCACCTCGTAGGCGGCGTCGACCAACTCGTCGCGAGAGACGACCTTGAGCACGGAGCCGTAACGATGGAGCTCGGCCGCAGTCGCGGAAGTCGCGGTGTAGACCATGGAGCGCATCCGGTGCTGGGGCACGAGCCGCGCCAGGTGGGTCGCAGCGCCCAGCGCGCCTCGATCGACCTCGGGCAGACCGAAGGTGGCGTCGTCCGAGGCGACGATCACGTCGGCGTTGCCAACCAGGCCGATTCCCCCGCCCAGGCAGAAGCCGTGGACGGCGGCGATCACCGGGACCTCGCAGTCGTAGATCGCGGCGAAGGCGGCGGCGCATCCCCGGTTCACGCCCACGAGTGCCTCGTCGCCTTTGGCCTGGATCTCCTTGATGTCCACACCGGCGCAGAACCCGCGTCCCTCGGCCCGTAGCACGACGGCCCGCACCTCCGGCTCGCGACCGGCGGCGAGCACGGCATCGGCCAGCTCGAACCACCCCGCGACATCGGGGGCGTTGACCGGCGGCACGTCGATGACGACCTCGGCCGTGCCCGGTGACCGCTGGAACCTCCCGATGCCCATCTCGCCTCGGCTCTCTATCTGATACATCGTCAGGAAACGGCTCGAGGGTAGGCCACCACCGCGGCCACCGCTAGTTTCGGGCCCGACCGATACGAGGAGGGAACGTGAGCGAGCCATCGCGACACCAGGGGGGCCCGCTCGACTTCTCGGACCAGGTCGTCGTGGTCACCGGTGGGGCCCGGGGCGTGGGCCGCGGCATCGCCGAGGCCTTCCTCGCCGCCGGGGCCGAGGTCGTCGTGTGCGGTCGCACGACCCCAGCCGACTCGGAACTCCCGACGGCGGCGGGCCGATCGGCGTCGTTCGTCGCCGCAGATGTGCGCGACGCAGAGCAGGCGGCCGCGGTCGTGGATGCCGCCGTCGGGCGCCACGGGCAGCTCGACGTGCTCGTCAACAACGCCGGCGGGTCGCCTGAGGCGGCGGCGGCCGAGGCCTCGCCCCGCTTCCTCGCCGCCATCGTCGGGCTCAACCTGTTGGCGCCCATGTACTGCGCGCAGGCGGCCTACGCCGTCATGCGCGACCAGGCGTGGGGCGGGTCGATCGTCAACATCGGGAGCATCTCCGGGTTGCGGCCGTCACCCGGCTCGGCCGCGTACGGCGCTGCCAAGGCCGGCCTCCTCAACCTGACTCGCACGCTGGCCATGGAATGGGCGCCGGAGGTCCGGGTCAATTGCGTCGTGGCCGGCCTCCTGGCGACGGAGGCGGCCTACGACTACTACGGCGGTGAGGCGGGCCTCGAGGCGGTCGCCCGGACCGTCCCCATGGGGCGCCTCGGTACCCCGGCCGACATCGCCGGGGTCTGCCTCTTTCTCGCGTCGCCCCTCGCCGCGTTCGTCACCGGCGCCGCGATCGAGGCGCACGGCGGGGGCGAGCGGCCGCCGTTCCAGGCGGCCGCCAAGGCCGGGGATTGACCCTCGGTGGGGAGCGGACGATTGGTTGCCGAGGGTCAGCGTTGACGGACCAAGGTCCCGACCAGGTCTTTTCGGTGTCAAGGGCGACTCGGGACCTGCCGATACACGACAGGTGAACGAGGCGCTCTCGCGGGTTCTGGACGGCAAGCCCGTTCTCGAGTACCAGCCAGCCGTCGACCTGGCCGATGGACGGCTCCTCGGTTTCGAAGCCCTGGTCCGCTGGGACCACCCGACGCGCGGCTACATCCCGCCGAACATCCTCATCCCGTGGGCTGAGGCGAACGACCACATCGTCGATCTCAACGCGTGGGTCCTCGCCGACGCCTGCCGCCAGGCGGCGCCGTGGCCGGTAGGGATCCAGCTGTCGGTCAACTGCTCGGCCGTACAGCTCCGTCAGGGCGAGGCGTCGCGCGCCGTGGTGGCGGCATTGGAGGAAACGGGACTCCAGCCCCACCGGCTGACGATCGAGATCACCGAGACCACGGTGGCAGACGAACGAACGGCGAGCGACCTGCGGGCGCTGTCGAAGCTGGGAGTCCACCTGGCGGTGGACGACGTCGGCACCAGCTGGTCGACGCTGGAGAACCTTCGACGGTTCGACATCGAGACCGCCAAAGTCGACCGGGCCTTCATCACGAGCCTCGAACCCCACGAGGGGATGAACCGGGCCATCGTGGACGCCATCGTCCACGTGGCGCAGTCGTTGTCGATGACGACGGTCGCGGAAGGCATCGAGACGGCCCAGCAAGTGGCGATCCTCCGGGACTTCGGGGCGGACATGGGACAGGGCTACTTCTTCGCCAAGCCGTTGGCCGCCGACGTCGCCGACGAGCTGGCCAAGGGGGACCCCCGGCCGGTGTTCTCGCTTCGGGGGGACCAGCACGAGCCGACGACGGCGAGCATCCAGCCACGCTCCCTGCGACTGCTCACGAACGACCGCTTCGGCAACGACACCGCGTCCTCGGCCGAAGCCGGCTGAACCCGCCCGGCTGCACCGGGTCGCCGCGGGCTGATCCATGGTCTGACCTGCAGGTCCTCCTCGTCGTCCAATGCGCAGACGGGTCTGGGGACCACGCGCGCGGACGAGGCTGGAGTGGAGCCCGCCGACCGCGTCGTGCTCTTATGTCCCCCCGTGAAGCTCGCCGTCCCCACCGAGACCCTCCCCGGAGAGCGACGCGTGGCCGTGGTCCCCGACGTCGCCGCCCGCCTGGCGACCGGCACCGGGATCGACGTCGCGGTGCAATCCGGGGCGGGTGATGCCGCCCATTTCCCCGATGCTGCGTACGCCGACAAGGGCGTCGAGATCGTGACCGATCGTTCCGCCCTCTTCCGGGGGGCCGAGGTCGTCGCCAAAGTGCAGCCGCCCACCGTGGAGGAGGTGGAGGCACTCGACTCGGGCACGTCGACTGTCAGCTTCCTCGCCCCCGGGAGCAACCTTCCCGTGATCCGTGCCCTCGCCGCCAGGGGGGCGACGGCCTACAGCCTCGAGCTCGTGCCCCGGATCAGCCGGGCACAGTCCATGGACGCGCTGAGCTCCCAGGCGACCGTGTCGGGCTACCTGGCGGGGTTGGCCGCCGCCGAGCGGCTTCCCAAGTTCTTCCCGATGTTCATGACCGCCGCCGGGACGGTCCCGCCGGCGAAGGTGCTGGTCCTCGGCGCGGGGGTCGCCGGCCTTCAGGCCATTGCGACGGCGCGCCGTCTCGGTGCCCAGGTGCGCGCGTACGACGTACGCGCCGCGGCGAAAGAGGAGGTCCAGTCGCTCGGCGCGGCCTTCGTCGAGCTGCCGCTCGAGACCCAAGAGGGCTCCGGCGGCTACGCGCGCGAGCAGTCCGAGGAGTTCCTCGCCCGCCAGCGAGAGCTGATCGGCAACGAGGTCGCGGCCTCGGACGTCGTGATCACCACGGCGGCGGTTCCCGGGCGCAAGGCGCCGATCCTGGTGACGGCCGAGATGGTGGATCGCATGGCCAACGGATCGGTTGTGGTCGACCTCGCCGCGGATACCGGCGGAAATTGCGAGCTGACAGAGGCCGGCCAGGAGATCAACCGCTCGGGTGTCGTCGTGTACGGGATGACGAACCCACCCTCTGCCATGCCCACCCACGCGAGCTTCCTGTACGCGCGCAACGTTGCCAACTTCCTCGGCCTGCTGGTCGCCGACGGCAAGCTCGAGCCTGACTTCGACGACGAGATCGTCGCCGGCGCGTGCGTGGTGCGGGCGGGCGAGGTCGTCCACGAACCAACACGCGAACTGCTCGCAAAGGAAGGTGCATCGTGATCGCCACGACCGGCCCGGGCCTCATGGGCCTGATCACCGTCTTCGTCCTGGCGGCCTTCGTCGGCTACGAGGTGATCTCCAAGGTGCCGAGCGTCCTGCACACGCCGCTCATGTCCGGCACCAACGCCATCCACGGGATCATCATCGTCGGGGCCATGATCGTCCTCGGCGAGGCGCACGGCACCGCCCAGGTCACACTCGGGTTCTTCGCGGTGATCCTTGCGACGCTGAACGTGGTCGGAGGTTTCGTGGTCACGGACCGGATGCTCGAGATGTTCAAGGCGAAGCCCGCGGCGCGCAAGGCCGAAGAGCCGGCCACGGCACAGGCCACCTCGACGGCGACGGCCGGCGGGGACGAGGGGGCGTCCTCGTGAGCCGTGCGACCGCCACCGACCTCGTCTACCTCGTCGCGATCGTCGGCTTCATCCTCGCCCTGAAGGGCCTGAGCTCCCCCAAGCGGGCGCGGCTCGGCAACCTGGCTGGGGCCACCGGGATGATCATCGCCGTCGCTTGGACCTTCAGCCTCCCCTCGGTGCACTCGAACCACCGGAACCTGCTGCTGATCATCGTGGGCATGGTGGTCGGGACAGCCATCGCCGTACCAGCAGCCCGCTTCGTGAAGATGACGGCGATGCCCCAGATGGTGGCCATCTTCAACGGTGTCGGCGGCGGGGCGGCCGCGCTGGTGTCGATCACCGAGTTCATCGCCCTCGGGTCGTCGAAGACCATCGCCATCTACAAGATCGTGGAGATCCTTCTCGGGGTCCTGATCGGCGCAGTGTCGTTCTCGGGTAGCGGCATCGCCTTCGCCAAGCTCCAGGAGCTCATGACCGGCCGGCCCATCACCTACCCTGGCCAGCAGGCGATCAACGCGGTCGTCGGGCTCACGATCCTGGCACTCGTGATCGCCACGATCGTCACCGCCAGCACGGCGCTCCTCGTCCTCGTGCTGATCCTCTCGCTCGTGCTCGGCGTGATCTTCGTCCTTCCCATCGGGGGCGCCGATGTGCCCGTGCTCATCTCCTTGCTCAACGCCTTCACCGGCCTCGCCGTGGCGGCATCGGGCTTCACCCTGAACTCGACGCTGCTGATCGTCGCGGGAACCCTCGTGGGTGCCTCCGGAACGCTGCTCACGCGCATGATGAGCCACGCCATGGGCCGCTCCCTGCCGAACATCCTGTTCAGCGCGTTCGGCGCGGTGGTCACCGCCACCGGGGGCGAGGCAGGCGACGCCTCCCGGGCAGTGCGCTCGGGCACCTCGGAGGACATCGCCGTCCTGCTCGCCTATGCCCGCAAGGTGGCCATCGTCCCCGGCTACGGCCTCGCCGTGGCCCAGGCCCAGCACACGGCACGGGAGCTCGCCGATGCCCTCATGGAGCGGGGCGTGGAGGTCTACTACGCGATCCACCCCGTGGCGGGCCGCATGCCCGGTCACATGAACGTCCTCCTGGCCGAGGCGAACGTTCCCTACGACGAGCTCAAGGAGATGGACGAGGCCAACCCCGAGATGGCCACCACCGACGTCGCGCTCGTGGTCGGCGCCAACGACACGGTGAACCCGGCCGCCAAGAACACGCCGGGGAGCCCGATCTACGGGATGCCGATCATCAACGTGGACCAGGCCGCGAACATCGTGTTCATGAAGCGCTCGATGCGGCCCGGGTTCGCCGGCATCGACAACGAGCTGCTCTACGACCCGAAGACGACCATGCTCTTCGGCGACGCCAAGGACTCGCTGACCAAGCTCGTGGCGGCGGTGAAGGCGGCGTAGGGTGCGGATCCTCGTGGCCGGGGGGACGGGCGTTCTCGGCCGCGTCGCTGTTCGTGGCCTGCTGCAGGCGGGTCACGAGGTCACGGTGGTCGCCCGATCGGCCGAGCGCGAGACGGCCATCCGGGCCGCCGGAGCAACGCCCGCGCGCGTGGACATCTTCGATGCCGATGCCGTGCGCTCGGCAGCCGGTGGACACCAAGTGGTGGCGAACCTCGCCACCCACATCCCCAAGGCCAGCCGGATGGCCATCCCTTCGGCCTGGAAGGACAACGACCGCATCCGGACGGAGGCGTCGGCGAACCTTGCCCACGCGGCACTCGCCGCTGGTGCCGAGCGGTTCATCCAGGAATCGATCACCTTCATCTACGCCGACGCGGGCAGCGAGTGGATCACCGAGACCAGCCCCCTGGAGGCGACCGCCAACCTGGCCAGTGCGCTGAGGGCCGAAGCCAATGCCGTGCGGGTCGCGGAGTCGGGTGCGAAGGGCATCGTGTTGCGCTTCGCCCAGTTCTACGGGCCCGACAGCCACACCACCCTCGACACGATCACGTTCGCCAAGCGCCGAATCGCCGGCGGGTTCGGCAAGGACACGTTCGTGTCCTCGGTCACCACCGACGACGCCGGAGCCGCGGTGGTCGCGGCGTTGCGGGCGCCGTCAGGGATCTACAACGTGGCAGACGACGAGCCGGTCACCCGCAAGGAGTACGCCGAGATCCTGGCCAAGGCGATCGGCACGAAGCCGCCGATCATCCCGCCTCGACGCATGGCCAGGCTGGCCGGCGGCCGGGCCGCGGCTCTCGCCCGCTCCCAGCGGGTCTCAAACCGGCGCTTCCGCGATGCGACGGGGTGGACGCCGAAGACAGCCAGCGTGCGCGAGGGATGGCCGGCGGTCGTGGCCGCCGTCACGGGTCCCTGACCAGGCGGCCTTCGACCAACTCGAAGATCGTGGCCAACCGGGCGGCGCCGGCTGCATTCCCCGACCGCAGCATCGCGCGCTCGGCCTCGGCGACCGCTTCGCACAGCTCGAAGGCCTCCCGCTTGGACAGTACGATCACCGGAGCAAACTTCACGCCTGTCATTGCGGCACCTCCTCCGGTGCGGCCGCGTCGCGTTCGCCGATGGTCGTCGCTCGGGTAACCGGCTCCGCCCGCCGGAAGGCCACGACGCCGACAAGAGCCAGCACGTCAACCAGAGCGAGCGCGATCACGGGAACCGCCGCGTGCCACGAGGACCACGCGACCACCGCGATCACGGGTGTGATCATCCAGGACGCAGACATCTGTCACCCTCCCTTCGGACCGTCCGGAACGCGCAAGGGCGGTCCGGATCCGGGGGTCGGCCAGCGATGACTCGCCCCGGGATCCGGACCTCGCCTGCTCAAGCGTCGGAGGCGTGCGCCTCGGCCGTGGCGTCGTGGCCGTTCACACTCCGGCGCTCGTTCTTGGTGATCTCGACGGTCGCGAACCGAAGCGACGGGCCAACCTCGTCAGCGGTGACTTCGATGCGGCTCCTCCGTTCTCCGTCCTCCCCCTCCCAGGTCCTTTGGTCGAGGCGCCCGGACACCACGACACGGGTGCCCTTCACCAGGCTCAGGGCCACGTTCTCGGCGAGCTCACGCCAGCACACGACGTCGAAGAAGGACGTCGCCTCCTCCCACTCGTCGGTGCCTCGGACCTGCCAGCGCCTGTTCACCGCCAGCCCGAACGTGGTGTTCGCAGCACCTTCACGTGTGTACCGGATCTCGGGGTCACGGGTCAGGTTGCCGACAAGCGTCGTGCCATTCGTCGTCATGATGCGGGTTCTCCCTTGCTTTGGAATGAGCGCTCGATAGCGCCGCTCCCGACGGTGGCGGACCCACGTTGCTGCGCCCCTCGCTCAGTACCTGACCGAGGACCTTGTTGGCGGGGATTCCGTCGCTATCCAAGACGCGAGTGCATCCGCATCCCACGAGGACGATGTGCACCTACGGACCTCGGAGCAGCGCCTGAGCGGCGCGAGAGTGTGCGGTAGAGCTCGAGAGTCTCGGGGTGCACCACGTCGAACGGCTCGACTTCGCCTGCCACCAGGTGCACCAGCTCGGCCATCACCGATTCCACTCCGGCCGGGTTGCCCGCCATGTCCGCAGCGCGCATCAGGATTCGAAAGAGCCGTTCGTCGTAGGGGCTGACGCGCAAGGCCTGTCGAGCTGCCCGCTCGGCCACGCTGGGATCGCGCTGGGTCAGCGAAGCCTCGGCAAGGCGACATGCAAGGTCCACGACACCCGCCTCGATCGACGCTTCGATGCCCTCGAGCAGGGCCCAGTCCGGTGAGCGCAGTCCGTCGAAGGGGCGACCACGTACCAGCTCCAGAGCGGCCCGCCAGGATTCAGGATCCTCGGCGGACGCCAGCCCGACGAAGTGGTCCCAGTCCGTCTTCACGGTCTCACCGAGCGCGAGACGACCATGCGAACGAGGAAGATGGTCGACACCGGTCGAGGCCACGCCGAGCGTCCGCCTCGCAGCCGAGGCAGTCGAGTGCAGACTCGAAGGTGCCATCATCCTCTCAGGCCACAGTGCCGTCGACCACTGATCCGTGGTGACACCTCCCGGGTGCATTGCGAGGTATGCGACCAGTTCGAGGGTCCATGCGCGTGCTCGATCGAATGGACGTGCGGCTCCCCGGACGTCCGCCGGCCCGAGGATGCGGATCTCCACCTCGGGGTTCCACGAATCATCCCCTCTCGAGACCGTGGCTCGCCGATCGCCATGCGCGCGTCGCTCGGCCGATTCGACGTCCATCAGAGGCTGCTTTCTACGCGATTCGGACGCATCCCTCTGCGCGGGCTCGAGTGCGCTCGGGAACGGCAAGGAGAGCCCGTCGTAGGGTGGATCCGCATCCGACACGCCATCGAGCTGCATGGCCACTTCGATGAGCGACCCCACGCCGTTGGTGGTGCTGTCATCCACGACATTGGGGAAGAGCACGGAGCCGTCGTGCAGTGGGGGCTCGATCGAGATCTGATCCCCATCGGAGACAACCCGCCACCGGGCGACCGCCTGGTGGCCACCCGACACCACGACGACACCAGAGGAACCGTCCCCACAGAGCTCCATCAACTCTCGTGAGCCGACCGGATCCGCTTCTGTCGCCCATGGAGCGACCACGAAGACGACGAGATCCCAGGCGTCACCTCCGCCGGCCCAGCGCGACGCCCAATTGCTCGGCTGGCCGAACGCGTCCATCAGCGTCCGCCGCTCCTGGACCTTCTTGCGCACCTCCGGAAGCACGGCCGACAACGCTGGAGTGAACCGCACTCGCTCCATGCCCTTGAGCTGGACGTCCAGTCCGACAAGAACGAGATCGACCTGATCCGACCAACGGGCAGTAGCGAGCTCGAGAACGATCCCGTTCAGGATGGCGCCTGCGGAGGTACCGGTGACGGCGAGGGAGCCAGCCTGCTCGATGTCGAGCATCACGAGGCCCCGATCATCGCGGCCGAGGGTGACGAGAGCCGGCAACGGGCTGTCCACCCCGGCCAAGGCCACCTCGTGACGGAGCCGGTTCGCGACCTGGTCGGTACGCGGGAGGACCCACACTCCCGATCGAGCCCCTCGGACGAACGGATCCGGTGGGTTGCCATGCGGAGCCAGGACGGCGATCTCCAAGGTGGCGGGGGTCAGCCGGACGGATTGGACGAGGGGCGGATCGACACCGATCAGCCGCGACGAGACGAGGAGGGCTCGCATGCCCAGGTCGATCCAGGCAGCGCCCTCTGTATCGGCTCCGGCCCGAAGGCGAAGCTCGAGCGCTGCCAGGTCACCATCCGGCAGGGCGATCCGGAGTCCGGTCGGCCGATGTCGGCGTTGCGCGCGCCGAAGACCCTCCAGGAGTCCGATCACTCCCGCCCCCAGCACGCCGTACGCGACCGGGGCGATCGGCGCACCCGGGACCGTGGGCCGATGGTGACCTACCGGACGCGACTCCGCGACGAACTGGCGGTCGAGAGCCGTCGGTCGGGACGCCTCCGGGCCTCCCGATTCCGGCGACACCCTGGCAGAGGGCCAGCTCGCCTGGCCGTTTGGCGCCGAATCGGGCAACACCAGGACCCAACCCGGGTAGATCCAATGGTCGCCATCGAGTGTTCGGCCATCGGGCTGCGGGCGTAGGTAGTTGATCGCAGCGATCTCACGCCATCGAAGCGGTGAACCCAACTGCGACTCGGCGATCGACCATAGGGTGTCCCCACGCAGGACGGTGTACGAGCGCGGCGCATCCGCTTGGGCGGGCAGTGGCGACACATCAGAGACCAACTCGATCTCGCTCGCCGCCCCCTCGTCCATTTCAGCCGGCGCCATACCCGGGGCCTCGGCGACGGTCGGCATGAATCGCACCAGCGGAGTCGTCCGAGCCACCGGGATGACCGTCAGCATCGTTCCCACCAACATGGCGACGAGCGCCTGCAGCGGCGCGCTCCCGGGCAAGGGCCGGGGTGCGCGGCCGCGCGTCCGTGACCCGAGCTCGACGAGGATGCACATCGCGAACCACACCCACGCGGCCCACGCGATCGACGTCGCCGACTCGGTCAGCACCCTGATGCTGGGCGGATGCTCGATCGCCTTCGCCAGTGCACCGGGATGAGCGACGAGATAGCCGGGCGCGGTAAGCACAAGGGGTGGCGCCAACCGCAAGAGCGCGATGGGGACGCCTACGATGATCGCCATCAGGGCGACGGCTGCCACCAGCGAAGATGCCGCGCGCCGCACGATGCGGCGCGCGGTCTGGCTCTCGTGCATTTGGGTTCGCATGTCAGTCGCTCCTCGTGACCCCGTGGACATCGGTAGCCTCGGCTTGTGCGGACACGTCGATGGAGTCGATCCCGACTAGGCCCAGGATCACGGTCGGCTCCCGAGTCTTGATCGAGACCCACACGGTCCCGTCGATGACAGATGCCGTGCCGTCGAATCCGGCAGCCGCCATGTACTGCTCGGATGCCGCCACCGCTGCTTCGGGATCGGTCACGACCTCCCCCCACCGAAGATGATCGGCGGAGATCTGCCCGGCGCCGACCCTGGCTGCAGCCTCTGCGACATCGGCGGCATTCTCCCGAGCCGCGATCGCACGGCCGCCGTCGACCACGAGACCGGTCAGGACGAACAGGGCGAGCGTGAGTGCAACCAGGAACACGGACAACGACCCCGTCTCGGAGCTCACCGGATCGTCCGATACGGGTCGACGGGTGCACTCTGGGTGACGTCGACGGTCACGGATCCTGGCATTCCAGGAATGCCGAATTCCGACAACGGCACGGTGCAGGTCACGCGGACGTGCACCACGCCGCCAACGCCGGCGCCATCGTCGGCGAGGCTGTCGGCGTCGGTGGCGACTGCAGGGTCCCGACACGATCGGCTGAACGGCAGGAGCGACTCGTTCACAGCCTCCCGCACGCCCAGTACACCGGAATCCGGCGACCAGGCGACCGCGGCCGCCTCGGCCCCCGCATGGGCGGCGTCGATCGCCCGCTCCCGGACCAGCTCGTAACGCCCGAGCGCCAACGACGTCATCCCGAATAGCACGATCACGGGCGCGAGGACGACCAGCTCGACCGTCATGCTGCCCGTCTGACCCACGCGGGCACGTGCCCTCGCGCGCATCGATGCCATCGGTCACCCGTCCGAGCGGAATTCCTGAATCGTCCCGACCCGGTCTGCCGAAAGCGGCAGAGCAATCCACGGGACGATCGACTCGGCAGTTGCACTGACGCGCAACTCGACGCGGTCTCCGGGCAACGCGGCAGCCGAGACGCTCGGGGCCTGGACGATCGTTCCCGCATCCCTGGCCAGGAACTGCTGCGCCGAGCGGATCCCAGGTTCCGCCTGACCGCCGGAAAGGGCCGCGACGCGGACTCCTTCGACGGCGGCAGCCTCGACCTCTGTCGCCGCGTGTGCCCAGATGCCCGCCTGGACGGCGAAGAGAACCAGGATCATCGCCAAGGGGACGATGATCACCGCTTCCACAGCCGCAGCGCCGAACTCCTCCACCGGAGCCCTCGGGGACGAACGCCAACGCCGACGGGTCGCCAAGCCGTCCGAAGAGCTCAATTGAGGCTGATCGTGTTCGCCTTGTCCGTGACCTTGGCGACGATGATCGCCCCGATGGCGATCGCCAAGGCCGCGAACACCGCGGTAAGGATCACCTTCTCGACGACGCTGCCCTCCTCGTCGCGCGTGGGCCGCGTCTCCCAGAGGTGACGAAGGATCGACCACATCACGGTGATCTGTGTTCCCATCACTGTACTGCCTTTCTGTCATAGCCCGGTGAGGATCCGGGACACCGCTGGATAACCGATGAAGACGAGGAACCCCGCCAGCAGAAGGACGCCGGGAAGGAAGAGCCGCTCGGTGACCCGGTTTGCCTGGGCCTCGGCAGCCGCCAGGTGCCGTCGCCGCATTGCTGCTGCCTTTGCGGCGAGCGTGGCCTTGATACGTGCGCCCTCGCGCCCAGCAAGGCGGAGAGCGGCGCCGAGCTCACAGAGCTCATCCATGCCGATGCGCCGCCCAAGCGTGTCGAAGGCGGACCACGGCGGTTCCCCGGCGTCCCGAGCCACGTTCAACGCGGCGCTGAGCTGGAGCCCGTGGGCATGTCGGCCGACTCCTGCGGCAGCGTGCAGCGCACTCTCGATTCCCATGCCACCGGCCAAGCACAGGACGACGAGGTCCAGGAAGGAGCCGAACCCATGGCGCACGATCGCCCGCTCGTGCCGGGCGCGAGTCACGAGGTGCACTACGGGCGCCGCTGCGCCTGTCGCGCCCATCACAGCGGCTGCCCAGAGCGGCACGACGAGCGGAAGGTGGATCCCCGTGGCCTCGCCTGCGGCAAATACGAGCGGGACGCCGATGAAACCGACGAGCGACCCCAGTACTGATTGTGCGACGAGCTCTTCGAGTGACATTCGCGAAACGGCCAGATCCGGTGCAAGGCGTTGGAACCACGAACTCGCGCCGAATCGGCGGACGAGACGGCCGGCGAGCCTTCGGTCGGCGCGCCACGATCGCGTCCGGGAATGCGCGCCCCCGGTCGATCCCGGCCACCCGCCTTCAGGCCGGGAACCGTCGGTGAGGGCGAGCACGTCCGCGAGGCTCCGAGCGCGACCGCGTAGCGCCACGTACGAGCCGAGCGTGCCACAGCCCAGCGCAATGCCGCCGATTACCGCGAGAATCACGGCTCCTCCCGGCGCACGAGCAGTCGGGGCGACGGCGGCGTCCGTACGAGCCGGGTCATGAGCCATACACCCGATGCGTAGAGCGCTGCGACTCCCACCAGCACGATCTGGCCCGTCCCCACGCGAAACGGTGCAAGGTACGCGTGGGCGAGAACGGCAAGAATGGCGGCAAAGGCCACTGAGAAGACGACGATCGTGCGGACGCTGCTACGGGCCGCCGACCGGCTCGCTTCGACGCGAAGCCGCATGGCGACCTCCTCCCTGATCGACTCAGCCAGAGCGGACAGCAGCTCCGCGAGCTGCTGGACACGTGCTTCTGTGGCCAGCACCAAGGCGGAGACGACGAGGTCGGCGCTCGGGTCGCGGAGTTCGTCGGCGAACTGGAGCAGCGCGCCGCGCATGGGAACCCCGCCCGATACCCGGTCCGCCAGCCGAACGGTTTCGGACCGCAATTCACTGGGCGCGACCTCTGCGCAGCCAACGATCGCCTCGGCCAAGCCCGCGGACGCGGCGAGCGTGTCCCGGACGAGCTCGGTCCACGCTGCAACCGCCTCGATCCGCCGAGCCTTGTCAGGATCTCGCGTCTGCTGCACGACATCGACCAACGTCAGCGTTGCCAAGGCGCCGATGAGCCCTGCGACAGGCCAGCCGGTGGCAAGGGCGACGATCACACCCGTGCCGAGGGCGACCAGCGTTCGCATATCCCGGATCGACCGGTGTGCCGATTTCTGTGTTCTGTCGTCGTCGCACCTCGGCCGCTCGGACATGAGCCATTGCATCGACAGGGCCAGACCGAGACCGGCTCCCGCGCCAGCGAGAGCCACTACGAACGTGCCACTCACCACGGGGTGCCACCTACGACAGCCCTGTGCATTGCACCCGGCTGATATCCATGGGCCAGGAGATCTTCGAGCGTCTCGGTGCGCATGGGCGCACCCGGCACAGCGAGCCCAGTCGGGCCAGGGCGGAAAACCTCATTCGTGATCATCTGTGGGCCGTCAGCATCCACGACTTCACGAACCGACGAGACGAAACGACGTCGATGCACTCCCTCGAATTGGTCGTTCGCGCCGAGTCCGTTCCCGTATCCCTGAACCACGTCATCGACGGCGTCGATGTGCACGGCGAAATGGACAGCACCGGCAATGAGCAGGTAGGTCGATTCCAGGGGGAGCCGCTCGACGGCTTGCGCGGCGTACGTCGCGAGGCGTCGGAAGACACCGGCGGACGAGTCTGCATGGATCGTACAGAGCGACCCCGCCCTGCCCTGGCCCATGGCATTCAGCATCGGCAGGACCTCGGCACCGAGGACCTCGCCCACGATGACGCGGTCCGCGTTCATGCGGCTGGCTCGTCGGACGAGTTGCGTCATCGAGATGTCCCCCTCGCCTTCGGCGTTCGCTTGGCGCGCCTCGAGCGCCACCACGTCCGGAAAGCGGCTCGGCACCATGTCGAGTCCCAGCTCGAGTGCCTGCTCGATCGTCACAATCCGCTCCCGCCGTGGGATCTCCGCCGCCAAGGCGCGGATCAGTGTCGTCTTCCCGGCGTTCATCGCCCCGCCGACCACGATGTTCTTCCGCGCCCGCACGGCGGCGCGAAGGAAACTGGCAAGAACACCGTCGACGGTCCCCAAATGCACGAGGTCATCCAGGGACAGGTCGACGTATCGATGCCGGCGGATCGACACCGATGGACGACGAGTGACGGCCATCAGCGCGGACAGGCGGCTGCCGTCGGGCAAGCGGAGGTCGAGCTCGGGATGCGACGTGTCGAAACGGCGTTCCGAAAGTCCGAAGCGGACCGCAGCAGAGCGCAACATCTCGACTAGCTCGTCGTCGCTGGTAGCGACAGGGTGCCAGCGTCGTTTTTCGCCGGTTGCGTATGTCACCCACACGTCGTCGCACCCGTTGACGTCGATATTCTCGACGGTCGAGTCGTCGATGAGCTGCTGCAAGCGTCCGAGACCGAAGAGGGCGTCGAGGACCTCGCGTGCGACCTGTTGCTCTTCGTCGGGCCCGAGCGGCGCGATGCCGGCGGCCACGCGCGTGTTCGCGTCGAGACGCAGACGCGTCAACGTCATCCGGCGGGCGAGCTCCCGTCGATCGGCCGGCGCAAGCGCGTGCGCACCCTGGTCGGCCAGGTCGCTTGCCACCTCACTGCGCAGCCGCGCCACCATCGAATGCCCGTCGAAGGTCATGCTGCCCCGGACGAGGATCGACCGCGGGGAGCGCTCATGGCCTCGGCCACCTTGCGACCCTCGGATACAAGGCGCGAGCGCGCGAACGCCCGTCCGTCACCAGGTCGGCCGCTGACGACACCTGCGGCAAGTGCATCCTCCGGGATCTCGAACACCCTGCTCGCCTGCAGGACGCCGCGGACCTCGTCGACAGGAAACGCGCCTCTCCCGATCACCAGCACATCCACAGCCTCA
>DASPTT010000160.1:0-51212 GCA_035623275.1 Acidimicrobiales bacterium
GACCCGGAGGGTCGCTGGGCTCGGCACGGCGCGTCCGGGCGCGGGTGGTCCGGGTGGGACCCGGAGGGTCGCTTGGCTCGGCACGGCGCGTCCGGGCGCGGGTGGTTCGGGTGGGACCCGGAGGGTCGCTTGGCTCGGCACGGCGCGTCCGGGCGCGGGTGGTTCGGGTGGGACCCGGAGGGTCGCTGGGCTCGGCACGGCGGGTACGTCGCCCGCGAGGGGAAAGGTTGGGAGCGGCTTCTTCACGGCGAGGGCATATGCATTCTTGGCGGAGAGCGGCCGCGAGAAGAAGTAGCCCTGGGCGACTTCAACACCGATCTCACGGAGAATGGCGACCTGGTCTGCAGTTTCGACGGCTTCGGCCACCGTGGAGATCCCGAGGGATCTGCTCACCTTGACAATAGTTTCGACGACGGACCGAGTCACTCCCTCCGATGCCGCGAGATCCGCGACGAGCACGGCGTCGATCTTTATGGCGTTCACCACGCATTCCGGCAGGTTGTTGAGGATCGACCAGTTTGGTCCAACGTCATCGAGGGCAACTTGGATGCCCAACCGATGCAGGGCGCGGAGGTCAGCTGTCGCCTGGTTGTCGGTCACGGAGTCCTCGGTGACTTCGATGGTCAGGCGATTGGGGCTGAGGTCGGTTCGCTCAAGGGCGGACGCCGCCGCGATCGCGGCCTCACCGCGGCGGAGTTGAAAGACCGAGCAATTCACGGCCAACTTGAGATCCGGCGGCCAGCGCGCAGCCTGGCCACAGGCCTCGGACAACACCCACGCGTTGAGGGCAGTCATATGTCCCCGGTCCTCGGCCCACGGGATGAGGATGTCGAGCGGGATGGAACTCCCCGCGCCGTTCGCCCAGCGCAGCAAGGCCTCGAAGCCTATGAGGGATCCCGTCGCCAGGTCCACGGCCGGCTGGAACACGAGATGGGGCTTACCAGGCAGGCCCACCGCTGGTGGCGACATCGTCTCGGTCAAGTCGTCGTGAGCCGACTTGCGAAAGGCAGACACCTCAAGGCATCGGTCTGTCGTCTCCACGTCTTGAGCGTGATGGCATCCGATGGGACTTTCGACCCTCCCGTCGCGTCCATGGTACGGGCGCCTGTTTATGGTCCCAGGATGCGCCGGCCGATCGAGCGTGCGTCGCTCAGGTGCAAGGCCGCCGGTTCGTTACGGCGAAAGGACTGGCTCCTGGCTCGTGGCCGAAAGGTTGAAGGTGATGCCGATCGGTGCCACGAGGCCCTTCGTGCGGACGGTGAGCGAGACCGCGGTGGTCGATGGGTTGCCGCACGACCCGCCGCAGCTGACCACGATGTTGACGTCGCCGTTGACCACGGAGGTCTGAGTCAGCTGGGTGGCCGAGGAGCTCGTGGCGCACAGTGGGGCGGGGTTCACCTTGAGCAGAGGCGCGGCATTGGCAACCGCCGTCTGGATCGGCACCGGCAGGCCCGATTCGCAGTAGGCACCCTGGCCGGTTTGGGAATCGAGCAGCGACGTCTCGATCGAGGCCATGCGGGCGCCGGCGGTGGCCCCGTCGTGCAGGGACGAGTTCTGGTACGCCAGGTAGCAGCCGCCGATGATCCCGCACAGCAGGACGAAAAAGATAGGGAAGACCAGGGCAAATTCGACGAGCGTCGCTCCCGCGTCGCCCCGCCCCCCGGTGTCTCGGTGCACGGGTCGCATCATCCGACAAGCGACAGCTGGCCGCCGCCGGGCAACGTATAGGGCGCACCGACGATGGTGATGTCCGTCTTCCCGTCGGTGTTGAAGTCGTCGACGATGGCCGTGCCGTCGATGGTCACCGATCCCGTCGACTCGGCCGGTCCGGGCGGGGAGGCCCACCCGGCTCCGAACCCGGTCTGCAACGTGCCGCCGGCGTAGAAGGGGATCCCGCCGCCGACACCGTCCCAGTAGTCCTGCGGGGCGTTGGCGCCGTAGTTCGACAGCGAGCCGTTGTACACCGCCCCGGTGATGGTGATGGTGGCCGAGTCACCGGACTCGGCGTCGAACCCGTAGTTGGCCTGGGTGTTGGGGTCCTGGTAGAAGACCAGTCCGGTCGTCCCGTGTGCGCCGGCCCAGGGGCCCGTGCTTGGGCCGGTGAAGCTGACCGTGCCCGCCCCTCCGATGATGAGCGAGAAGTTGTTGCCTGTCCCTGACAGCGAAGGGTTGGGCACGTAGGTGGTGTCGCCGTAGGAGATGACGCCGTAGGTCTGCGGGTTGGTCCCTCCGCAGGGGGCCGCCGAGGTCGTCTCGGCCTCGGGCGTGCCGTGACCGCTCGGGGCGCTGGTCATCGTCCCCGCCGGCAGGCAGGGTGCACCGTTGCCAGTGCCGGTGGCGGTGAAGCTCGTCCCGCTGCCCGTGCCCGGGACGTTGCCGGCCAGGGGGTAGGGCGTTCCCGTGGAGATGACCACGTTGGAACCTGCGACCGTCTGGCCGCCGCCGGGATCGATCCACAGGCCCTGCTCGAACCGATAGATCCCGGGGTAGTCGCCTTCGCCGTTGCCGAACCCCGAACAGTCGGTGAAGTTCACGCTGCCGGTGAGGTGCACCGGCTTCGTGTAGATGCCGGGCGTGAGAATGGCCTGGTTCGTGGGGATGCTGCCGTAGGTGACCGGGGTGCCGTTGTTGACCCCCGGGCAGCCGATGTTCGAGTCGGTGTAGGGGTTGGGGGGCGCGCCGCTGGCTTGCAGCGGGTCGGAGATCTGCGGCACCTTCGGGTAGATGCTGTCGTAGCCGATGTTCACCGATCCGCCCCACTGCGTGCACGCGAGGCGCCACGGCAATGACCCGTTGGCGGGACTCGACGGGCTCGTGACCGTGCCGAAGCCGAACGGCGTGGGCTGGAAGCACGTGTCCAGAGGCCACAGTGGCTCACCTTCGTAGGTGGTGTCGACCGTGTCGATGGTGCCGTACACGTAGAGGTTGCTGTCGGTCTTGGCGTCGACGGCGTCGTCCCACTCGTAGCCGCCGGCCGATCCGGTCCACGGCTGGTTGGTGACGTCGGTGTTGAGGAACATGTTCCCTTCGACCAGGAACTGGCCCGTACCCCCGCCCAGGACCTCGTGCGGACCCGCCTTGTTGAGGGCGATGATCCCGTAGTCCGTGCCCTGCTCGGTGTCGTTCACGGCGCTCGACGCGAACCCCTTCATCTGGCGGATGCCGAAGATCCCCGAGAAGAACGGCGTCCAGGTGGGAGCGGCGGTGATGGTTACGCCGCATGCCCCGGGTGGCGGGTCGGTGGGGTACGAGCTGGGGGAGAAGGTGCTGCCCGACATGGTGTGGCCGTACGAGTCCAGGAATTGGGCCGTCCAGCCCGTGCCGACGCTGGAGTCGTTGGCGTCGACGAGCTGCTGGATGATGCCGGTGATCTGCGCCATGGAAGGATCGCCCTGCCCGGTGCAGTAGGTCGACTTGGCCAGCTCCTGTGTGGCGGCGAAGGCGGCGAAGTCGGTGGCGTTCTGCGCCCGGCGGTTCTGGACGAACCCATAGCTGAGGTCGACGGCGATGGAGATCATGCCGACGAGCACCACCAGCGCCACGGCGAAGATGACGAGCACCGCCCCGCCCTCGGTTTCCTCGCGGCGGCGGGCGGTCGGGATCATGCGTACCTCGCAGTTGCGTGCACGGCGACGGTGAAGTCCTTGACGAAGGGGAGGATGGCGACCGACGGCTGCGTGATCATGATGGTCACGACGTCGACAGTGACGTCCTCGCTCGGGTTCTGTCCGGTATGGACTTGCTGCGACGTCGAGATGCCCACGTAGTCGTTGCCCGAGGGGTTGGCGTCCTGGTAGACGCCGGTCACCCCTTCCTCGGCGTTCACGGCGTTGGTGGCCGCGTCCTGGGCGGCTTGGATCTGCGCCCGCGTCGGAGGCTGAGACGCGGTCGATGCCGACAGGGAGCTGGCAGCTTCGATCGCGCCGGCACGCGCCGCGCTGGTGAGGCGCACCGACAGCTCCATCGCGCTCCAGCCGTTGAAGGCCGTCCCCATGAGCAGGACGACGATTGGCACGACCAGCGCGAACTCGACAAGGGACTGGCCGGACTCATCGCCCCGGCGATCCCAGCGATCCCACCACCGGTGACGGTCAAGGCGTGAGCTCATCCTGCCCTCCGACAAAGGTGAAATTCGGTGGCGGGATCGTGCCGACGGGGCCACCGCTTCCGGTGCTTGCCGAGCTCCCGGTCTCCGTGGTGGCCGATGCGGCGCCCCCTGCCGGGAACGGGTCGGGGCCGACGATGGGGCTCTGCGCCACCACGCTGGTGTCGCCTGGACGGATCAGCAGTAGGTACAGGTGGTCGTTCTGCTCCTGGGCGAAGACGATGTGGATCGCCTGGGTCGGCGTCACGTCGAAGGTGTAGAGGTTGCTGTCCGCCGCCGTGGACCCGCCGGTCGCCTGGCCGATGGCCATGATGGGCACGCCCTGGACCAAGCTGATCTCCTCGTTGTCGTCGGTGATGAGGATGTCCACCCTGTCGCCGGGGACGGGCAGGTGGGCCACCCCATGGACCGGGTCCAGCGACACGGTCACGGCGACGTCACCGGCGGGGATGAACCGGGCGAAGTCGGTGAGCCTCGCCGACCCCGGCGGCGTCGTGAACATCGATGCCACCACCACCTGCCCGACGGCGTCGGCCGTCGCCGACTCCTTGCCGTCGAGTTGATGCAGATCGGTGACGGCAGACGCGGGGCGCAATGCCGCGGGCACGTCCTCTCGGGTGACGTAGCCGCCGCCGGCGACCGCCGTGCCCGGGATCGACCGGGGAACCGGCTTGGTGACGACGTAGGCCGGGACGAGACGGGCTGCCTCGGTGGCGCCGTGCTGGGCGTCGGCCAGGAGGAGGAGACTGCACACGCCCGCCACGGCACCGACGCCCACGGCGGCCGCGACGCCGATCTTCCGGCGTGGCATCATCCCCTGCTCCCGCGGTCGGGTCCCGACCCGTCAGGGCGGTGCCGGTGGGTGCGCGCGACCAGCGGTTCCCGGACGACGGGGCCGGGGGCGAACTCGACCAGGGCGGAACCCCGCTGGTCCCGGTGCTTGCCTCCTCGCCGGTGAGTGTCTCTCACCGATGGCACCTCCCCGTCGGCTCGGTAGCGAGCCCCTGGCGCTGCGCCTGGAACTGGGCATGGAGCGGTTCGTACGCAGGCTGCACGAACCGGCAGTGCCGGTCCGCATGGCCAGTATCGGGAGCGGCCCTTCCTCGGGCAATAGGACTCGCGCACCAATGAGCGCCCGGCGCGACGCGCGACCAGTCGGCGCGCTATCCGCGGCCGGCGTCGGCTGCCCGCCGCCCAGCGGGAAATGCCTAGGACGTGCGACTCATTTGGGTCCCGAACCGTTGTCAAGGGTTGCGCGGTCGCGCACACTGCTTGCCAGGCGCCGCCGAAGGACGACGGCACCGGCACCGCTGCCCGTTGCGCCGGGCGATGGAACGCCGGGCACGGGAGTCGGGTCTGAACCCCGGGTCCCGGGCACCGGCCAGGGCAACGGTGTGTAACGGTCGATGACGAAATCAGGGAGACGCTGATGACACCGAAGCGGACGATTGTGGTGATCGCCGCCGTCGCCGTGGGCGTGCTTGCGGCGACGTTGAGCTATACGTACCTGAACGGTGCGCAGCAGCGGGCGTATCACAACGCGCACCTGGTTCCCGCATACGTGGTGGCCAAGCCGATCCCACCGGCGCTGACCGGCGCCGACGCGGTCGACCAGGGCTACATCGCGCACAAGAACGTCCCTGCGGAGTTCCGGCCGTACTCGGCGGTGACGGACCTGTCGAGCCTGCAGGGCAAGCAGGCCGTGTCGTCGTATGCCGTGGGCCAGGTGGTGGTCACGTCGATGTTCGCCAGCCCGGCCGCAGTCGCCGTGGCCAATTCCTTCGCTCAGAGCATCCCTGCCGGTGACGTCGCCGTCACCGTGTCGGTGGACCAGACTCACGGCGTCGCGGGCCTGGCGGTGCCGGGCGACAGGGTGGACCTGCTCGTCTCCGACGGGACGACCGAGAGCTCGCTGCTCCAGAACGTGCCCATCCTCGCCATCGGGCAGCAGACGGTGTCGCAGGCCAGCACGGCCAGCACCACCGCGTCGACGAGCTCGCCCTCCAACGATCCGTCCAGCGGGCTGATCACCTTCGCCGTGCAGCCGGCCGACGCCGCCCGGATCGCGCTGGCCCAGCAGCAGAACATGGGCATCTACCTGCTCCTGGTCCCGCCGAACAACCCGGTTGCCACCATCCCCCAGGTGGACGCGGGCAGCATCCTCAACGGCCCGCAGACCTCGAGCTAGCGCGGTGACCGACGCCATGGTGCGAGCCGACGGCGCCCGGGGCACGCTGGCCGGGATCTGCGTCGTCGACGCCGACGACGTCGTCCGCAGCGTCCTCGTGGCCCAGGTGCGCGCGCTCGATCCCCGGGCGACGTCGTACGAGAGCGTCACCGAGTACGCGGACGCAGCCGACCCCGACGAGCCCAGCGTCGTGGTCTTCGGGCCGAGCGCCAGGCCCACCGACACCATCGCCGCGGTGGAGAAGCTCGGCGCCTTCCGGCCCGGGTTCGGGGCGGTGATGGTGGTTGAGGGCCTGAGCGCCACCCTGCTCCAGAATGCGCTGCGAGCCGGGGTCGACGACGTCGTCACCACCGCGGCCGAGGACGACGAGCTCCTCGACGCGGTGTCGCGGGCCTTCGGCCGCGTGGACGCCAGGCGCCCGGTGCTCCCGCGGAAGCCGGCGGCCGAGGTCCGTCGCCAGGGCAGGGTGGTCACGGTCTTCTGCGCCAAGGGCGGTGCGGGCAAGTCCGTGCTGGCCACCAACGTGGCCGCGGCCCTGGCGAAGCGAGTGGACGGGCCCGTGGTACTGGTCGACGCCGACATGCAGTTCGGGGACGTGGCCCTGATGCTGCAGCTCGAGCCGGCACACACGGTCCTGGAGGCGGTGGAGGCGGGCGAGCTCCTCGACAGCTCCTTGCTCGAGAGCCTGCTGCTCCAGGACGGGGCCAGCGGCCTCAAGGTCCTCGCCGCGCCCACCGAGTCGCGCGCCGCCGACGGCATCGGGCGGGCGGACCTGGTGCGCATCCTGCAGCTGCTTCGCCAGCAGTACGCCTACGTCGTCGTCGACACGTCGGCCAGCTTCGCCGACGTCACGCTGGCCGCCCTACAGGAGTCCGACGAGATCCTGGTCCTCGCCAGCCTCGACGTGATGAGCCTCAAGAGCGCCAAGGTCGGGCTCCAGACGATGCGGATCCTCGATATCGACTCGTCGAAGGTGCGTTTCGTTCTCAACCGGGCCAACACCCGGGTCGGCCTGAGCGAGGCCGATGCCGAGCGAACGCTTCGGCTGAAGGTCGACACGGCGCTGCCGAGCGAGCTGGTCGTGGCCGAGTCCGTGAACCGGGGTGTGCCTGCGGTTCTGGGCGCGCCCCGGTCGCGCTTCGCCCGCAACATCGACGCGCTGGCGGACCGGCTCGTGTCGGCCGCGGGCGCCAGCAGATCTCAGGACGGCTAGCGGGGGGCACGATGGCACTTTCCGATCACCTCAGGGCTGCGGGCATGGCCACCTCGGAGGATCCGCGCGAGCAGCTGCTCGACAGCGTCCACCGGCGGGTCCACGAGCGGCTCATCGGCGAGCTCGGTCCCGAGCTCTCCGAGGGCAACCTGTCACCCGACGAGCTGCGCCGGCGAGTCACCGTGCTCTTGCAGGGTGCCCTGGAGGAGGAGTCGACGCCGCTGTCGTTGGCCGAGAAGGTTCGCCTCGGCGAGGACATCGCCAACGACGTCTTGGGCTACGGCCCGATCCAGCGCTATCTGGAGGACCCCGAGATCTCCGAGATCATGGTGAACGGCCCCGAGCGCGTCTACATAGAGCGCGCGGGCAAGATCGAGCAGACGGCGACGACCTTCATCGACGAGTCGCATCTGCGCCGCGTGATCGACAAGATCGTGGGGGAGGTGAGCCGCCGTGTCGACGAGGCCTCGCCCATGGTCGACGCGCGGCTCCCCGACGGCTCACGCATCAACGCCGTGATCCCGCCGCTGGCCATCGGCGGGCCCTTCCTGACCGTGCGCAAGTTCTCCAAGGATCCGCTGCAGGTCGACGACATGGTGGTGAACAAGAGCCTCACGCCGGCGCTGGCCCGCTTCCTGGAGGCGTGCGTCGTGGGCCGGCTCAACGTCGTGGTCTCGGGGGGGACCGACGCCGGCAAGACGACAATGCTCAACGTGCTGTCGTCGTTCGTGCCTGCTGACGAGCGGATCGTGACCATCGAGGACTCAAAGGAGCTCCAGCTCCGCCAAGAGCACGTCGTCTCGCTCGAGGCGCGCCCGAGGAACATCGAGGGCCGGGGCGAGGTGACGATCCGCGACCTGGTGCGCAACGCGCTGCGCATGCGGCCCGACCGCATCATCGTCGGTGAGTGCCGCAGCGGCGAGGCCCTCGACATGCTCCAGGCCATGAACACGGGGCACGAGGGCTCGTTGACGACCATCCACTCCAACAGTCCGCGCGACACGCTGTCGAGGATCGAGACGATGACCCTCATGGCGGGATTCGACCTGCCGGTCCGGGTCATCCGGGAGCAGATGTCCTCGGCCATCGATCTGGTGGTCCACCTGGCCCGGCTCCGCGACGGCACCCGGCGGGTGGTGCAGGTCTCCGAGGTGCAGCACATGGAAGGCGACGTCATCGTGATGCAGGACCTGTTCATGTTCGACTTCTCGATGGGCATCGACGACGAGGGTTCCTACCGGGGATCGCTCAAGTCCGTGGGGATCCGCCCGCACTTCGCCGACAAGCTCGAGGATGCGGGCGTGCCGCTGGACTCCGAGCTCTTCGAGGCCGAACCCTTCGTGCGAGCGGCGGCATTGCGATGACGGTCCTCATCGCCCTGCTGGTGGCGCTGGCGGCCGGGCTCGTGGCGTGGGCCGTGTCGGGCCTGGTGCTGCACCGGCGCCGGCGGGGCCTCGAGGTCGCCCTGGCGCCCTACAGCGTCGGACGGCTGACGGAATCCGACGCCCGCGCGCCGGGCGCGGGGTCGCCCGAGCTCGTCGAGCTCCCGTTCCTGCAGCGGGCGGTCGCCGGCCTGGCCGATCTGGCGGCGCGCCGCGGGGTGCTCCAGGCCGTCGAGGTCCGCCTCGAACAGGCCGATCTCCCGCTGCGGGCGGCTGAGGTGCTGTTCGTCTACGTGGTCGCGGTGGTCCTCGTCGCGTTGATCGGCGCGCTCGCCGGCGGGGCGCTGTGGTGCCTGGTGGCGGGGGGTGGGTCTGCGCTCGTCCCCTGGGTCGTGCTCAAGGCGCTCGGCGACCGGCGGACCCGGGCGTTCACCGAACAGCTCCCGGACATGCTGCAGGTGCTCAGCACTTCGCTGCGCTCGGGGTTTTCGGTGCTCCAGGGGCTCGACGCCGTGTCGCGCCAGCTCTCGGACCCGATCGGCAAGGAGATGCGTGCCGCGGTGGCCGAGGCCCGCTTGGGCCGCCCGCTGGTGGCCGCGCTGAGCGACGTGGCGCGGCGGGTGCGAAGCGAGGACTTCAACTGGGTGGTGTCAGCCATCGGCATCCAGCGCGAGATCGGCGGCAACCTGGCTGAGCTGCTGGACATCGTCGCCGGTACGATGCTGGCCCGGGCGCGCCTGCGACAGGAGGCCAAGACCCTGACCGCGGAGGGCCGGATCGGCGCGCTCATCATCTCGGTCATGCCGGTGGCCATCGGCATGTTCGTCTACGCCGTCAATCCCGCCTACATCGCTCCCCTGTTCCACAACGGCGCGGGGGAGCTCATCTTCTACAGCTCGGTCGTCCTGGCGGTGATCGGCATCGTCTGGATCCGCCGCATCGTCCACTTCGAGGTCTGACATGCTCGCCGTCGCCATCGTCGCCGTCTTCGCCGCCTCGAGCCTGCTGGTCTACGCCATGGCCATGAAGGCCGACGAGCGGGTCGGCGCGCGCACGGCCAGGGCGCGCCTCGCCGACTACGGCGACGCGCCGACGACCCGGGAGGGCGATCTCCTGGCGCCGCTGGCCGACCGCGTCGTGCGACCGACCGCGGGGTGGGTGGTGGGCCTGGTCAAGCGGGTGGTGCCCGGCGAGTACGTGGCCAGGACGCATCACCGGCTCGTGCTCGCCGGGCGCGCCAGCGCCGAGGAGCTGGACCGGTTCCTCGTCGTACGGGTACTCATGGTGGTGGCCGTGCCGGTGGGATGGCTGCTGGTGAGCCGCCTCGGCTCGCTGTCGGGATTCGTCCTCTTCTCGGTGATGGCCTTCATCGGGCTGGTCGGCGTGCTCGGGCCGGACGCCTGGCTCAACCGCGCCGTCGACGACCGGTGCATGGCCATGCGCAAGAAGCTGCCCGACGTCCTCGACCTGCTGACCATCAGCGTCGAAGCCGGCCTGGGCTTCGACCAGGCCCTGGCGCGCACGGTGACCATGGTTCCGGGCCCTCTGTCGGAGGAGTTCCAGCGCACGCTGGGCGAGATGCGGGCCGGTGCGACCCGCGGCGACGCCCTGAAGAACCTCGACGCGCGCACCGAGATCCCCGAGCTGCGCAGTTTCGTGCTCGCCCTGCAGCAGGCGGACACCTTCGGCGTGTCCATCGGTTCGATCCTGCGCAGCCAGGCAGCCGAGATGCGGGTGCGCCGCCACCAGATGGCGCAGGAGCAGGCCCAGAAGGCGCCGGTGAAGATGCTCATTCCCATGGTGTTCTGCATCATGCCGGCGCTGTTCGTCGTCATCGCCGGCCCCGCCGCGTTGAGCATCTACCACCTGTTCGCGGGCCACTGAGGACCGGTCGTGGTGCGGTGACGGCGGTGCCTGCCGTTCGCGGACAACGGCGCTCGCCGTCGTTGCACGCCATGGTCGGCGGTGCCTTCGTCCTGTGGGGCCTGGCGCTGGGCCTGGTCGCACTGCACGACAACTCGTTCCTCACCCACCTGGCCACCGGCCGGCTGATGCTGCGTCACGGGATCCCCACGCGAGACCCCTACTCGTTCACCGCGTCGGGTGCCCCGTGGGTGGTGGAGTCCTGGCTCGCCTCCCTGGCCTATGCCCTCGTCGAGCGGCTGGGGGGCGGGCACGGACTCGTCCTCCTCCACGCCGCCCTCGCGGCCGTGCTGGCCGGGCTCGTCTGGGTGCTCAGCCGCCCGGCGGGGACGCTCGCGGGCCGCGTCGTGGCCAGCGCCGCGACCGTGGCCGTCGGCACCGGGTACTGGTCGCCGCGGCCGCTGCTCATCGCCCTGGTGCTCCTCGGCGTCGTGGTGGTCATGGCCGAGGGACGTGCCGGCCGGCCGTGGATGCTCGTGCCGCTCATGTGGGTCTGGGTCAACGTCCACGGTTCGTGGCCCGTCGGGCTCGTGTACCTGGTGCTGCGCATGGCCGGCCGCCTCGTCGAGCGCCGGCCCCTCGAGCGGCTGCCCCGGCTGGCCGGCGCCATGGCCGTGGGCGTGGCGCTGGGGGCGGCCAACCCCTACGGCGTGCGCCTGCTCACGTACCCGCTGGTCGTCGTGACCCATCACCAGGCGTTCGCGCACATCGTCGAGTGGCAGTCACCCCGCTTCTCGACACCGGCCAACGCGGTGTTCCTGGTCGAGGCCCTCGCCGCCCTGGTGCTCCTCGTCGCCCGGCGCGGCCGGGCCGAGGACGCGCTGGTGGTGGTCGTGTTCGGCGCCGGTGCCCTGCTGGCCGCCCGCAACGTGCCCGTGGCCGCCCTGGTGACCACGCCGGTCCTCGCCCGGGGGCTCGCCGGGCTCGGGACCGTCACCGGCGACCGGCGAAGCCCGGTGACCGGGCTCCTCCTGGGGAGCGTCGGCGGCGCGCTGGGGCTGCTCATGGTGGCCGGCGCCATGGCGAGGCCGGCGTACGACCTCGTCGACTACCCGGTCGCCGAGACGGCGTGGATGCAGGCCCACGGCGTGTCGCTCGGGGCGGTGATCGCCCCGGACTACGTGGGCAACTACCTCGAGTTCCGCGACGGACCGCAGGCCGACGTCTTCATCGACGACCGGGCGGACATGTACCCGGCCAGGGTGGAGCAGGCCTTCGCCACCTTGCAGGGGGGCGGCCCCGGCTGGCAGCGGATCCTCACCGCCTACCGGCCGACGGCGCTCCTATGGCCGCGCCGCCAGCCCCTGGCCCGGCTGGTGGCCCGGGACCCGGCGTGGCGCGTGGTGCTGGCCGATCGCGCCTGGGTGGTGGCCGTGCCTCGAACCGAAAGCCTCGTCCTGGCCCGAACGGGCTGAACGGGAGGGAGACGAACGGACGGGCGCCGGGCCCCTTGCGCCCAAGGGGGGCGAATTGGGCTGAAGTTGACCACTGATTGTGAGGTAGGTGGGTCAAATGCCCCACTATCGGCGGTGAAAGGGCACTGAGCGTTGAGGCGACGACGCTCAGTGCGCAAGCGACGGGGCCGGTCTCGGCTCCACCACCGTTCGCAGGGGGGCGGGTCCACGTGGCGATGCTGGTGTCCGACGTGGCCGAAAGACGAAAGGGCCGGGGCGACAGCTCGGTCCTGGCTCGTGGGCGCGATCTGCCGCCGGCGACGGCCGGGGCGGCCGCGCCCCTCGAGGTACCGCTGTCGTGGTTCCGTTGGCTGGCGCTGGCCGTGGCCACCGTTCTCGTCCCGGTCCGTCACGGCGGTGCTCCCACCCTGATCGCGGGCGCGGCGGTCCTCGCCTACTGCATCGCGCGCGAGCGGTGGCCCATCGGCTTCGACCGGGTCGGTGCGCGGCCCAACCTGGCCCTCGTCCTCGAGGTGGCGCTCGGGGTGGTCGCCGTGGAGGCCACCGGCTTCGGGCACTCGCCGTTCCTGGTCTTCCTGGGCGTCGGTGCGCTCGCCGCGGCGTTCACCGGCGGGATCCGCGGGGCGCTGGCGCTGTGCGCCGTCGCCGCGGGGGCCCTTGTCCTGCCGGGCGCGCTGCCGGCGTCGGCCACGCGGCTTGGGACCGCCGGCGCCCAGCTGGCGCTGGCGCTCGTGCTGGCCGGCGTGGCCGGCGCCCTGATCCGCTACGTGCTGGAGGACGCGTGGGACACCAGCGCCGGCCTCGGTGCGCGCATCCGGCACCTCTCCCAGGTCAACGACCTCGTCTACGACCTGCACGCGGCCACGACCAACCAGCGCACGCCGCTGGACGTGGAAGGGGTCGTCGGCTGGGTCACGCGCCGCCTCGACGAGGCCTTCGCGGCCGACGTGACGGCGGTGCTGCTCCGGGACCCCGCCACCGGGTGCTGGCGCCAGGCCGGGGGCTCGGAGGCCTGGTCCGGTCCGAAGCGGCACGACGAGCTGCCCGCTGCCCTGGCGGCGGCGATGGCCGACAACGGGCCCGTGTCGTTCGAGAACCCGACCGGGGCCCTCAGCTTCCGGACCCGCTGGGCCATGTACTGCGCGCTGCGCGCGCGCGGCGAGGTGCTCGGCGCCCTGGCCGTCGAATCGCGCGTCCACCGCACGACACGGGCGCGGGACCGGCGACTCATGGGCGAGATGGCGCGGGCCTCGGCCCTGGCGCTGGACAATGCCCGGTGGTTCGACCGCATCCGGACCCTGGGGGGCGCCGAGGAGCGCTCGCGTCTGGCCCGCGAGCTGCACGACCACGTCGGGCAATCCATGGTCTACCTGGGATTCGAGCTCGACCGGCTCGCCGAGCTCAACGAGGGGCGGGCCGTCCAAGGCGACCTGCGAGGCCTGCGGGCCGATGTGGGCGAGCTGGTGCGGGACCTGCGAGACGCCCTGGTCGACCTGCGCTCGGACGTGTCGGACACCCTCGGCGTCGACGCGGTGCTGGCTTCGTTCGTCGAGCGCGTCAACGCGCGTGGCGTCGTGAAGGTGTCGCTCGTGACGGATGTGTCGACCCGTTTGCCCTTGTCGGTGGAGCGGGAGTTCTCCCGGGTGGCACGGGAGGCCGTGCTCAACGCCGAGCGCCACGCCCGGGCGTCGTCGGTGTCGGTGCACTGGCGTTGCCGCGAGGAGGGGGCGCTGCTCGAGGTGCGCGATGACGGCGTCGGCATGGACGGCGGGTGGGCACGGATGGGTTCGTTCGGCCTGCGGGGCATGTGCGAGCGGGCGGACGCCGTCCGTGCGGAGTTGGAGGTCACCTCGCGTCGTGGTGAGGGGACCGTTGTCAGGATGCGAAAGGCGGGGGGATGACGGCACGGATCGTGGTCGCCGACGATCACGCGATGGTGCGCGAGGCGCTGCGAGCCTCGTTCGAGCGCGCCGGTTTCGAGGTGGTGGCCGAAGCGGCCGACGGCGAGGAGGCCGTCGCGGAGACGGAGCGTCACCGGCCCGATGCGGTGGTGCTCGACCTGTCGATGCCGGTGCTCTCGGGGGCGGCGGCGGCCAGCAGGATCCGGACGCTCGTGCCCGGCGCCGTCATCGTGGTGCTGTCCATGCTCTCCGACGCCGCAGCGGTCTCGACCGCCCTGGCGGCCGGGGCGCGCGGGTACGTGGTCAAGGACGCCACCACCTCCGAGATCGTCGAGGCCGTGCGGCGGGCGCTGCGCGGCGAGCTGGTCGTCTCGCCCTCGGCGTCCCTGCCCGAGCCGCCCGGGATCGTCACCGCGACGGCTCGGCGCCGGGGCAGCCCCGACAAGGGCGTGGTGAGCAAGCGGGAGGAGGAGGTGCTCCGGGTCATGGCCACCGGTGCATCCATCAGCGAGGCGGCCGGCCAGCTCTATATCAGCGTGAAGACGGTGAAGAACCACCTGTCGTCGATCTACGACAAGCTCGACTCCCACGACCGGTCCCAGGCGGTGCTCAAGGCCGTGCGCATGGGCCTGATCCAGCTCTCCTGAGGGTGCGCCGGCATGGCTGCGTGGACACGGCGATCCGCCCCTTCAGCGTCGATGGGTCGCAAGTCCTATTCCCTCGCCGATCTCGTCGGTGCGCTTGCCGAGTTTGGGTCCGGGGCCCCATGGAATCAGGGGCACCGTTCGCGGATAGTGGCTCTACGTCCTAGTGAACCGAGAGGGGGGAAAACCGTGAACATCGTTTCGCTCGTGATGTGGGTGACCGACCCGATCCGCAAGGTCTGGAACCGCAGGGAGGAGACCGGGGCCAGCCTCGTCGAGTACGCGCTGCTGCTCGCGCTGATCGCCGTGATCGCCATCGGCGCGCTGCACTTCCTGGGTGGTTCGGTCTCGAACACGCTCAACAGCGTGGGCGGTTCCATCAACAACCCGTGACGGTTTGCGCCGGCGGACGCCGGCGCAACGGTCATCGAAGCTCTCCTCCACACTCGGTTCGCCCATCGGGCGTTGCATCTCGTGGGGGGAACGGACGGCGGCTCAGCTCGTGCCAGGGCTGGGCCGCCGTCGCGTCCGGGGGTCAGCCGGCCCAGCGGAACACCACCGCTTGCGGGGATCGCCAGGCGACGACCCAGTGGGGATCGTGGGCGAGCGCGCGGCTGAGCGGGCTCTGCGCTGGCCACAGCACCTCGCGCACGCCGTAGCGGCGCAGCACGGGGTCCGGCCTGGTCCGGAGCCCGGCCACGGCCAGATAGTCCCCGAACACGGGCGTGCCGGTGTAGAGCTCGGTCCGCCCGTCGATGAACACGGGCAGGTTTCGCCAGATGAGGTAGTCGTTCCACACGTAGGTCGAGAACACCCGACCGGGACGAGGGCCGAGGGCGTCGACGGCGCGCACGGGCACCGACGACGCGGGCTGCCCGGGTGGGTACCACGATCCGTAGAGGAAGACGACGGTCAGCGCGGCGAGCAGCGGCCATACCACCAGGCTCGGGCCCACGGTCTCGCGACGGCGGTCGACCGGCGCGGTCCGGGCCGCCAGCCCGCACCAGGCGATGGCGAAGTACGGCAGGAAGCGCTCCGAGTCGAGCGTGGCCGCAAGCAACGCCGCGGAGAGGGCCAGGTCCAGCGCATCCACCTCGACCCGGCTGAAGGCCAGGCGCGCCACGCTGTAGACGAGCGGCACCGCCACCAGCGCCACCATGGCCGGATGCTGCAGTCCCAGGGGCTGCCATTCGGTGATGAGCCGTCGCACGGTGGGGTTGAGCGTCACGCCCAGGGCGCTCGAGTACACGTGGGGCCCGAAGGGGTTGACCAGCGTGGCTGCCACCGACGCCACCAACACCACGGTGACACGACGGCGGGGCAGGGGGTCGGCCGCCGAGACTCGGCCGATCCGCACGGGCACGTAGGCGGTGAAGGCCTCACCCGCCACCACGAGCAGGCCCAGGAGGAAGCTGCCGTGCACGTTGGCCCACGCCAGGAAGACCGCTGGCACGCACCAGAGCCACCCGGCGCGCCGCCTCGCCGCGCCGAGGAGCACCAAGAGCGCGGCGAAGAGCACGTAGCTCACCGTTTGGGGGCGGTCGTCGAGGAACAGGGCGACCGCCGCCCCGGCCTCCACGCAGAGCAGGCCCGTCCACGTCCACCCGGCACCGAGCATCCGGCTGCGCAGCGCGACGAGCCCCACGACCACGGAGCCCAGCCCGGCCGAGAAGAGCCAGAAGGCCACCGGGCCGAGCGCGCGTACGGCCGCCGCCAACGACACGTCGTAGCCCCATTCGGGAGTCGACCATGGCGCGCCCCGCACCGTGTAGGAGAACACGTCGCGGCGCATGACCCGGTGGTGGTCCAGCATCCACCGGCCCGCGGCCTGGTGCCAGAAGGTGTCGTCGAAGATCCCGGCGTGCAGAGCCACCCGCCAGCACAGCAGGCATCCCACGGCCACCCCCAGGATGCCGACGGGGAGCGCCAGGCGCTGCCACCGGTGCCGGTGAGCCGGCGGCCTCGTCGGCGCCACGGGCGCGGCGCGCCGGTGCCGGCCGGTGCCGGTGGCGGTCGGGTCCTCGTCGAGCGTGAGGTCTGCCATCGCATTGGTCCCCTGCAGCCGCGCCGGTGGCCCGGGTGCGACCACCCGTTCGTCCCCGGCGGCGTCCCGTGGCGTGTGCCATGTTCGCGTCCCCGGGGAGCCCGACGGCGGATGGACGGATAGGTCGGACGCCTCATTTCCCGCCCCGGCGCGGGCGGCGTCGTTCACCATGAGGCAGGAGGGTGACCCGGTGTCCGACAGCGTCTCCAGCGTCGCGCCCCGCGCCAGCACCGACGCGCCGGCGGCGCCAGGGCTCCAGACGACGCCCCGGCCTCGCCGGGCCTTTGAGCATCCCGAGCCCCGCACGAAGCGGTTCCCGTCGGCTGCCGCGACGGGCGGGCGGGCAGGGTCGTGGACGGGGGTGGTGCGCCCCGTGCTGGCGGCCTACGCCCTCAGCCGGGTGGTGCTCCTCGTCTTCCTGGCGGACGTCTTCGGGGCGCGGCGGGCCTTGGTGCACCTCGTCACCGTGTGGGACGGGCGTTACTACCTGCAGGTCGCGGCCCACGGCTACACGCGCTCGACCTCGGGGGGCCACCCCGTGGCGGCCTTCTTCCCCCTCTTCCCGTTGCTGGTCCGGATGGCGGTGCCCCTGGTGGGCGGCAGCTACCCGTGGGCCGGCGCGCTGGTGGCGCTGGTGACCGGTGCCGCTGCCTGCGTGGCCGTCGGGGCCCTGGTCCAGGGGCGGTGCGACACCAGCGCCGGTATCCGGGCGGGCGTCCTGACGGCCTTCGCACCGGGGGCCCTGTTCCTGAGCATCGCCTATCCCGAGGGCCTGGCCATCGCGCTGAGCGCGGGTGCGCTGGCCATGCTGGACCGGCGCCGATGGGTCGCGGCCGGGGTGCTCGGGGCCTTGGCGACGGCGAGCTCGTCCCTGGCCCTGCCCATGGTGGCCGCCGCCTTGGCGGCGGCCCTCGACGCGCGTCGGTCCGCTGCGCCGCGCACCGGAGCTCCCCCGTGCTGCCCGCGCGGCGGCGCCCGCGGGGCTGTCGCGGCACCGCTGCTCACCGCTGCGGGCTTCGGCGCCTACTGCGTCTTCCTGTGGCTGCGGACGGGCACACCTTTCGGCTGGTTCGAGGCCGAGCACTCGGGCTGGGGAGGCCACCGGTTCGACCTCCTGGCCCCGCTCCACTGGGCGGCGACGTGGTCGGACGTCACGGTGATCGAGGTCCTCTCCGTGGCGGCGGCGGTCGCCGGCCTGTTGCTCATGCGGCGGGCCCGAGTCCCGCTGGCGTGGTGGGCCTTCACGGGAGTGCTGCTCGTCTCGGTCAACTTCGATTCGGCGATGGCCATGCGCCCGCGATTCCTCCTCGACGCCTTCCCGGTGATCGGCGCGCTCGCGCTCTCGGTGCGCGGGAAGCGCTACCGGCTGGTCCTGGCCGGCAGCGCCGGGCTCATGGTGCTGGTCACGGTCGTGTACGTCATGGTGCCCGGGTTCGTCTACCAGCCATGAGCTCCTCGACGCGTCGGTCGACGCGCCTGGGCCGGTGGGCTGGTGCCGCAGCGGGGCAGTGGCATGGCGTGGTGGCGCCGGGCATCGTGCTGTGGTGCCTCGCTGCCGCGCTGACTGGCGTGGCGCTGCACGCCCCCGACGTCGTCGAGTACCAGCGCTACGCGCACGCTGCCCTTGCGCTCCCGTTCCTGCACCGGTTGCCCGCCGAGTACCCCGCTCCCGCCCTGGTCGTCTTCATGGCCCCGCTGCTGCTGCCGGTGGCCTACCCGTGGGCGTTCGCCGCCGTCGTCGGCGTGGTGCTCCTGGTGCTGCTGGTGAGCTACGGGACGTCGGGCGTGCAGGGAATGGACGTCGCCGGCGCCCGGCGGCTCCTCGTCTACCTGGCGACGGGCGCGCTCGTGGTGTTGACGGCCCGGTTCGACCTGTTCGCGGCCGCGGCCGCGTTCTGGTCGGTGCGGGCCGCACGGCAGGGCCGCTATTCGGCGGCCTGGACGTGGAGCGCCATCGGCTTCGTCCTGAAGCTCTTCCCCGCAGTCCTGTGGCCGGTCCTGCTCATCGGGGAGTGGCGGCGAAGCGGCAGGATCCCGGTGCGCCGGGTGGCGTGGGTGCTCGGCGCGTTCGTCGTCGTCGCAGCGGTGCCCGCCCTGTTCGACCCCGGGGCCGTCACCACCGTGGCGGCCTACTACCTGCACCGGCCGACCGAGATCGGCGGCCTGGCCGCCGGCGCCTCCGTGCTCGGGGATTGGCATGGCTTCCACTTCGGGTACAGCTTCCACTCGGTCAACGTGACCGCACCGCTGGGGAGCGCGGTGTCGGTCCTGCTCCAGGTCGCCGGGGCCGCGGGATGTCTGGCGGTGTGGTGGGCCTATGCCCGCCGGCGCCTTCCCATGGAGGCCGCCTGTCTCCTCACGCTGACCCTGGTGGTGCTGTGCAGCAAAGTCCTCTCGACGCAGTACCTGATCTGGCTGATGCCCTTCTGGGCCCTGTACCGGATCCGATGGTCGTGGGTCGCGGCCTGCGTGGTCAACGTGGCCAGCTACGTGCCCAGCATCGCGATCATGGACTTCTCGCTCATGAGCACCCACGGCTACGTGGCCACGATGGCCCTGATGAACCTGGCGCGGGACCTGCTCATCGTGGTGGGCACGGCCTCGTGGCTCTACCGCCTCGTCCGGCCGTCCGTGCACCCTGCCGAACGGGTCGCGCCGGTCCCCGAACTGGCGACCAGGTCGACGACCGCAGTCTCGAGCGCAGAGCGGATGGTGGCGAACGTCGCTGGCTCCTTTCCCCCCACCGAGCCCTAGGACGCGTGTCGTCGGACCTTGCGTCTGGGAGTTCATCCGCCCGCAAATGCGGGTCGGAGCGGTCCAGGACGGTCCCATCGGCGGGTTGGACGCGTTCAACCCCGCTTTTGCGCCGCGGGGATCACGCCATCGATCGGAACGGGAGGTCCGCATCGTGACAGCGTGCAAGCGCTCCGCTCACGGACGTCGAGCACGAAGATGCGGTTATCCCAGAAGTCGACCTGGTTCTGGCGTGCGTTCGCGACAAATGGGTGGCTCTGATTGAATACCGCCACGGTCGGGAAGGTCGAGAACAAAGCACGGTACGCCTCACGAAGCTGGGGATAAGCCAGCAATTGTCCGAACTGCCGTTCGGTGAGGACGATGTAACCGATGTTGTGCTGAGCGAACCAGGCCAGCGGTAGGGCGCCGACGACGTTCTCGCCGAAGACCGTGTACTTCTTGGTATCGACCCAGGGGCTCCATGCTTCTAGGACAACCCGTTCACCTGCCGGCACATGTTGCGAGATCCAACGCTGAGCAGTGCTGCGTTCATCATGGGTCAGGCGCAGCGCGTCCGCGGAGCTGTGCGCGAGGGGAATCGAGACGATCACAAGGACGATGGCGAGCGCTGGGAGCCGCAGTGTCGTCCTATACCGAGCGCGAGAGAGCGCATGGCCTAGCCTGCCGGCGGCTTCGAAGATCCCTACAGCCGCCAGCACGAGCAACGGTGCCTCCAGGGGAAGAAGGGTCCGTTCGAAGTGCACGGTGTAGTGAGCAATCAGGGCGAAGTAGCCCAGCACGAAGAGGCCGACGACGGCGATCGACCGGATTTGCCGTCGACAGAGGAGGGCAAGAGGTGCGAACAGGACCACCGGTCCCTCCTGGAGCCAGATGCGTGTCAGGTAGAAGCCGAAGCTGTCGCCCTCGGCGCCGGGATGGCCGGTCTCGTAGTGGTGGAGTTCGGAACGGATCCCGGCTATCAGATGAGAGAAGTCGAGGAAGACGGCGGGCACCGTGACGACGAACGCGAGGACGAAGGCCGCAAGAACAAGGAACAGGCGACCTTGCAGGAAGCGTTTCCACGGCACTCTGAGCGCGTGCGCCAATACGGACGAGAAGAGAACGATCGCAGTGTTGTACTTCGTGGCGGTGGCGAGTCCGGCGAAAGCGCCTGCCATCACGTAGTTCGCCGTCTTGCCTCGTTGGAGGATGAGCACGGCGGCGCACAGTGAAGCGATGACGAAGAACGACGCCTGTGTGTCGGGCGTCATCAAGCGGCCGTAATCGACCACGATCGGAGACACTGCGGCGAGGAAGCCTGCCAGGAGCGCGACGCCGCGCCGCTGCGTGAGCAGCCAGCCGAGCACCATGGCGAGACCGGTGATACCGACGCTGAAGGAAAGGGAAATCAGCCGATCGAGAACCACGACCCAGGGTTGCGGTGCCTTCGAGGTGCCGGCTACCGGACTGTCCAGCCGGGGCAGATTGCCATGATCCAACAGGTCTGCTGCGATCGAGGGAAGGGTGTGCACCTCGAAGAACAGCGACCCGTAGGCAAAGCCATGTGGATTCCAATCCGCATCTCGAACCATCTGCTGCGTAACGGCAAAGTTCCCCCCTTCGTCATAGTGATAGATGTACGGCAATCCGAACCAGAGCCCGGTGGCACGGATGCAGGATGCAAACAGCAAGACTGCGACGACGAGGACGGGGAACCACCTGCGACGGACTCTGCGACGTGCATGCTGAGGCCTCGTGCGTGCGTCGGCCATTTTGCTTGTCGATGTGTCCGGGCTGAGATCGATGCCTGGTCGAGCCCGAAGAACATCGAGGCGGGGACCAGGCGTTCCCATTGTCGGCACCGTACCTCGTGAAGGCCCGGTAGGGCGGCGTTGCCGACACGGGTCCTATGTGGACGTCCGGACGTGAGGGTAGGTTTCGCCCATGGAGTTCGACGTGGTGGTCGAGATCCCCAAGGGGCAGCGCAACAAGTACGAGATGGACCACGCCACGGGCCGCATCTACCTCGACCGGCTGCTGTTCACCTCCACCCACTACCCGGCCGACTACGGATTCATCGAGGGTACGCTCGGGCGCGACGGGGACCCGCTCGACGCGCTGGTTCTCGTCGAGGAGCCCACCTTCCCCGGTTGCGTGGTGCACGCCCGCGCGCTCGGCATGTTCCGCATGACCGACGAGAAGGGCCCGGATGACAAGGTCATCACCGTCCCGGCACGCGATCCGAGGCTCGCCCATCTGCAGGAGCTCGCCGACCTGCCGGAGTTCGAGCGACTCGAGATCCAGCACTTCTTCGAGATCTACAAGGACCTCGAGCCGGGCAAGTCGGTCGAGGGTGCCACCTGGGCCGGCCGGCAAGAGGCAGAAGCCGAGATCGTGGAGGCCGTCCGGCGCGCCGGGCAGGCGCACGGCGCCGGGTGAGCACCGGGGCGCCGGGCGGGACCCGCCCGCTCAGCCCGTCTTGGTCCAGGTGCCGCAGCCGGTGGTCTCGAAGCCCTTGTCGCTGGGGTCGATGGTGACCTGGACCGGTCCGACCGGGCTGTCGCTGTCGATGATGGCGTCGCCCGTCCCGCTGAAGTCGCTCTCACGCTCCCAATAGCAGTTGTCGCCGCCCGGCGCGCTGTAGTCGCCCGGCGCGATGTCGATGCCCACGGCGTACTGGCCGTCGCCGAACGAGGTCGCCTGGGGGCCGGACGACGGCAGGGGTGACCACGTGCCACATCCCTGGGTCTGGAACTGCGCGTCGGTCGGGTCGATGGTGACGATGGCCGGTCCCGTCGGCGTGTTGCTCGCCAGGGCGGTGGTCTCCCCGCCGCCGATCTCGCCGTCGCGCTCCCAGGAGCAGTTGGGTCCACCCGCGGTGCGGTACGTGCCGGGCGCGATGTCGCTGCCGACGTTGTATGTGCCGTCGCCGAAGCGCCGGGCCGGTCCCGCGGCGGCGCTCGAACTTGAGGGTGTGCCCGACGAGCCCGACGAGCCCGACGAGCCCGACGAGGAGGGCGAGGTGCGTGGCGGCGGGGTGGCGCCGGCGCCGGGGGAGCCGGTGCCGGTCGACGCCGGGGGCGAGCCGGTGGGAGCGGGCGAAGCACCCTGCGACCCCTGTGTCCGCTGGGCCGTGTGCGGTCGCGGCTGGGTGCTGGTGGCCGACGAACTGACAACGACGACGGCGGCGATCACCGGGGGGACGACGACGAGCCAGAAGGGCCAGCGCCGTACCAGCGTCCGCAGGTCCCGGAGCGAGGAGGCCGCACGCCCGGCGCCACGCGTCACCATCGTGCCCGGCTCGGGCCCGAATTCGTCGACCAGGAACCGGTCGACCGATGCGTCGGCATCGACCCCGATGCCCGCGAGCGCCGGCCGCCGGCGGAGGACGCCGAGGACTCCGACGGCCATGGGGGCGAGGACGAGGAGCCACCACAAGTCGGGTGTCCCGCCCACGACGGGCCGGAGGGCCACGTGCCGTCCACCGTGCGCGGTCGTCGTGGCCGGCGAGGGGGCGTCGCTCGGCGTGCCGTCACCGGGTTCTTGCGTCGAACCGGTGTCACCCGTGGTGGGGTTGTCGCCCGAGATCCCGAACGAACCGAGGGGGTTGTCCCCCAGTGAGAAGAGTCCCAGGTTCGACACCGAACCCTGCCCGTCGCTCGGCAACAGTGAGTCCGCCGAGGACCCGCCGTCGTCCGACGTGGTGCCCGGCAGCGGCGAGGGAGGCGAGGGTGGAGGCGGCGGCGACGCGCTGGACGCGATGCAGCCGTAGAACGCGGTCGACGACGCGTTGTCCGGGCTCCCGGTCGCGCACTGCGGTGGGCCGAACGTCGCGCTCGCGCCGCTCCCGTACTGGCAGCTGTAGGCGGTGGTGCCCGGGTCGGGCCCCGGCACGGTGACCAGGGTCCCCGACGATCCGCCCGACTCGGGGCAGGTCGAGCTCGGGGGCACGTCGCAGTTGCCCGTTGGCGAGGCGTACTGCCCGCTCGGACACGTCTTGGCGCCGCCGTTGCCGCTCTGCGTGCACTGTGTGCTCGTCCCGTCGCCGGTGGCCGTGGTGTCGTCGGGCGGTGGGGGCCCGATGGCCGCGTTGGCGTCGGGTTGCCCGCAGCCGGCGGGCCCGTTCGCTCCGGCGCCGCTGCCTTTCCCTTGGGATCCTGCCGTCCCGTTCGCACCGGCGGCGGCACCGGAGCCTCCGGCGCCGCCGGCGCCGGCCGCACCACCGGGGCCACCGGAACCGGGGCAGCCCACGCCGCCGCTCATCGTGCAGCTGCTGGGCCCGGCGGGGCCGGCTTGGGCCGAGGTGGAGAAGAAGGCGAGCTGACCGTAGGTGAACCCGCTGGTGGAGAAGATCGCCCCGCCGGCCGCGTCTCCCGCCGCGCCGGCATCGCCGCCCGCCGCGCCGTTACCGCCGGCGCCACCGGCGCCGCCCGGGCTGGTGGCGCCGCCCGCGCCCCCCGCGCCGCCGGGCCCGCCGCTCCACCCCGGTCCGCCGCCGGCCCCCTGGGCGGTGTCGTCCTCGAACGTCACCGCACTGATCGACAGCGTCCCGCCGTTGAAGATGGCGCCACCGTCGGCCGCTCCGCTCGCCCCGCCCGCGCCCCCGGCGCCGCCGTCGCCGCCGTTCCCGCCGAGGGCCGAGCCGTCGCCGTTGCCGCCGAGACCCCCGGCACCGCCCGCGCCCCCGGCACCGCCGATCCCCCCCGTGGCGGTGTCGGAGACGAAGAAGCTGTTGGTGACCGTGAGCGCGCCCACGTTGTAGACGGCGCCGCCCTCGCCGGATCCGCCGGAGCCACCCCGGCCGCCGGCGCCGCCCGTGCCACCGTCACCGCCGGCGGCACCCGACGCGCCGTTCCCGCCGGCGCCGCCCGCACCCCCCGCGCCGCCGGCCGCGCCCGCGCCCCCCTGGGCCGTGCTGCCCGAGACGGTGACCTTGTCGAGGTCGACCACCGCACCGGAGGCGATGTACATGGCACCGCCCTGGCCGGGAGCCGCGCCACCGCTCGACCCCGCCTTGGCCCCGTCCGCGCCGCCGCCACCTCCACCGCCCGGTAGGCCCGTAGCCCCGGCCGAGCCCGCAGAACCCCCCGACCCCGCCGAACCCGCCTCCCCTTGGGTCGTTCCCGTCAGGGTGAGGTCTTTCAGGGTCAGCGAGCCACCGTCGACGTCGAACACGCGGTCGGCCGCGTTGTGGAGCTGCACGGAGAACCCGTTGCCGTCGAT
This sequence comes from Acidimicrobiales bacterium, assembly GCA_035623275.1. GTDB lineage: Bacteria > Actinomycetota > Acidimicrobiia > Acidimicrobiales > UBA8190 > DASPTT01. Next base: position 24,775 of record DASPTT010000160.1, read on the forward strand.
GGACACCGATGCTCCGGAGGGCACGGTCAGGGCCGAGGTCAGGGCCAGGTCGCAGTCGGCGGCGAAGGCATAGTCGCCACCGGTGTCGATGGCCGACTGGAGACCGCTCTGGGTGCAGGGCGCGGCGGAGGTAGGGCCGCCGTCGGTGTGCGCCACGTGCAGCACGGGGGAGCTCGAACGAAGGCCTTGGGCCGCGACGAAGCCCGCGGCCATGAGGGCAGCCATGACGATGGGCGTGACGAGCCTGCGGACGCGTGCGCTGCGGCGGCGTCGGGCGTGCACCTGTGCTCCTGTGTCTCCGGCCCCCCGGAGGTCGGGCGGGCCGAGGCCCGCCCATGTGACACAAGGGCAACGTCGGAGTGCCTCGGTCCTTGCGGGCGAGGAACGCCGGCCTGAACGCCGATCCGCCCCCTGACCTGCCGGATATTCCCGGCCGGGCTAGGCGTTGATGGAGTCGAAGCTCACGGCGCCCGGTGGTGCCGCCGGCGCGACCGTCTCCCCCCAGTGGCTGAACACCACGGTCTCGTGGTGGGTCTGGGTCCCGGTCTTGGTGGCGGTCGTGCTCGTGATCGTGCCCATCACCGGCAGGTACGGCGCGTCGGGCGAGACATAGATGGCGACGGTGCCCGTGGAATGAAGGGCCGATGCCGGTAGGGGTCCGGACAGCTCGACCACCTGGCGCATGTGGACGACCGTGGTGCGCATCGTGACCTTACGTGTAGGGAGATAGGACGAGGTCTCGGATTGGATGCCGAGCGAGCCGGCGACCTGCTGGTAGGCCGCGTCCCCCTGGTCGAGGGAGACCCACTGCTGGACGTGCGCGCTGGCGACGTCGGGGGACAGCCCGATCGTGCCGACCAGCACGGCCTCGTCCGCCTTGACGTAGGCCAACCCCTGGACGAGACGGGCTTCGAGCGGATCACCCGTGCCCCTCACCGTCTCGGTCGCGCTCGTCGGGCCGATGTCGCCGGTCAGCACGGTGGTACCCGTCGGATCGCTCGAGGTGTCGACGAAGTGCATGGAGCCCGACGTGTCGATCGCCCCCTGCACCGCCTGGAGGGCGGCAGCCGGGGAATCGTCGACGAGCTGGTGGGAGCTGCTGCACGCCGACATGCCGAGTGCCAGGCAGACGACGGCGAGCAGGGCCGTGGTGATGCGGTTCCTCATGGATCGTTCCTCACGGACATGCCCGGGCTCAGCTCGTCAGGGACGACAGCGGGATCGCCCCCCGTGGCGTGGAGGGAGCCACGACTTCGCCCCATTCGGTGAACGCCGCAGCCTCGTGCTGCTGTTGGGATCCGTTCGTGAGCACCAGCGTGGCGCCCGCCGGGAGGTTGGGGGCGGCGACGCTGACGTACAGGGTCGCCGTTCCCGGCGCACCTCCGCCGTCGGCGGCGCGCGCGCTCCCCGTCACCGCCAGGACGCGGCGCCCCTGCAGGGTCGTGACACCGCCCAACGTCAGCCGTCCCGTCGGGATGAAGGGGGCCAGCACGGCGTTGAACGTGACCGCGTGGGCGATCGAAGCGTAATGGGGGTCGCTCGGGCCGACGGAGATCCACTTCCCCGCGTTGTCGGCAGCCGTGGCAGCCGAGAGCCCGAGCAGCCCCGCCAGCACGTCGGCCGACCCGTCGACATAGGCGACCTGGTCGTAGACGCGTACTTGCACAGGGGGGCCGTTGCCGCTGATGGTCTGCTGGCCGACCAGGGTCCCGGCGTCACCCACGATCCCGACGGTCGGCCCGTTCCCCGTCGTCTCGTCGAGGAAGTGGAAGGCGCCCATGTGCTGCACCAGGGCCAGGGTCGAGGAGAGGACCTGGCTCGCGCTCTTGCCGCTCAGGGCGCCGGCGTCGGGGTCGGTCGACCCGCAGGCGCCCGCGCCGAGGACGACGGCGGCGAGGACGCACGAGACGGCCACGAAGCGTCGGACGGACCTCACGATCTGTCGCTCCCCAGCACGGGCGCAAGATAACCGACGGTATGAGGTCGCGATTCGCACGCATCGTGGTGACCTGAACTGGATCCGACGTAAGACCACGTCGCACGTGCCCCGCTGGCCACGCATTCAACTTGTCGTTGCCAAACGTTGATATTGATTTCGCGTAGAGTTCGCGCCCCGTTCACCTCATTTCGTTACGTTCGGGCGCGACTGGCACGAGCGCGCCGCCGGTCCCGCCCACCCGCACCCGCCCGAGCCCCGAGGAACGCCCCCTACCGTGTCCGTCACTGCCGAGGCCGTCCGCGACGTCCCGCAGCCGGGGGGGCCGCGGCCGATAAGCATCCGCACCGACCGGTCCGTCCAGGACCAGGTCTATCGGGTGATCACGTCGGCGACGGGGCTCGGGACCCTGGTGCTGCTCTTCCTCATCGGCCTGTTCCTGCTCCTGCGCGGCCTGCCGGCGCTCCGGATCGAGGGCTTCCGGTTCGTCACCACCTCAGGCTTCGAGACGATCGGCAAGAACCTGCATTTCGGGGTGGCCGCGTCGCTCTTCGGCACCTTCGTCGTGGCCACGGTGGCGCTGGTGGTGGCCGTGCCGGTCGCGCTGGCGACGGCCATCTTCCTCAACGAGTACGCACCCGAGCGCTCGCGGCGCTTCCTGACCGCCGTGGTCGACCTCGGCGCGGCCATCCCGAGCGTCATCTACGGGCTGTGGGGGATCTTCGAGTTCCAACCCAACCTCGTCGGCTTCTGCACGTGGCTTTCGCGCCACCTGGCCTGGATCCCGTTCTTCGAGGTGACCACCCCGAAGGTCACGGCGTCGCTGTTCGTGGCCGGGATGGTGGTCGGGCTCATGATCGTGCCGATCATCGCCTCGGTGACCCGTGAGGTCTTCTCGCTGACGCCGCAAGGCGAGCGCGAGGCGGCGCTCGCCCTCGGGTCGTCTCGCTTCGGCATGATCCGCACCGTCGTCATCCCCTTCGGGCGCGGCGGGATGATCGGGGCCATCATGCTCGGTCTCGGGCGCGCGCTGGGCGAGACGATCGCGGTGGTCATCATCCTGGCCGAGAGCTTCGTCATCTCGCCGCACATCCTGCAGACCGGCGGATCGACCGTGGCCGCGTTCATCGCCATCCATGCGGAGTCGGGCGGGCCGACGGGCACCGCCGCGCTGATGCTGGCCGGGTTCACCCTCTTCTTGTTCACGATGGCCGTGAACCTCGCCGCGTCGGCCATCGTGTCCCGCTCTCGCAGCGGGGCGGGAGTCGAACTGTGACGACGATCGACGACCCCCGGGTCGATGGCCTCGCCCTCGTCGCACCAGGCGCGGCTGTCGACGCCTCTGCCCTGCAGCGGCCGTCCGTGGCGGACATGCCCCAGGCGATCCCGCCCCAGCGGGCGCTGCCGACCCCGATCCGCCCCCGGGACGTCGGGTGGGCCGACGGGGCGTTGCTCCTCGGTGCCGCGTTCTCCGCCTACTGCGCCGTGTGGGTCGTCTTCTACCAGCTCACGCTGCTCTCGGGCGCTTTCGGGTTCTTCGTGTGCTGGTTCGCCTTGTTCCTCGCCGTCTACGGATTCGTCACCGCCGCGGTGGTGGATCCGGAGACCGCCAAGGACCGGGTGTTCGTGGTCCTGGTGGTGAGCGGCGCGCTGCTCGTGCTCGGCCTCCTCGTCTACATCGTCGGCTGGGTGGTGCTCCGTGGGCTCTCGCACGTCACCACCAGTCTGTTCCTCAAGGACCAGGCCCATTTCGAGCCCAGCGACCCCAACGTGCTGCACGAGGTCGGGATCCTGCACGCCATCATCGGCAGCTTCGAGCAGGTGGGCCTGGCCGCCACCATCGCCGTGCCTGTGGCGGTGGTCACCGCCGTCTACCTGAACGAGGTCAGGGGCCGCTTCAGCCGCGTCGTGCGGACGGTGGTGACGGCCATGGCCGGGACGCCGTCGATCGTGGCCGGCGTGTTCATCTACTCGTTCTTCATCCTGCCCCACGTGCTGATCGGCAAGTCGGGCATCGCGGCCTCGCTGGCCCTGTTCATCCTCATGCTCCCGTGGGTGACCCGGACGACCGAGGAGGTGCTCCGACTCGTACCCAGTGGGCTGCGGGAGGCGTCGCTGGCCCTGGGTGCACCGGAGTGGCGCACGGTCTGGTCGGTCGTCCTGCCCACCGCCAGGTCCGGGTTGATCACCGCCGTGCTCCTCGGGGTGGCCATCGCCATCGGCGAGACCGCGCCGCTCATCTACACCGCCTTCGGCTCCCAGGTGATGAACGTGAACCCGTTCCACGACCCGCAAGGCGCCCTGCCGCTGGTCGTGCTGCAGAACGTGCGGCAGGCACAGGCGGTGCTGCTCTATCTCGCCTACGCCACCGCCTTCGTGTTGATCATGATCGTGCTCGTCCTCTTCGTCCTGGCCCGCGTGGTCGGACGGCCGCGCAACGACAAGCGGGCACCCTTGCGCACGAGGCTCACCAGCCTGGCGCTGCAGGCGGCCCGGCGAGACCGAGGAGCTGCCTGACCGTGGCCATCGCCCCCCCCGAGACGCAAGAGGCGAGCGTCGCGCCCACCAAAGCATCGGAGTTGGTCGCCACCGACGTGCACGCCTGGTTCGGCGACCGCCTGGTGCTGGAGGGGGTCGACCTCACCTTCGAGCGTTCCACCGTCACCGCGCTGATCGGGCCGTCCGGGTGCGGGAAGTCGACGTTCCTGCGCATCCTCAACCGCATGCACGAGCTCGTCCCCGGGGCGCGTCTCGCCGGGTCGGTGGCACTCGACGGCATCGACATCTACGGCGGCAGGCTCCGGGCCACCGACACCCGACGGGACATCGGCATGGTGTTCCAGAAGCCCAACCCGTTCCCGGCCATGTCCATCGGCGAGAACGTCCTGTCCGGCCTGAAGTTCTCCCGGATGAAGGCCGCCAACAAGGACGACCTCGTCGAGGAGGCGCTGACCAAGGCGGGCCTGTGGACCGAGGTCAAGGACCGCCTGAGCTCGCTCGGGGGTGCGCTCTCCGGCGGCCAGCAGCAGCGGCTGTGCATCGCCAGGGCCCTGGCGGTCAAGCCGCGGATCCTGCTCATGGACGAGCCCTGCTCGGCCCTCGACCCGGCGTCGACCCGGCGCATCGAGCTCACCATCGGCGAGATCGCCCACGAGGTCACCATCGTGATCGTGACCCACAACATGCAGCAGGCCCTGCGGGTCTCGAGCACCTGCGCCTTCTTCCTCGCCGAGGAGAACCAGCCCGGGCGCGTCGTGGAGGCGGGACCGACCGACAAGATCTTCAACGACCCCGACGACCAGAGGACGGCGGACTATGTCCACGGCCGCTTCGGCTAGCGGGATGGGCGACGCGGTGACTGCGGCGACCCGGGGCCCGCACCGGCCCGGGGGGCGGCGCGCCGCGCTCGGTGCCGTCGCCCTTGCCGCCGTGCTCCTCGTGGCCGTCGACGGGGCGGCGCCGGCGGGGGCCTCGCCGTCGCTGCAGGCGACGGGATCCAGCTTCGCCGGCGTGGCCATCCAGCAGTGGGTCGGCCAGGCGTCCACCCTCTACGGGCTGAACATCAATTGGCAGGTGTCGTCGTCGGTCCTCGGGCTCGAGAGCTTCGCCCAGGGACAGGTCGACTTCGGCGCGTCGGACATCCCTTACAGCTCGAACCAGTCGGACTCGACGCCGAGCTTCCCCTACGAGTACATGCCCGACGTGGCCGGCGCCCTGGCCTTCATGTACAACCTCCAGGGCAACGACGGGAACCAGATCACCAACCTGGTGCTCAATTCGACCGCCGTCGAGGACATCTTCACCGGGCGGATCACCAAGTGGAACGACCCCGTGATCGCCGGCCTGAACCCGCAGCTCCAAGGCGACCTTCCGAGCACCACGATCGTGGCGGCGTACCGAAACGACGCGTCCGGGGAGAACTACCTGCTCTCCGACTACCTGTTGCACATGAACGGCGGCATGTTCGAGCAGTACCAGAACGACATGACGTCGGCGTTCCCGGGCCAGCCGACCGCGACCTGGCCCACCCCGCCCAACGGGCAGGCTCCCCCCGGCTACCCGGGCTGGGACAACGGAGGGAGCAACATGGTGGGTCAGAACGGCTCGGACAACGCCGCCAACTACGTGTCGGCCGCCTCGAGCAACGGGGCCATCACCTACGTCGAGACCGCCTATGCCAAGGAGCACAACGAGCCGGTCGCCTCGGTGGTCAACGCCAGCGGCAACGCAGTGCAGCCGACGTCGGTCAACGACGCCACCGCCCTGGAGGGCGCAATCCTGCACGCGGATCTGACCCAGGACCTCTCCGGCGTCTACACCAACCCGCTGGCCAACGCCTATCCCATCTCCGCCTACAGCTACTTCGTCACACCCTGCTCACCGTCGCTGGCCGCCGGGCAGCACACCGCGTGCGCGGCCAACAACAACGGCACGTCGTCCTTCCCGGCCGACAAGGGCCAGGCGCTCGGCCAGTTCGTCTCGTTCATCGCGTGTGCCGGTCAGGAGAAGATGGCCCTGCTCGGGTACTCGCCGCTTCCCCCCAATCTGGTCCAGGACGACTTCGACGCGGTGGGCAGGCTCAACGGGGGCCAGGAGCCGCCCCCGCCGACCCCCGCCAACTGCAGGAACCCCTACGTCGACGGTGAGACGCCCCTGCCGGGCGAGCCCGCGGTGGTGGGCCAGGCGGGCGGGGGCCTGAACCCGGCGGCGGCGGCAGCGGCCCTCGCCGCATCCGCGCACGGCTCGGGCGGCGGTGCGGGCGGCGGCGGCGCTGCCGGCGGTGTGGCGGGCGGCGGTGCGGGCGGCGGCGGCGCTGGCGCGGGCGGCGCTGGCGGTGCGGGCGGCGACGGATTCGGCGTGCAGGGGGGGCCGAACAGCTACGAGCGGGCCGCAGCCCTGGGCGCCACGGTGGACAGGTTCCTGTCCCACCTGTCCTGGGTGGGGAGTGCTTTCGTGTGGATCCTCGTCCTCCTCGGGATCTTCGTCGGCGTGCCCCTCTACCTCCATCGCCGTCGCACCGCGGTGGCGACCGCCGACGGGGCCCCGATGGTCGACCCGTCCCCGCCGGACACCACGCCGGGGCAGAGGACGACCGGATGGGACCCCCTGTCATGACGGGCCACGGACGGGCACCGGTCGAGAGGGGGGCGACCAGAACCGTGCCGGGGTGCCGCCCCCGCCGGGCCCCGCGGATGCGGCTGGCGTTGGGTGCGAGCCTGGTGCTGGTGGTGGGGGTCCTCGGGATCGGCGGGACGGTCACCGCCGGGCAGATCCCCGCCGCGGCGGCGTCGACGCCCTGCCCGGAAGGCGTCGCCCAGTGCGTGACCTTCACACCGCCCGGGTGCACCGGGACGTGCCTCACCGTGACGGCGGGCCCCACCGTCGACATCGGCGCCGGGCAGGCCATCTATATCTCGGCGACCAACGCCACGGTGGACCCGAAGAACGGCGCGACGGTCCAGTTCGCCTACTGCCCCCTGCCCTCCAGCGGTGTCGAGCCCCCCGACCCCGACTGCGCCGCCGCCTCGCTGAACGGCGTGCCGCTGAACCCGGTCCAGGTCCCCGACTCCCCGACGGGGACCGTGCTCTTCAGCTTCCCGAGCGCCCTCGACCCCGCCGGGCAGGGCAACTCGCCGATCCCCAGTAGCCCCCTCATCGCAGGCCCACCGTCGTCGTCGTTCTTCTGCGACAACGACCCGGCGAACCAGTGCGCCATCGTGGTGACCGACGAGGGCTCGGGCGTGGGCATCGACAGCCAGAACCAGCAGCTCACCTCCACCAACACCGTGGTGGTCCCGCTGAGCTTCGCCCCGGCGTCCAACGGCTGCCCGGCCGGCGACCCGGAGGTCTTCACCGACAGCGCGTTCAGCCTCGAGCACTTCATCCCCGCCGCCGTGGACTCCACCTGCGCCGGTTCGGACGGCGTGGCCGCGGTCAACACGGCCACCGAGACGGATCAGGTGATCGAGGACTTCGCCGCCGGCGGGACCCCGATCGCCTTCACCGACGACCCCGAGGATCCCGCCCAGGTCGCGGCGCTGGCGAAGGTCCCCCACGCGTTCATCCCAGTCGCGGTCTCGGCCACCGTGATGGCCTTCCTGGGCGGCGACGCCGACCCCGCCGGCAGGGTGGCCGGACCACTCAGCACCTACGACCTCACGCCGAACATGGTCGCGGGCCTCATCAGCACGTCGTATCTGTACACCCTCGGTTCGGACACCATGATCCCACCCCTCAAGTGCAACGAGATCAAGGGGTGCTCGAGCTCGAACGAGCCGACCTACGACGCCTTCGACTACCTGAACCCGGCGCCGACCGGGCTGGTCCCGCCGGGCGACCTGGGCACGTTCTTCTCCAGCGTGTCGAGTGGCTCCAGCTACCAGGTGACCGACTGGATGTGCGCGGCGCCCAACGTCCCCTACACGGTGACGTTGCCGCTCACGTCCCACGGCGGCAAGCCCACCCCGGTGTCGGTGGCCGACGTGCACACGGCCACGGCCACCCTGACCACGCCACCGGGGGCGGGGTCGCAGTACTGGCCGCCCCAGGGCGACCCCACGGCCACGTGGCCGTACCCGACGTGCTCTGCCTACCCGGCGCTCCCGGCGCTGTCCGCCGCGGGGGCCGACTACGGCTTCGCCCAGACGCCTGCCCTGCAGGCGAAGAACATCCGCAGTTACGCCTACAACGGCGTCGGCGCGCCGCAGCTCAACGGGTCCGTCTCGCTGGCCGGGTTCGGGGCGATGGACTGGTCCGAGGCCTCGTACTTCGGCCTGTTCTCGGCCAGCCTGCAGAATGCGGCGGGGAATTTCCTCGCTCCGACGCAGAGCGCCATCGACGATGCGCTGAACGACGCCACCGTCGGGTCCGACGGCGTGCTCAAGTACGACTACGACGACACGGGGGACGCCGCCGCCTACGCCATGCCCCTGGTGACCTATGCCGTGGTGCCCACCACGGCGCAGCCCGCCGACCAGGCGGCGGCGGCGAAGGCCCTGCTCACGAACCTGGTCACGTACTCCCACGGCGGTGGCAGCATCCCGTTGCCCCCGGGCTACGTCCCGCTGCCCGACGACCTCGACTCGGCGGCCATGGCCGACATCTCCAAGGACATCGTTGCCGCGCCGCCCACGCCGGGGACGTCGTCGGGGTCGCGCTCGGGCCGCGGTTCGGTCTTCGGGTCGTCCGGCGGGTCGAGCGGTGACGGCTCCTTCGGAACCGGCGGGTACGCGTCCGGCTCGTCCTTCGGCGGCACCCCGGTCTCGTCGAGCAGCGCGACGCCGCAGTCACCGATCCTGCGGGCAGTCCAGGCCATCACCCAGATCCCCGCCGCGGTGCTCGGGCTCCTCACCGGCAAGGACGGGTGGCTCCTCGGAGGCCTCATGATCACGACCCTCGTCCTGTTGGCGGCGGGGGTCGCCCTGAGCGGGCTGGTGCGCCTCTACACGGGCCGATGGCCCCGACCGTCGTGGCTGTACTACCCGGCCCCCGACCAACCGGCCCCGGCGGGAGGCTGAGGTGACCATGCTCCGGACCCGTGGCGGGCGCGGCCTCCGTTGGCCCGGCGACGACGACCCCGTGCCCACCACCGAGCTGCCCGTCGTCACCCCGCCGCCTAGCCCGGCACCCGATCCCACGGGGGACGTCACGCCGCCGGCACGCCGAGAGCGCCGGATGCACCGAGAGCGCCGCGTGCGGTTCGCGGCTGGGAGCCGACCGCAGCGGGCCGCCCGCCGACGCGTCGCCTCGGTCGTCTGGGAGTCCGCCGGCTTCGTCATCACCGGGCTCGGCGTGCTGCTGCTGCTCTTCCTCCTCTACTTCTACGCCTTCACCCCGCTGTCCGGAGTCCGCAACCAGCACCGCCTGCTGCTGTCGCTCGCCAGCGACAGGAAAGCCGTTTTCCAGTTGGCGTTGGGACACGCCCCTCCCGAAGGCTCGGCGATTGCGGTCCTGACCATCCCCGCGCTCCACGAGAAGGAAGCCGTGGTCCGAGGGGCCAGTGCCGCGGACCTCCAGAGCGGTCCCGGTCTGGTGCCGGGGTCGGTGGTACCGGGGCAATCGGGCAACGCCGTGATCGCCGGGCGCCGGGTCACCTATGGCGCACCCTTCGCCGGTATCGGCGATCTCCGTGCCGGCGACCGCATCCAGGTGGCGGACGGCGCCGGCTCCTTCACCTTCCGAGTCGTCCGCATGGCGCCCCTGGCGCCCGGGCAGGTGCTGCGCACGCCGGGCAAGGCCCCGGGTTGGCTCACCCTGGTGACGTCGAACCCCTCGCCCTTCTCGAGCGCCCACTACGTGGTGATGGCCTCGCTCTCGGGCCGGCCCGCGGCCGGCACGCACGGGTCCGCCTCGGGCCGCGGATCGACCACGACGGCACCGGCTGCCCTGCCGTTGTCGCTCGGGGGTGATGCCGGCGCGGTGATCCTTGCCGCCTTGTGGGTCGTCGCCTTCTTCGGCGCGCTGTGGTGCGGCTTCCTGTCGCTGCGGCGCTGGGGGCAGCCGCTGGTGGCCTACCTGCTCGTCGTGCCGGTGCTGCTGGCGTTCGGCCTCCTCGTGTGCGAGAACCTGGCCCGGGTGTTCCCGGCCACGCTGTAGCGTCGGGCGACTCGGAGGACATGGCGGTGGAAGCGACGACGGCAGGACCGACGGCGAGAGGCGTGCGCCGCGAGACGGGGAGGTCGTGGCCGCGCCGGGGAGAAGGTCGGCGCCGGCTTGCCGCGCTGGGGCTCGTGGTGGCGTCTGGTGCGCTGCTCGCCGCGTGCGGTGGGTCGTCGACCTCCACCGGATCGACCACCGGGAGCACCGCGTCCTCCGGCACGGGCAACGCCGCGCCGGGCATCGACCCCGGGCACGTGGTCCTGCCGACGGCGTCGAACCCGACGCCGTCGGCACAGGAGGTGCCCGGCAAGACCATCGACCCGGTGCTCGCCGCCGGCCAGACCGTCGTGATCACGGCCGGCGGGTTCGTGCCGCACCGCCTCTTCGCCGATCTCACGGTGCCGGTCACGTGGATCAACGACTCCGGCGCGCCGCAGCAGGTCGTCTTCGACGACGGGTCCGTCCACTCTGGCGTCATCCCGCCCGGGGCCTGGTTCGTCTGGAAGGGGACCTACGGCATCGGCATCGGCTACCACTCCGCCACCGGCCAGCAGGGCGTGCTGACGCTCCAGGCGGGTCCCTGAGCCGTTCCCGAGGACGCCGGCCACGGACGTCGCCCGTTCGTCCTGGCCCCGGCGATCCCCCCTCGGCAGCCGATGCGCTCGCCACGGAAGGTGGCCAGAGCCTCGCTACTTTCGCGTATCGGTCCAGGTCAGACGCCAGCACGGTTGTTGCGTGCAAAGATTACCGGCAGTTCGCCGATCCGGCACCGGCCCGTCACCTTCTGGTTACCCCGGCTTCTTAACGTCCGGTCTGGCCTTGCTTGCCGAGGCCAACCACACCCCCCCCAACAGGAGGAGACGAAATGATCAAGGCGCTCGGTCGGCGCCGTCGAGGGATCACCGCCGCGGTGTCCCTGGTCGGTGTCTCGACGCTTGCGGTGGGCATGGCGGCACCCGCCGGTGCCAACACGCCGGTGGCCCCGGCCAACCCATTGGTGATGGGTTCGGGGTCGAACACCACCTACTCGATGATGTCGGCGCTCAGTGCCCTGTTCAACTCGGCTCCCGGGTGCGACCAGCTGGTGGCGAGCGGGACGCAGCAGCTCAACTTCAGCTGCGCGTCGCCCCCCGACTCGCCGCCCCCCGGTGGTGAGAACGGCTACAGCCTGACCTACCCGAGCGTGAACCCGTTCAACGCGGTCGTCTACCAGATGCCCGCCTACGGGTCGTCCAACGGCATCAAGCAGCTCGAGTTCAGCGGGAGCGACACGCTGTCCGGCGTGAGCCTCTCGGAGCCGAGCTTCGCCCGGTCGTCCCGTGCAGCCAAGGTCAGCGCCTCGGGTGACAAGTCGGGCCTCAACTTCGTGGCCTACGCCGAGGACGCGGTGCCGTGGTTCACCTACACCAAGGTCAACGGCAAGGCGACGCCGCAGAGCAAGATCAAGAAGCTCAACCTGACCGTCTCGCAGCTGGCCGGTATCTACAACGGCACCACGACCAACTGGAGCCTGGTCGGCGGCTCGTCTGCCCCCATCGACGTGTTCATGGCCCAGAACGGGTCGGGCACCGAGGGGACCTGGGTGGCCGACCTCGGCCTGACCGGCGCGTACCCCTACGGCGGCGCCACGGCCACGGCCACGGCCACGGGTCTGCCCGTCTCGGACTTCGAGATCTTCGAGAACGAGGTCTCCCAGATCTTCGCCACGGGGCTCGAGTCCGACGCCATCTTCTTCTTCTCGTACGGCAAGTACTCCCTGCTGTGCCCGAAGGGGCTGTGCGCCGGTGTGCCGGCCAAGGATGGCAAGGGCGTGACGATCAACGCCAAGACCACCGTTGCTGCCCTCGGTGAGATCGGCGGGATCACGGCGTCGGCGACCACGATCCAGAACGGGACGTTCCCGCTGGACCGTGAGCTCTACAACGTGTACTCGGACGGGAAGAACGCGAACCTGCCGCCGGTGAACCTGGACGCCCAGAACTTCATCAGCACCTACGGGTTCCTCTGCAACCCGCAGACGACCACCGAGGTCGACCCGCTGAGCCCGAGCGGTGCCACGTACCGGACCGAGATCGACAACATCATCTCGGCCAACGGCTTCTTCCCGATCCCCGAGGGGACCATGGGTGACGCCCACGTGACGCCGCCGAACTTCGGCTCTGTGCCGCTCTACGCGCAGGCCGACCCGCCGCCGCCGAACGACCAGGGCTTCTGCCAGGTCACCACGACGGACGGTGACACCAACAACTAGTCGCTGACTGGTTGCTTCCGAGCAGTCTGTGCGGAAGGCCCGGCCCGAAAGGGCCGGGCCTTCCGCCGCGTCCGGGGTCGTGATCGGGGAAGGCGGCCGACCGGGTCAGGCGCCGAAACGGTCGCGCAGCGCACCGGCCACGTCGGCCGGTGCCGGAAGGGCGGCGACTTCGTCGGCCAGCCGTCGCGCCGCGTGGAGATACGACGACTCGCCGAGCACCCCCCGCACCGCCCGGCGCACGGCGTCGGGCGTGCGCGCGTCGGGCCCGATGACCACCCCCGCCCCGCAGCGATCCAGCAGCCCCCCGTTCACGAAATTGTCTGCGCCCTGGGGGAGCACCACCTGGGGGACGCCGTGGGCCAGGGCCCCGAACATGGTGCCCGCGCCCCCGTGGTGGACGACGGCGGAGCACCGGGGGAGCAGGTCGGCCTGGGGCACGAACCGCTCCACCCGCGTGTTGGCGGGGACGGGCCCGAGGGCCGCGGGATCGTTGTCCGCCCCGACGGTGACGACCACCTCGAGGTCCTCCCCGGCGAGCCCGGCCAGCGCGGTGCGAAAGACGTCGGTGTTCATGCCGAAGAAGGTGCCCAGGGTCACGTACACGCAGGGCGGGTCGACGCGCTCGGGCTCGCGTCCCGGCAGCGGCGCCGGCCGCATGGCCAGCGCCTCGCCCGCCGGCACCCTCTGCCCCTCCAGCGTCGGCGGGCTGACCTCGACGGTGACCCCCCGGTACAGGCCGCCATGTCCCAGGGTGTCGCAGCCGAACGAGCGCCACATGGGCGACACGGCGTCGTCACCCAGCGCGCTCACCTCGTGGGGGAGAATGGGGCTGATCAGGTGGTGCACGGCGGGGACACCGAGCACCTCGGCGGCCAGCGGGCCGGCCAGCGCGTACGTCTCGAAGACCACGAGGTCCGGCCGCAGCTCGCGCCCCAGCGCGACGACGTCGTCGATCATGTCGGGCGCGGCCACCTCGGCGAACAGGCGGGGGAAGAAGTAGTGGTTGATGCGCTCGGGGGCCAGACCGTCACCGGGCTGGCCGCGCAGCACCCGGGCCTGGAGGTCGGCGAACCAGTCCATCTCGCCACGGCCCGCCACCGCGAACCGGGCGCCCGTGCGCGACAGCACACCGCCGGGGTCCTCGCCGGCCGCCACGGTCACTTCGTCCCCCTGGGCCAGCAGGGCCTCGATCAGGGGCAGGAGGGGACGCACGTGGCCGGCCCCGGGGGTGGAGAGCGCGAGGACCTTCATGGTGCACTCCTTCGTGGTCGGCTCGACGGTTCGCCACCCGGTGCGCCAGGTGTGTGGGAATGCTGGCACAGCCTCGGGGCGGCGTCGTGCGGCCGGGCGGCAGTGGGTCAGGCCGGGCCGAGCATCCGTTGCCTGGGTACGATCGGTGCGGTGCCCCGTGCCCCCAAAACCCCCAAGCGCTTCGACGGCAAGATCGCCGTCGTCACCGGCGCGTCGTCGGGCATCGGCCGGCGCATCGCGCTGGAGCTCGCCCGGCGCGGCGCCACCGTGGTCGGCCTGGCCCGTCGCGCCGAATTGCTGGCTGAGGTCGAAGGGCGGCTGCGGGCGGCGACGCCCGCCAGCGCCACGCACGTATGCGACGTGGCCGACGAGAAGGGTTTCCGCCGGGTGCTCCACGAGATCGAAGAGCAGCACGGACGCATCGACGTCATGGTCAACGACGCCGGGATCGAGGCCCTGACCCCGGTGGAGGACGGGCTGTCCGACACCTTCCGGGCCATCGTCGAGGTGGACTTCTTCGGCGTGGTCACCGGCACGCTGGCCGTGCTCCCGGGCATGCTGGCGCGCCGTTCGGGCATCGTGGTCAACGTGTCGTCGGACTCGGCCCGCGCGCCCGAGCCGCGCCACGGCGCCTACGCGGCGTCCAAGGCGGCGGTCTCGGCCTTCACCGAGACGGTGGCCCACGAGGTCGCCGGTCGGGGGCTGCACGTCCACGTCCTGTACCCGGCGTGGGTGCCGACGGCCATGGGGCTGTCGGGTACCGAGGACGGCGGGTCGCTCCCGCCCAAGGCCGTGCGCCGCAGCGAGGAGCAGATCGCCGAGCTGGTCTGCGAGCGCATGGGCGGCCGGCGCATGGAGATCAACGCCGCGCTGCTGCCGCTGCTGGCCCCCATCGGCAAGGCGATCGCACCCGTCGCCTACCAGCAGGCCATCCGCAAGCGCGCCACGACCTGAACGGTCGAGGGGCGTGCCGGCCTCGTCGGGTCGCCGCGGCTACGCGGGTCGGCGGTAGAGGAGCAGGGTGGAGATGCCGTCCTTGGTCAGGCGCGCGCGCACCAGCTCCCATCCGTCCACCTGGTGGTCGGCATGGGACGCCTCGACGTCGTCGGGTTCCCGGCGCGCGGGCACCGCCGCCACCCGGTAGCGGAACCTCCCCTGCTCCACGGGCCCGACGCTAGGAGGTGGGCGAGGAGCCCGCAACCGGGCTGGCCCCGGGCCCGCGCACCCCGCCGACCAGGGCCGTTGGGCGGGTGCCGGCCCGCCGGGACCTAGGGGACCAAGATCGCGCCGGGGTCGAGGCCGGCCGCCGGCCCGGCCGATCCGGCGGTGAGGTCCCAGGCGTTCCACGGCTGCCCCCCGACGTTGCCGTCGACGTACTCGGTCACGTCACCGGTGCCGGCGCGCACGTACACGTGGAGCAGGCCGTCGACGGGGTCGAAGAGCGCGCCGGGCGATCCCGCGACCGGGCCGCCCCCCGACGCGCCGACCGACAGGCCCCACGCGTTCCAGGGATGGCCGCCGAGGTTGCCGTTGTCGTACTCGACCAGATTGCCGCCGCCGTCGCGGGCGTACACGTGGATGAGCCCGTCGGCCGGGTCGTAGAGCGCGTCGGGGGTGCCGGTGATGGTGCCGCCCCCCGAGGCGCCGAAGGAGAGGTCCCACGCGTTCCACGGCCGCCCCAGCAGCTGCCCGTTGTCGTACTCGACGAGGTCGCCGCCGGGCCCGGGCACGTACACGTGGATGAGCCCGTCGGCCGACAGGGAGAAGGCGGAGGGGTTGCCGGTGACCGGGCCGCCACCCGAGGCCCCCACCGACAGCCCCCAGGCGTTCCACGGCCGCCCCAGCAGCTGCCCGTTGTCGTACTCGACCAGGTTGTCCCCGTCGTCACGGGCGTAGACGTGGATGAGCCCGTCGGCCGGATCGCGAAAGGCGCTGGGCGTGCCCTGGACGGGCGCGCCGCCCGTGGCCCCGAAGCTCAGGTCGTAGGCGTTCCAAGGATGGCCGCCCGCGTTGTCGTTCACGTACTCGGTGAGGTCGCCCCCCGCGCCGGCGACGTAGACGTGGACGAGACCGTCGGCCGTGTCGTAGAAGGCGTCCGGGTCTCCCTGGACCGGCGCTCCGCCCCCGGAACCCACGGTCAGGTCGTACGCGTTCCAAAGGTGGCCGTTGGCGCCGTCGTCCACGTACTCCAGCAGGTGGCCGGCGGTGCTGCGCACGTAGGCGTGCAGGAGACCACCAGCCGCCACCACGCTCGGCGTGCCGGCGACGGCCGGGCCCCCGGCGTTTGCGGTGGCGTCGTACGCGTTCCAGACGCGGCCGTTGTCGTGGTCGGGCACGAAGTCGAAGAGATCGCCGTTGGCCGCGCCCACCTCGACGTGGATGAGGTTGGCGTCGGGCGGCGGGGGCGAGGGTGCGGGGGGAAGTCCGGCGGGACCGTCGAAGGCGTGCACCTGGGTGCTCGAGGGGGCGAGCAGCAGGCCGTCGGCCACCGTGGGCGTGGGGAAGTCGTTCGACTCCGATCCCAGTGGGAACGACTGCGACGCGGCGCCCGTCGATTCGTCCAGTCCGTAGAGGGTGCCGCCGCCGATCGTCCACACCAACCCGCCGGCCACGATGGGCGGGCCGCCCGCCCCGGTGTCGGTCTGCCAGGCCGAGGTGATCGTCGGCGGGTTCACCCCCGTGTTCACCACCGTCTTGATGACGCCGCCCGTGCACGGGACGTAGACGGTGGTGCCGACCACGGCGCTGCCGCCGTCGACGGTGTGGCTCAGGCAGAAGCCGGCGGAGTTGAGCTCACCGCCCACCCCGCCGAGCGACGACTGGGAGAGGACGTAGGCGGTATGGGACTTCCCCGCCTGGAAGACGTACCCGCCGCTCAGCACGGCCGGCGACGACGAGCCCAGGTCCCAGTCCGCGGCGTTGTCGCTGTACCAGGTCGAGGGGGCGAAGGACTGGAGAAAGTCCAGGGACGCGTCGAGCTCGACGACGCTGTCGCTGTAATCGTAGGAGTCCGTCTGCGATTCGAAGGCGCTGTTGCCGGTGGCGAACAAGATGTCGCCGGCCCCGTCCACCACCGGGGCACCGCCGCCCATCCAGATGGCGCCCTGCGAGTCGCCGCTGTCGGCGGCGACCTCGAAGCTCCGCGTCGGGCCCGATCCCTCGGGGACGGCCACCAACCAGCCGTGGTACACCTCGGCGGGCGCGTTCTCGCAGTCGCCTGCGTTGCCCCCGTAGCCGATCAGGACCTCGCCGTCGTCGAGGCCCAGGGCGGTGCGCTGGAGCTGGTACAGGGGGAAGGACCCCGGTGGGTCGGCGGGCGTGTCGCGCAGGATCAGCCCGGTGTAGAGATCCAGGGTGAAGAGGTGGTGGGCGGCCTGGTGCCCGGGCAGGGACTCGTCGGCCAGGACGAAGACCTCGCCGAGGGCTGGGTCGATGACCGGGGTGGAGGTGACCCCGACGGTGGGGGTGATGTCGGTGCACGGTAGGTCGCCGCCGGGCACCGGGGTGGCCAGGTGGGTGGACCACAGCACCGCACCGGTGTCGGCGGCGAGCGCGTAGACGGTGTCGTTCTCGGTGGCGGCGATGACCCTCCCCGCCTCGACCAGCGGCTCGCCGTAGAGCTGGCCGTCGAGGGTGGGGGAGGTCCAGGCGGGCGAGGCCGAGGTCAGGTCGGTGCCCGTGGGATCGACCCCGCTGCCCAGGGCGTCGTGGTGGTAGACGGGCCAGTCGGAGCCGAACACCGAGTCCTGGGGCGTCGCCGCATCCGGGGCCGCGGCGGCCCCGGCGGCTGCGCTGACGAGGCCGCCGCCCGCCCCCCCGGCCAGAGCCAGCCCCGCCGCCAGGACCAGCACACGTGACAACCTTCTTCCTCGCATCGCCCAAACCTAGGCGCGTGGTCGGTGGCCCGGATGGATGATCGCTGGCACAATGCAGCGATGGACGATGCACTGGCGCGGGTTCGGGCCTTCTGCGACGCATGGGCCGCGTTCGACCTCGACGAGCTGGTCGGCTTCTTCACCGAGGACGCCGTCTACCACAACATCCCCGTCGACCCCGTGGCCGGCCGGGAGCAGATCCGCGAATTCATCACCGGCTTCACCTCGGGCGTGGAGAAGATCGAGTTCGAGGTGCGCCACGCGGTGGCGGCCGGGGACGTGGTGATGACCGAGCGGGTCGACCACTTCACCTATCCCGACGGTCGGGCGGTGAGCCTTCCGGTCATGGGCGTGTTCGAGCTGCGCGAAGGTCAGATCGCCGCCTGGCGCGACTACTTCGACCTGAACCAGTTCATGAGCCAGCTCGCCGGCTGAGCTCCTCCCGCTGCAGGGCGCCCAGCTTCTCGGGGTTGCTCACCACGCGCACCCCGGCGACCCGGCCACCGACGACGTCGAGCACGAGCGCGATGGTCACCGTCCCCGCCCGGTCCTCGAAGACCAATCCGGGCTGACCGTTGAGGTCGGCCTCCCGGCTCGTGACGCCCGGCGGGATCCGCCTCGCCACGGAGACGAGGAACCGGCTCGCGCGTGCCGCGCCCGTCACCGGCCGGAGGGCGGCCCGCACGACTCCTCCACCGTCGGTCCACACCACGACGTCGTCGGCCAGCAGGGAGAGCAGGCCCTGCAGGTCGCCCGTCCCGCACGCCACCAGGAAGCGCCGGGTGAGCTCGCGGCTCTGGGTGCGATCCGCGTCGAAGCGGTGCTTGCGGGCTCCGATGCGCCGGCGGGCCCGCGACACGAGCTGGCGGCAGGCGGGCTCGCTCCGGCCGAGCGCGGCGGCGATCTGGTCGTAGGGGTAGTCGAAGACGTCGTGGAGGAGCAACGCCGCCCGCTCCTCGGGCGCGAGTTCCTCGAGGAGCACGAGGAAGGCCATGGAGAGCGAGTCGGCCAGCTCTGCGTGCTGTGCCGGATCGGGCGGGCCGGCCTCGATCGGCTCGGGCAGCCAGGGCCCCTTGTAGGTCTCGCGCCGGACGCGGGCCGAGCGCAGGTGGTCGATGCACAGGCGCGTCACGATCGTCGTGAGGTACGCGGAGGGCGACGTGACGTCGACACGTCCGCGTGCCGACCAGCGGAGCCACGCCTCCTGGACGACGTCGTCGGCCTCCATCGCGCTCCCGAGCATGCGGTAGGACAACGCGAACATCGACGGTCGATGGGTCGCGAACACCTCCATGTCGGCGCACGCCTCGTCCGGGTGCGGGGTCGATGCCTCCGGCATCAGGGGCGTGCCGCCGCCGGCACCTCGCAGCGACCGGCGAATCCCTGGCTCCGCAGTCCCATGCCCGCGTTGAACCGGGACCGCAGGTTCTCGAGGGCGACCCACGCGGCGAGCTCGACGATCTCCTCGTCGGCGAAGATGCGGTGGAGGCGCTCGATCACGTCGTCGGGGACGTGGCCCGGCGTCGCCGTGGCGGCCACGGCGTACTCCAGCACCACGCGCTCCGCCTCGGTGTAGGCGTCGCTGTCGCGGAAGCGGGGGACATCGCGCACCTTGGCCGGGTCGACGCCTTCGCGCATGCCTTCGTAATAGCCGAAGTCGGTGCACCAGGAGCAGCCGATCTCGCCCGCGCTGGCCTGGATGGCCAGCCAGCGCAGATGCGGGTCGAGCCGGCGCCACCCCCGGTCGGCGACCGTCTCCAGCGCGCCCATGGCCAGGAGCACCCCGCGGTGATGGGCCGCGGCGGCCACGGGTTCGACCACCTGGCCGAACCGTCGCTTCGAGTAGCGGAATGCCAGGCGCCTGACGACGCCTCGGGGCTTGTCGACCAGCGTGACGTTGGGCATCGTGACCTCCGATCCATCCTTCTGACCATGGCCTCGCCGCTGCGGGCGAGCTCGTCCCAGGAGACGAGACGGCCCTCCGGGCTGTGACAGCTCCAGGTCGGACCCGGATTTCGGGCCTTGGCGGCCCACCGCCCACCGGTGGTGGGCCGCCGTCAGGGCCGACCGTGGCGTCGACGGACCGCCACGATGGCCCCGAGCGCCAGCACCCCGCCCCCGACCGCGGGGAGGGCGAGCGCGGACGGGGCCTCGGGGAGCCTCGGGGGCGGGCAGTCGGAGGACCAGGTGTTGTCGGTGTCGGTGTCGGTGTCGGTGCCGGGGCGCGACGCGCTGGCCGTCGCGGCGCCGGGATCCCGGGTGTCGCATGGGTTCGGGCACCGGCCGGCGCCACCGGCGCCGGACGCCAGCTCAGGGTCCGACCCTCGGCACCGGTCCAGGCACTGATCGGTGTGGTGTCCACCCGAGTCCAAGAGCGACACGGCCGCCGTCGCCGCGTCGGGATCCCGGGTGTCGCATGGGTTCGGGCACCAGCCGGCGCCACCGGCGCCGGACGCCACCTCGGCGTCCTCGATGTCGCAGGGGTTCGGGCACCTGTCGGTGTGTCGTCCGCCGGTGTCGAAGAGCGACACCGCCGCCGTCGCCGCCTCGGGGTCCTTGGTGTCGCAGGGGTCCGCGCAGCGAGAACTGTCCCAATGCTTGCCAACGGCGCATCCGGACCAGCCGCTCGTGGTCGCCCCGGCGGCAGGGGTGAAGGTGGCCGAGACGGCCAGCCCGAGGACGAGCAGGATGACGGCGCCGACGGTGCGCGACTTCGTCGTGGCCGCGCGCATCAAGGACCCCGCGACGCGTCGCCCTGTGCAGGGTCGAGCGCCGCGACCTGGTTGTCGAGCGCATCGAGCTGGTCGTCGAGCGTGGCGAAGTAGTCGTAATCGCGCGTGCTGGCGGGCGTTGCGACAGGGGGGAGGGCGAGGGAATCGGCGGCCGGTCGCCCCTCCGTGACGACCGATCCTTCGATCGCCGACGGCTCGACGATCGCGGCCGCGGACGAGACGTCAGGGACCCTCGCTTCGAACGCGCGGAGGCAGGCGAGGAATTCCTCCTGCCGGTTCCCCAACTCGGTCAGGACATGGTCGAGCTCGTCGATCATCTCGCTGGTCGGGCGTCCGATCGTCTGGCCCGTCACGTCGATCGACCTTATCGAACGATCGATCGGACGCTGGGGCCGCTGCGTCGACGCGGCTGCTCCCGCCATCGGGACGTCCGACACGAACGCGTCCTGCATCGTGAACGGAGCGGTCCCGGCGCCCGGGCAATCGCCTCGCGAACGTTGCGCGACGGCAACGTGAACTTCGAGTGCGCTGTGCATGCGACCATGCGACGGCGGGGGAGGCCCATCGGAACGAGGGTCGCCCGGGCGCATGGAGGTGCTACCGCCGCCGCGTTGCCCCTACCGAGGCCGGCCGGCGGTTCCGCCGATACAGAAGGAAGGTGCCCGCAGCGACCAGGACCGCGATGACCGCGACAGAGGCCACGAGGGTGCTCGAGGAGGAGCCCGACGGCTGGGACGGTGCACCGACCAGGAACGGCTGAGAAAAGGCGATCGGGCTCTTCGCTGATCCGGCGAACTGGTTGACGTAGTCCTCGCCGATCCACAGCACGCAGTAGTGGGTGGCATCGCAGGTGATCGAGTTGGGCGCAGGAGCCGTCAGCTTGACGATCGAGTACCGGTCGGAGAAACCGCCGCCGACCGTCGGGTAGATCGTGTTGGGGCTGAGCGTCGTGCCGTCGCAGGACGAGTTGTCACGGGGCAGCCCGGCCGCCGTGCCGCCCGGATCGGCGCACATCAGGATCTGGATCGTGGCGCCGCTTGCCAAGGTGGCGAAGCCCTGCCCGGACACGGTGATGACATGGTCGTCGGCGTAGGGCCCGGGTGGCGTCGTGACGGTCGCCGACGCGCCGGCCGGACCGGTCACCACCAGGAGGGCGAGGATCGCTCCCGCAAGGGCCACGACAGCCCGTGCGGGCGTCGAGCCCCTCGACCGGCCCGCCGGTCGGCGATCCGCTGCACCGGTCGTGCTCATGCGCTTCCGACTCCGGTCACCTTGGCGACCCAGACGCATCCCGCAGGAGCCTGCACGACGATCTGCTGTGGACCGGTGCTGGTCTCCGGGCTGATCGCCTGACCGGTGGCCGTCCCGACGGTCACCGCCGCCGTGCCGGAGGGCTGGGAACCGTTGGGCACGATGTAGATCTGGAAGGAGGGCCCCGAGGCGGGGACCGGCGTGCACTGGAAGGCCCAGCCGATGTACCAGGTGCCCCCGGTGATCGTGAAGGCGGGGCTCGTCCAGTTCCCGGTCGACTGCGTCCGAGGTACGAGCGTCTGTACCTGGCCGGCGGCCCCCGCGCCGGCCGTCGTCGTGGTCGTCGAGTTCGTCGTGCTCGCCCCCGATGCGGCAGGCGACGAAGTGGTCGACGCGTTGGCACCGGCGGCCGTCGTCGTGGGGGCCGTGCCACCGGAGGGCGAGCTGGGTGGCGGGGGAGCGTAGGTCTTGTGGCCTGCCGCGCCGGCCGAGGTGTCCGAGGTCGGGGATGTCTTGTAGCTGATCAACATCCCGAACAGCAGGGCGATCACCATGGCCGTCGCCAGTTGCCATGTCTTCCAACTGCGCCGGTGCTTGATGTTCAGCTCGCCGGGTGCAGGGAGCGAGGACACGGGTACGGCGTCGTCCTGGCGGCGCGTGTGGTCGGGCACCGGACCCTGAACGGTGGGTTCGCCGGCCGGCGAGCCCGCGGTCGTCGCCGGCGCCACGTCGAGGGGCGAGGCCGTCTCGGAGGTGCGGAACATGTCCCAGACCGCGATCGTCGACGGGTCCGGCGGGGGAAGCTGGCGGATGGTCACGTCGGCGTTGCCCTGGTGTGATCCCGGTCGTTCGGCTTCGACCGCGGCCGTCGCGCCCCGCGGCCCGTGTTCCCCCTCCACTGCACCAGCAGTAACCGCTCGTGTCGTACGAAGTCAAGGCACCGTCGCTGCCGGCGCGCCCGGGTGATCCCTAGGCAATCGGGGCGTGACAGCTCGGTGAATTGGAGCGCCGTTGCACGCGCCAACGGCCCACACGTGCGGCGGCAGCCCACCGACCGCGAGACGGTCACGCCGCCGTGGTGTCCCGCACCACCTTGTAGAGCCGGAGAGGCGGACAGATGCTGGTGGCAGGGAACTGGTGGACCAGCTCCGAGAATCCGCTGCCACTTGCGTAGATGTCCGGATAGGCCGCGGTGATCGCGTTGTAGACGCCGCCCGGCGGGGGCACGACGAGATAGTGCGCATGCCAGACGAGCGGGTCCGCGAGGATCCGCTGGAAGTCCGCGTCATTCGTGATCACGAAGATCCGTGGGTTGGTGCTTCGCATAATGACGGTGGCCATGCAGTCGTAGGCGTCGTCCGTCACGACGTCGCCATCGGGAAGATGCAGACGATCGAGATAGTGCATCACCGGGAGAAGGGCGTTGTCACCAGGAGTCGCGCGAAATCGATCCGGGTGGAACACGGCGACGAGCTGGCCCGACTCCTCGATGCCGATGTTCGGGTTGTCCATGGCCGCAGCGGTCGTCGCCAGCGAGGGCCCGACCAGGATCAGCGTCACGATCGTCGCCACGCCGGCCTTCACCATTGGTCGGGCGCGCCACTCGTGGCCGATGCGTGGAGGGGAAAGGGCGCGTGGTGGCGCGGATGTGACGGGTGCATGGCGCGGTGCGAGGAGGAAACCGACGAGAATGACCGACAACGGCACCGCGAGGATGTAGAAACGGAACCAGGGGAAGACCATGTTCCCCAGAAAGCCGACGAGTGTGAACGAGATCCCTCCGCCGAGGACGGCCAGCGGCGCCAGGATCCGGACGTCCCGCCGGCGAAGCGCCACCGTCGCGGCGGCGACGAGCACAAGCGGCAGAAGAGGGGCGATCGCCTCGAGGTCGCGCACTTCATGAGCCAGACGTGCTGCATAGTGCCCTGGTTGGAGGTGGTAATAGGACCCGTACAGCTTGATCTGCGCACTATTGCCGTACTGTGACGTGAACTGTTCGAAGAACGAGCCGGTGATGACCTTGCTGGCCAGCGCCCATCCGAAGAACGAGACCAGGAACGGCGCCAGATAGATGGTGCTGTCGGTCATCCCCGACACGAATCTCGTGCCTGGGTTCGAGACCCGCCGCGCACCGACCACGAAGACCAGCACCCCGCTGAGCGCCGCGGCCAGGATCGCTTCTTCCCGGGCGAGATAACAGAGGGCCAGCATCGAGCCGGCATAGACGAGCGACCGCGTGTCGTCGCGTGCCGACCAGCGCGACAGGTACCGGACGG
The DNA here is from genome assembly GCA_035623275.1 of Acidimicrobiales bacterium. Taxonomy (GTDB): domain Bacteria; phylum Actinomycetota; class Acidimicrobiia; order Acidimicrobiales; family UBA8190; genus DASPTT01. The sequence goes on from DASPTT010000160.1 coordinate 48,945, forward strand.
TGCCCACCATCGTGACGAGATACAGCGCTTCGCTCATCCCGTTGGTGGCGTAGTAGAGGATCATGGGGTTGAGGGCGAACAGCGCCGTCAAGAGGAACCGAATCGGCCTTCCGACCTGCCAGTCCTTCAGCAGTGCGTACATCTGGTACGTGGCACCCGCCATGCAGCCGACAGTGACGAGACTGGCGGCCACGTCGCGGCTTACCAGGGGATGCCAAAGATCCTTGAAGAGAAGCGGGACCATGTCCGCCATCGACATGAGCGGGTTCCACACGAATCCGATCGCGGCGATGTGAGGGTGGCGTGAGTAGAGAACGTAGAAGCCGTTCGCCATCCGAAAGACGGAGTCGGGTGGGAAGACCTCGTAGTGAAGGTCGAGGATGAGCGCCAGGACGACATAGAGGGTCGCGGTCAGCGTGAACACCGCGACACCCTCGGTCAGGCGACGGCGGAGCCGCCGATGCAATGGGTCAGGGCTCGCGATGCGGCGCGGCGCCCCCTGAGAGTCGTGCAGGTCCGGTGAGGACCTGACCGGTGCTACCGAAGTCACTCCCTCCAGCCTTTCGCACCGCCCGCCCCGGAGCGAAGAGGGTAGCGTCCGGTTGGCGAACGGCCGGCTACCGGACCGTGACGGATGAGTGAACTTTCGTTCCCCCGAGCGCGGTGTGCCGACCCCACGACAGGAGGCGGGCGACGCTCACGCTCGGGGACCCTCGGCGATCACGCCCATCAAGGGATCGCCCGGATAGGTGTCGAAGGTGCAGTCCGACGGTGGGCCAGGCTCCCAATCCCAGACCAGCAGACCGCTGCTCCCTGCTTGGAGCTGCGCCGTCTCTTTGATCGTGAACTGATCCGCGCGGGCAGCCGGGGTGGCGCAATCGGGCCCCGTGCCCGCCGTCAATCCGATCTCGCCGCCGATGATCGGCTTCCGCAGGGCGCTCGCTTCGCCGAAGCGGAGGGCCAGGCCGTTCCATTGGTCGCCGCCGATCGGAATCGGACCGTTGTAGTCGTGATAGGAGAGCACGTCGATACCGCGGCTCGCCGAGACCGTTTCGTAGTCCGGGCCCGAGGTGCCACATTGGCCACTGCCGATGGTTCCGCTCTCGACGAGATGAACGGGGTCGAGTGCGTGGATCTCGCCTCCAACGGCGTCGAAGAAGGACCGCATCGCCCGTGCTGCAGCGGCCTCGTCGGGGCAGGTCTGGTGGCCCCCGCAGTCCGAGGGTTGGTATTGCGGAGGACATGTCGAGGCTTCCGGTTCGGATATCGGCTCCCACATGCCGAGAGCGGGGGACGCCTTGTAGCGATTCACGATGGCCTGCAGGTAGTCCCAGTACGAGAGGGGGGTCAGACCGTTCGGGTCGACCACCTGGGAGAAGCCGCCCGAGTACCACGCCGGGTCCTTCCAGTTGCCGGCATCACATGCGCCACTTTGTCCCGCGATCACCACGAGAAGCCGCTGGTGGAATCTCGTCGCTGTGGCGAAGATTCGGTCCAATGCCGACCAGTCGAGTTGATGGGTGTGGATGTTGACGGCCATGCTTCCCTCCCATGCCCAGAACCTGACGAGGGAGTTCGGTGGGAGGGAACCGAAGAGCTGATCGAGCTGTTGATCGCTGACCATCGTGCCGCAGCTTCCGTTGACCCCCCACGCCGTCGCGATCTCGTAGGCGTTGACGCCTACGAAATGGTACGGGCGGCCGTCGAGCATGAGCTGGCCGTCGCTCGCCGTGATGGCGTCGGCGGCGTCTGTGGCGGATGGCCCGACGGTCGATACCGCGGCCGCGGGCGGCGGAGCGGGCTCGTCGAGGGGGACTGGCGTGGTCGTCCCCGTCGGCAGCGTGGCCGCAGGGTCCTGTCCCGCGTCGGCGTTGGGGGAGGGGCCCGAGCCGGGGTGGCCCGTTGCGTGCGGCCGTGTCGGCTCAACGGGCCGGGCTGCTGTCGAAAGCTGGGACGACATCTGGCGCGTGACGGCAGCCGGAGACCCGACGGCTGCGGCCATCGCCGTGGCGACCAGGGTCGTGCTCACGAGTCGGGGCAACGTGCGGCGCCAGGCAGCTCGGTCACCCGGAAGCCTGCTGCGCGCCATCCTCGAGTCATCGGCTCGGTGAGGAAAGCAGCTGAAGGGATTGGGCCGGTGTTGGCTCCCGACCCGCCCTACGGGTCAGTTGTCGTGGACAACGGCCGACCGGAGTGTCGGCGCTCGGGCTCGCTGGCTCGCGACGTGGGTTGACGACACTGCTACCGTCCGAGGCGGTGCGCGTCATC
>DASPTT010000161.1:0-5213 GCA_035623275.1 Acidimicrobiales bacterium
TGCGCGAGCTCGAGGAACAATTGGCGAAGACCGTCGAGCGCGCCGGTGCGCTGACCTTCGACGGATCGGCGGTCGACTATCCAGCGCCCGAGAAGTTCCCGGGGCCCATCGCCCACAACGTCCTCCCTGTCGCCGGCGCAGTGGTGGACGACGGCTCCAACGAGACCAACGAGGAGCAGAAGCTCCGTGACGAGAGCCGCAAGATCCTCTCCGTCCCCGGCCTCCCGGTGTCGGTGACCTGTGTGCGGGTCCCCGTGTTCTGTGGGCACAGCCTGTCGATCAACGCCGGTTTCGACCGTCCCCTGAGCGTGGCGCGCGCCACCGAGCTCTTGCAGGACGCGCCGGGAGTCACCTTGGCGGAGATGCCGATGCCCCTGAAGGCGGCGGGCATCGACCCCACCCTCGTCGGACGGCTCCGAGTGGACCCGACCGTGGCGCACGGGCTGGCCCTGTTCGTATCGGGCGACAACCTGCGCAAGGGCGCCGCGCTCAACGCGGTGCAGATCGCCGAGGCCGTCCTCGAGCGCCGCGCCGGCTGATCCCGCGCTCAGTTCCAGCCGGTGCCCTTGGTGCGCCCGGCCAAGACGGAGATGCGCCGGGCCAGGTTGACCGCGTGATCGCCGAATCGTTCGTAGAAGCGCGCCACCAACGCCGCTTCGATGGCGACGGGAAGGGACATCGACCCGCTGGCGATCTCGGCGGTGAGCATGACGTGCAGCTCGTCGAGCTCGTCGTCGAGGGACTCGACGTGGTCGGCCACGTCGGGCAGTCGGTCGGCGTAGGCGTCGGCCGTGGCCCGCCACATGTCGCAGGCCACCTCGCCCATCTGCTCGATCAGCCCCCGGGCGCGAGGCGAGAGCTCGACACCGAGGCCCCGCCCGGCTCGGCGTGCCACGTGCTCGGCCAGGTCGCCGCTGCGCTCGAGCTCGGGAAGCATGCGCAGGACGGCCACCAGGTAGCGCAGCTCGTCGGGCCCCGTGGCGCGCTGGGCGAGCTGGCGCTGGGCCAGCTCCTCCACCCGGCGGTAGAGGGTGTCGATCATCTCGTCGCTCTCGGCCAGCACCCGGGCCGCTTCGCGGTCGCCGGCGAGGAGCGAGTGCGTGGCGCCGGCGACGCCCTCGCCCACGAGCGCGAACAGCTGGATGATCTCGCGGTCGATCCGCTCGAGGCCCTCGGTGACCTCGTCGGGGGCGACGTCGCCGGGCTCCGGTGCGCCGGCGGCGTGCAGTGTGAATCGGCCGGGCATGGGGCCACCGTAGCCCCGGGGCCCGGCGGCGGCGAGGGCGTTCGCCTACCGATGCCCGAGCCGGCCACCAGGTCGGCGACCGTGCTCGAGACGAGCACCCTCGCCCGCCTCGGCCTGGGCCGCCACCCCGGCGCACGAGGTGCTGGAGGTCTTCGAGTGCTCGGCGTGCTGCGTCTCGGGGAGGTCCATGCCGGAGGGGTCAGGGATCCGTCTCGGCGTCGGCGACGATCAGCCGGGGGCCCGACGGCCAGTCGAGATAGCGCCAGAACCAGTTCACGAGCACGGTCAAGCGGTTGCGGAACCCGATCAGGTACACGAGGTGGAGCCCCAGCCAGGCCAGCCACCCGAGCGTGCCGCGGATGACGGGCCCGCGGCGCAGCTGGGCGACCGCGGCGCGCCGGCCGATCGCCGCCATGATCCCCTTGTCGACGTAGACGAAGGGGGTGGTGGGCTCGCCCGCCAGCCGGTGCAGGACCTGGCGCGCCGCGTGGTCACCCGACTGGATCGCCACCTGGGCGAGCTGCGGGCACGGGCCCAGCCCGGGGCCGAGGGGGACCATGGCCGCGTCGCCCGCCACCGAGATCTCGGGGTGACCGGCGACCGACAGGTCCGGGCAGACCTCGACGCGCCCGCCGCGCCCGCGGGCCGCAGGCAGCGAAGCGGCCAGCGTGCCGTCCACCGTGACGCCGCCGGCCCACACGACGGCGGCTGCGGCCAGGAACTCGCCGTCGGCGAAGCGCACGCCTTGTGCCGTCACCTCGTCGACGGGATGCTCCAGCCGGATCTCCACGCCGCGGGCGCGTAGGGTCTCCGCCGCGTAGCGGCCGGCCTCCTCACGGAACCCGGGGAGCACGCGCCCGCCGGCGTCCACCAGGACGACGCGCGACCGGCGGGGATCGATGCGCAGGCGGTCGCGCCGGATGCACACGTCGAGCAGCTCGACGAGCGCACCCGCCGTCTCGACCCCGGTGGGCCCGGCGCCGACGACCACGAACACGGGGGCCCCGCCGTCGAAGGCCTCGGGGTGGGCGTCGGCCGCCTCCAAGGTGGCCAGCAGGTGGTTGCGCAGCCGGCGTGCGTCGCCGAGCGTGTAGAGGGGCCGGGCGTGCTCCGACGCGCCGGCGATGCCGAAGAACTGCGCGGCCGCACCCGTGGCCAGGATGAGGTGGTCGTAGCCGAGCGAGTCGCCGTTGCCGAGGGTGAGCGCGCGCCGCGTCGTGTCGACGGTGCTGACACGGCCGTGGCGGAAGGTGACGTTGGGCTCGCGCCCGAAGACGGTGCGCACCGGATACGCGACGTCGGCCGGCTCCAGGCCGGCGGTCGCCACCTGGTACAGCAGCGGCTGGAAGGTGTGGAAGTTGTGCTGGTCGACCAGCGTCACCTCCACCGCGTGGCCGCCGAGGCGCCGGGTCGCGGCGAGGCCGGCGAAGCCCCCGCCGACCACCACGACGCGATCCACGTCGCGATGCTGGCGCGCCGGGTGCTCGGCGCGCCAGACGGCGGCCGCGGGCTCGCGCCCACCCTCGTGTTCAGGCCTGCGTCACCCGCTGCGCCCCGGCCACGATGTCGCCGACCTGGGGCAGCACCGCCTGTTCCATCGTCGGCTCGTAGGGGACGAAGGTGTCGGTGGCGGCCACCCGGCCGACGGGCGCGTCCAGCGCCCAGAAGCAGTGCTCGGCCACGTGCGCGGCGACCTCGGCGCCGAAGCCCCCGGTCAGGGTGTCCTCGTGGACCACGAGCAGGCGGCTCGTGCGCTCCACCGAGGCGCACACCAGCTCGCGGTCCCACGGCGAGACGGTGCGCAGGTCGATGACCTCGGCCTCGCACCCCTCTGCAGCGAGCTGCTCGGCTGCCTCGAGGGACTTCTGCACCGTCGCCCCCCACGTCACGACGGTGAGGTCGCGCCCGGGCCGCACGATGGCGCCGCGGCCGAAGGGGATGGTGAAGCCTGACGGGGGCATCGGGTCGGCCGCGTAGCGCTGGCGGTAGAGGTGCTTGTGCTCGAGGAAGAGCACGGGGTCGCCGGCGGTGAAGGCGGAGCGCAGGAGCCCCACCGCGTCCCGGGCTCGGGAGGGCATGACCACGAGGAGGCCCGGCGTGTGGGCGAAGATCGACTCGCCGCTCTGGGAGTGCCAGATGGCGCCGCCGGTCAGGTACCCGCCGATGGCGACGCGCACGACGATCGGGCAGCTGAACGCGCCGTTGGAGCGCCACCGGATGGTGGCCGCCTCGCTGCGCAGCTGCTGCATCGCCGGCCAGATGTAGTCGAAGAACTGGATCTCGGCGCACGGCCGCAGCCCGCGGATCGCCTGGCCGACGGCCCGGCCCACGATGTTGGACTCGGCGAGGGGCGTGTTGTAGCAGCGCGCCGAGCCGAAGCGCCGCTGCAGGCCCTGGGTGACGCCGAAGACGCCCCCCTTGCCTTCCACGTCGGCCAGGACCCGCTCGTCCGCGTCGGCGACGTCCTCACCGAACAGCCGGATGCGCTCGTCGGCGCCGAACAGCTCGTGGAGCGCGGCCCGGATCGCCTCCGCCATCACCAGCGGCTCGCCCGTGCCCGTCGCCCCGGCCGCGTCGCCCCGCGCGCCCGCGCGGGCGAGCACCACGCTCGTCGGCCCCACCACGTTGTCCGTGACCCGCGCCGGATCGGGCCGTGGCGCGGCGAGCGCCGCGTCGGCGGCGGCGGCCACCTCGGCCCGCGCCGCCTCGCGCATGGCCGCGGCGCCGTCGGGGTCGAGCACGCCCGCGTCGATCAGGGCGCGTTCGAGGGTGTCGATGGGGTCGTGGGCCGCTTCGTCGGCGAGCTCGGCCGCGTCGCGATACTTGCTCTGGGCGTCGGCCGAGGAGTGCGAGTAGGGGCGGGTGACCCGCGCGTGGAGCAGGCCCGGCCCCTCACCGGCGCGCACGCGGGCGATGGCGCGCGCCCCCTTGGCGCGGCAGGTCGCGTAGTCCCAGCCGTCCACCTTGGTCACGGCCAGGCCGCGAAAGCCACGCACGAGCTCGCTGACGGGGGCGGGCGCCTGGTCCTCGGCGCGTACCGAGATGGCGTACCCGTTGTCCTCGACGACGTAGAGCACGGGCAGGTGCAGGCGGCAGGCCGTGTTGAGGCTCTCCCAGAACTCGCCCTCGGAGGTGGCCCCTTCGCCGAGCGACACGTAGGTGATCTCGTCGCCCACCGCCTCGCAGCCGGGCAGGCCGGGACGGCGCACGATGTAGCGAGACGCCTCCGCGCACCCCACGGCGGGGATGCACTGGCTGCCGGTCGGGCTGGACTGCGTGACGACGTGGCGAGCGGCGTCGCCGAAATGGCACGGCATCTGCCGGCCCCCCGATGCCGGGTCCTCGGCCGAACCCACCGCCTGGAGCAGCATGGCCAGGGGCGACACCCCGAGCGCCAGCACCAGTGCCCGGTCGCGGTAGTAGGGGAAGAACCAGTCGCTGCCCGAGCGCAGCGACCGGGCGAGCGCGGTCAACAGGACCTCGTGGCCCGCGCCCGAGATCTGGAAGTAGACCCGGCTCTGCTTCTGCAGGAGGATCTCGCGGTCGTCGAGCGCGCGCGACACCAGTGCCGTGTGGAAGTCCGCGAGCAGCTCGTCGGCGGGGAAGGCGTGCAGCGGGCTTCGCCGGGTCGGGGCGCCGGGGCGGCGGCGCCCGATGGAGGGCGGCCCCGGCGCGCTCGCCCCGTTGCCGGTCGGCGGCCCCTTCGTTGCTCGCGCCCCTGCGGCCTTGCGCACCGCATCCGACGCTACCCTCTCGCCCCGCCCACCGGTGCCCGGGCGGCCCCGTCTGACCTGGGAAAACGGCGGGGGTCACCAGGCGCCGACACACCCCACCGTTACGCTCGCCTCATGGCGATCGGACTGGTGGTCGGCCTCGTGGCCGGCGCAGCGGCGGGTGTGGCGGTCACCTGGGCCGTCGTGTCGGCGCGCGCCTCGGCGCGCGCCGCGCAGGACCGGGCAGAGGGCGG
>DASPTT010000162.1:0-23740 GCA_035623275.1 Acidimicrobiales bacterium
ACGTCCGCGGGGAACTGCACCGGCACGGGCCAGTACACCGACGGCTCGGGGAACGTCCAAGCGATGTCGGCCACCGAGACCTCGGGTACGTGGGCCCAGGCGGTCGAGGTGACCGCCCCGACGGGTGCCGCGGCGAACCCCGAGGCTTACCTGGCATCGGTCTCGTGTTCGTCCGCGGGGAACTGCACCGGCACGGGCCGGTACACCGACGGCTCAGGGAACGTCCAGGCCATGGCGGCCACCGAGACCTCGGGTACGTGGGCCCAGGCGGTCGAGGTGACCGCCCCGACGGGCGCCGCGGCGAACCCCGTCGCGTTCCTTTCCGGCGTGTCGTGCACCTCGGTCGGGAACTGCACGGCCGCCGGCTATTACACCGACAGCTCCAGCAACGACGTCATCATGAACGCGGTCGAGAGCGGAGGGACCTGGGCGCAGGCAACGGAGTTTGCTGCCCCGGCGAACGCAGCAGGGAACCCGGGCGCCGAGCTCGAAGGCATCTCCTGCGCCTCGGAGGCGAGCTGCACCGCCGTCGGCGACTACGTCGACAACAACAGCGTCCTGCAGCCCATGGCGACGACGTTGTCCACGTCCGGCCCGATCGAGGTCTTCGCCCGCGGCACCAACGGCGACCTCTACGAGTACACCGACAGCAGTGCCGGGGGTCGGCTCTGGAACGCCGTCGATCTCACGAGCGTCGCGGCGGGGGGTGTGGGCATCATGGGAAGGCCGAGCGCATTCATCGACACCTTCGACCAACTGACCCACGTTTACGTGCGGACGGCCGCCAACCACATGGTGGAGTACGTCGACGACAACGTCGGCGGGCACCTTTGGAACGCCTATGACCTCACCTTCGGCGGTGGGGGCGCCACGGCCGTCGGTGGGGATCCGTCGGCGTTCTTCGACGTCTTCGATCTTCGGATCCACGTCTATGTCCAGGCACTCAACGGGGACATGGTGGAGTACGTCGACGACAACGTCGGCGGGCACCTGTGGAACCAGTACGACCTGAGTGTCGGGGCCAGCGGTGGCACGCCGGTGATCGGCGCGCCTAGCGCGCTCGTGGGCGCCAACGACCACCTGATCCACGTCTACACCCAGGCGGCGGGGGGACACCTGGTCGAGTACGTCGACGGCGACGTGGGCGGGCACCTGTGGAACGCCTGGGACCTGTCGGCGGGGGCCAGCGGCGGGGGGCCGGTGGCAGGATCGCCGAGTGCATTCTTCGACTTCCCCGATGGGCTGGTCCACGTCTTCGTGCCGGGTCCAGGTGGTGATCTGGTCGAATACGACAACGGCGACGTCGGAGGGACGCTGTGGAATGCTTGGGACATCACCTTCGGCTCGGGCGGACCGGCCACGTCGGGCGACCCGAGCGCCTTGCTCGCCGTGTTGGTCGTGTAGGGCGGGCCGCGGCGCTGATCGCAAACCACCGGACGGATAATCCCGGCGGTTTCGCTACGATTCGCCGCACGCAATCGCACGAATGGTGGCGAAGGTGCCCGCCGAGGATGCTTGACCCCTCACGGGCACGGCCATAGCGTCGGGCGCACCGTGCCATCCGGCCGGGATCCGACGAGGCGGGGGTGCGGTGATGGCAGGGCACGGGCGAGTGGGAGTCCGCGCGAGGATGGGCCGAGTCGGTCGCCTCGTCGTGGCCGTCGGCGTGGTCGGTGGCTTCGGCGTCATCGGTGCCGGTTTCCTGACTGCGCCCGCCAGCGCGGGTGTGATCGCCCCGCTCTGGACGCCGGTCCAGGCTGCTCTGCTCTCCGGGGTCAGCACGCCGAGCGTGAATCTCACCGGCATCTCGTGCCCCGCGCCCGGTTCGTGCGTGGCCGTCGGGGCGTACCTCGACGCCTCGAACCGGTCCGAGGGGATGGTCGAGACCCTGGCCGGCGGCATCTGGACCTCGAGCGTGCCGCCGCTGCCGTCGGGTTCGATCAACGGCTACCTGAACGCGGTGTCGTGCACCGCGGTGGGGGCGTGCGTGGCGGCGGGGACCTACTTCGACTCCGGCGGGAACGAGGTGGGCCTCTTCGAGACGTTGTCGGGAGGTTCGTGGACCCCGACCGCCGCGGTGGCGCCGGGGGATGCCACTGCGGACCCCCATGAGCAGCTCCAGGGCATCAGTTGCCCGGCCGCGGGCTCGTGCACCGCGGTGGGGCAGTACATCAACGCCTCGGGGACCCAGGGTGTCATCCAGTCCCAGGTGGCCGGCTCGTGGACGTCGTCGAAGGCTCCGCTGCCCAGCGCCGCGGCCAATCCCGACGTGGTGCTCCAGGGGGCGAGCTGCCCGGCGGTGGGCTCGTGCGTGGCGGTCGGCTCCTACGTGGACGCCGGCGACGACGGCCAGGGGCTGATCGAGACCCTGGCCGCGGGGACCTGGACCCCCACCGGGGCGCCGTTGCCCGGCGACAAGGCGGCCAACCCCTTCGGCATCCTCAACGGGGTGTCGTGCCCGTCGGCGGCCGCCTGCACGGCCGTCGGGTCCTACGTCAACGCCAGCGGCAAGCAGTCGCTGGTGGACACGTTCTCGTCGGGTTGGACGGCGAGCAGCCCCGCCCCACCGGGTGGAGCCGCGACCAACCCCGACGCGCCGCTCAACGGCGTGTCCTGCACCTCCGCGACGTCCTGCGAGGCCGTGGGCTCCTACGTGAACACCGCCAACGTCACGAACGGGCTCATCGACAGCCTCGTGTCCGGCACCTGGGTCCCCGATTTCGCCCCCGAGCCCAGTGACTTCCTGCAGATCTTCAACAACGGCGTGAGCGGTGCCCTGTTCGCCGCGTCGTGCCCGGCCGCCAGCTCGTGCGTGCTCAGCGGGCAGTACACGACACGGGGGGCCACGCTCCAGGGGATGCTGGAGATGCCCGGCCAACCGGGCGAGGGTCGCGTGTTCGCCCAGAGCTCGGGCGGCGCGCTGTACCAGTGGGACAACGGCAACACCACCGGCGAGCCCTGGGCGGCCACCAACCTGAGCGCGTTGTCCGGGGGACCCAACGTGGTCGGCACACCGAGCGGGTTCGTCGCCGAGGACGGGCTGCACCACGTCTACGCGCGCTCGAGCGGCGGCCACCTGATCGAGTTCGTCGACGACGGGCTCAACGGCCACCAGTGGAACGCCTACGACCTGTCCTTCGGGGCAGGCGGTGGGGGTGCCGTCGGCGGTGACCCGAGCGCCTTCGACGTCTTCCTCGGTGGCTTGATCCACGTGTACGTCCAGGCGGGCAACGGGGACCTCACCGAGTACGTCGACGACAACGTCGGCGGGCACCTGTGGAACGCCTACGACCTGAGCTTCGGCGCCAGCGGGGGCGGCCCCATCGTCGGGGCCCCGAGCGCCCTGCAGCACTTCCTCGGCGACAACCTCATCCACGTCTTCGCCCGCAGTGCCTCGGGCCAGCTGGTGGAGTACGTGAACGGCAACGTCGGCGGTCATCTGTGGAACGCATGGGACCTTTCCGCGGGGGCCAGCGACGGCGGGACCGTCGGCGACTCGCCGGACGCCATCGAGGGCTATCCCGACGGCCTGCTCCACGTGCTCGTGCAGGGACCGGGCGGCGCGCTCATGGAGTACGTGAACGGCAACGTGGGCGGTCAGCTGTGGAACGCCTGGGACCTTTCCGCGGGGGCCAGCGGCGGCGGCGCCGTGAGCGGGAAGCCCAGCGTGATGGAGGACGGCGGCAGCCTGCTCCACGTCTACGCCCAGGGGCCGGGCGGCCACCTCGTCGAGTACGTCGACGGCAACGTGGGCGGGCACCTGTGGAACGCGTGGGACCTCTCGGTGGGGGCCAGCGGCGGCGGGACCGTGGCGGGATCGCCGAGCGCGTACGAGAACTTCGAGGACGGCCTGATCCATGTGTACGCGCCCGGCCCGGGTGGCGACCTCGTCGAATACGACAACGGGAACGTCGGCGGCGTGCTGTGGAACGCCTGGGACCTGACCGTCGGCTCGGGCGGCCCGCCCATCGGGGCCGGCCCCGACGCGTTCTTCGCCGGGCTCCTCGTGTGACCGAGCGGCGCTAGCCGACCCGGGGGATCTCCCGTGTGGTCGGCGCCGTCGCGGCCGCACGGGCGCGCCGAGGGGGATCAGAGGGTTCGGAGCACCTCGTCGGTGTGCTCGCCGATCCGGGGTCCTCGGCCCCGGCCCCGGCGCGCCGACGGCGGGGACCAGTGGCACCCGGGGCCGGCGGCCAGCGTCGGTCCCGCGAAGCCCGCGGCCACGTCGCGCATGGCGACGTCGACGAGCTGCGGCCGGCCGTCGTCGAGGGCGTCGAGCACGGCTACCGCCGCGGTGATGCCGGCCAAGGGGTCGGCGACGGCGTCGGCGCAGAAGCACGGACCACGCTCGTCCCACACGACGAGCCCACCGGCCACGGCCGCGTCGTCACCGAAGGCGACCCAGTCACGTCCCGGCTCGTCCCGCCCGTACCCGGTGATCGAGGTCCACACGCGCGTCCCGTCGGCCAGGCACTCGTGAGCGACGATCCCCAGTTGCTCGAGTGCGCGCGGACGCGACGCCTCGACGACGACGTCGGCGGCGCGCAGGAGGCGCCGGAGCCATCGGCGGTCGGCCTCCAGCGCGAAGTCGAGGGCGACGCTCTGCTTGCCCTGGTTGAGGAGGTCGAAGAAGGCGGGCGCGCCTCGTCGGGCACCGTCGGGTCGCGCGGAGGACTCGACCTTGACGACGCGCATGCCGGCCTGTTGGAGCAGATGGGAGCACAACGGGCCGGCCCACAATGACGAGAGGTCGACCACGAGGAGCGATTCGCCCGATGTCCCGTGACGGGGACCACCTCTGTGGCGGAACCTGGCGCCCGGCACGCGTCCCGCCGCGCGACGCGTGGAGCGCTCGTCGCCGGGCAATGCGGCCACCGCCATCCCGAGGAGCCGTCCCCGCTCGACGAGGGTGGCAGCCGATCGGGAATGCACCTCGGCGCGCACCGCGGCCCACACGTCGGCCGGAGCGCCGGGCACGACACCGCCGAGCTCCAGCCAGGCGGGCACCGCGTCGAGGTCTGCCTCCCGGGGCAGCGACACGGCGATCCAGCCGTCGGCCGCCGGCAGCAGGCGGGCGGCGCGCCCGCAGCTGGCGTCACCCCCTCGGGTGAGCCCGGCGATGGCCGCGCGTTCGCCGAGCAGCGCCAACGGGTCGACCTCGGGCGCGCCGGCGCGCCGGTGGAGGTGCCCGGCCAGGGACACCCCCAGCGAGCGCAGGCGGGGGACGAGCCCGGCAGGCGGCCCGAGCGGTGGACGCCCGGGCCGGCCGGTGAGGGCCATGGCCCCGCACGAGGCCCAGGCCTCGACCTCGGTGACGTCGCCGAGGACGTGCTCGGGTGCGGCCGGTGTCGACATACTGTCGGCATCATGGCCGAAGCGCTCCCAGTCGGCCGGCTCGCGGCCATGGCCGAGGTGCCCGGTGCCTTCGACGACCTCGCCGGCCTCGAGCACCCCCTGCTCCTCGTCGACCTCGACGACGAGGCCGGCGGCGACAAGGCGGGCAGCGAGGAGGTGGGGCGAGCCGTCGCGTCGCAGGCCCTGGCCGGCGCGTTGTCGGGTCTCCCGGCGGTGGTGGTGGGCACTCGCTCGCGACGCCCGGACCCGGCGCCGGGGCCGCCGTGGGCCGACGTGCTCGTCGACCGTGACGACCCCGCGCTGGAGCGGATCGAGTCGACGGTCCGGACCAGCCCCCGGGCCGCCGTCAGCCTCGCCCTCCTCCTGCGCGGCGCCCTCTCCCGCACGCTCGACGAGGGGCTGGCGGCCGAGTCCGCCGTGTACTCCATGCTCCAGGCCGGGCCCGAGTTCGCCGGGTGGCGGGCGGCCCACCCGCTCCGGCCACGGTCCGGCGACGAGGGGGAGGCGATCCGGGTGCACCGGCAAGGCGACGTGCTGCACGTGACGCTGGCGCGCCCCTCGGTGCACAACGCCTTCGACACCCGGATGCGTGACGAGCTGTACGAAGCGCTCAACCTGGCCGTGGCCGAACCCGCACTGCGCGTCGTCCTCGACGGCGAGGGTCCGTCGTTCTGTGCCGGGGGCGATCTCGAGGAGTTCGGCTCGCGCCCGGATCCGGCCACGGCGCACCTCGTGCGTCTCGAGCGCCACGTCGGGCGCCTGCTGGCGCGCCTCGGCCCACGGGTCGACGTGTTCGTGCACGGGGTCTGCCTGGGGTCCGGCGTCGAGCTCCCGGCCTTCGCCGGAAGGGTGGTCGCACGACCGGACGCCGTGTTCGGCCTGCCCGAGATCGGGCTGGGGCTCGTGCCCGGCGCGGGTGGCACGGTCAGCCTCCCTCGGCGCATCGGCCGGCATCGCACCGCCCTGCTGGCGTTGTCGGGTGACCGCATCGACGCGCGGCGCGCGCTCGACTGGGGTCTCGTGGACGAGGTCGCCGCAGCCGAGGGTGGCGACACCGATCCCGTGTCCCCCTCCAACGGACCACACCGGGGGGACTTTTCGGCCCCACCGCGCTCGTAGCAGACGGCGGGTGCTCCTCACCTCAGGGCCCTTCGCCGTGACCCTCCGGGCCACGGGTTGCCGCTCCAGGGCACGCTGGCCCGGGTGGCCCGGCGATTTCGGGACGTTCGGCACTTCATGACCGCCGGGACCGATTGCACGATGGGCTCGACGCAGGGCCGCAGGCGGCGGCGGAAGGTCGTGGAGGGGGTGTGGTGGCGATGTGGCGTCGCGACGATGCGGATCGGGCATGGCGTCCGGCCGAGAAGGAGTTCGCCATCGCCTGCGAGGCGTTCGTGTCCGGCCGCTATGCGCAGTTCCTGGACGACCGGGGGCGGCCTGCGCCGGAATGGGCGTGGCTCAACGTGCTGGCGCACGGCGGACGCACGACGTTGGAGGCCATCGCCGCAGGTGAGCGCTGGCACTGCTTCCTCGCCACCAACACACGGATCTGGGAGGACGCCCTGTCGTTCCTGGCCGGCGAGATCCTCCAGACCGCACCGCCGGCGGAGGCGGGCCTGGCTGCGCTCCAGCGCGACGTGCTGATCCCCTTGGAGCTGTCGCTGATCCGGTCGCGGCCGCGCTATGCGCTGGGCCCCACCCACCTCGCGCGTGCCGTCACCGAAGCTCTCGACCACTACCGGGCCACGCCGGGGCGGACGCGCGGCTGACGCGCACCCAGCCGATCGGAGGCCAGCGGGCGCGGTCGCCGCTACCACCGAGCCAGATGGTGCTCGGTCACGCCCACCAGGCCGTCGAACCGCTGGCCGCCACAGCACCCGGCGAACGTCCCGATCGGCTGCACGTAGCGGCTCACCGCCAGCACCAGGTTGCGGTCCTCCCGGCGCCGGCCTTCGGGTGTGAAGGTCAGGTCGACCGCACCGTCGGCGCTCATGATGCGCCATGGGTCCTCGGGGCGCGTGCGGTCGTAGGCGAAGGACACGGGGCCGATCCGCTCGATCCGTCCGCCCACCCACAGCGCGTTCTCCGCCGGCGCCGTGAAACCCTGGGTCAGGTTGAGGGCGACGCCGGGCCCGCACGCCGATGCCCAGTGCCACTCGGTCTCGCGCGCCAGCAGGCCGCTCGTGTGGTCGATGGCGGCGCTGCACCCGGCCAGGTCGAGCTGCACGTCGTCGGCGACGGCCCGTCCCTGCAGCACCCGCAGGCGCGGTGTCTTGTGGGTGCAGTCCACGATGCCGCCGGGGACCGGGGCGATGGCGCAGAGGGTGGCCCCGTCGGGCGCCTCGGCCGCCAGCGCGTCGAGGACGAGGCCGGGCGCCGACACCGAGAGGCGCCACGCGCCGCCGTCGCCCCGCTCGAGGCGCACCCGGGTCCGCCGACCGTCGAAGGTGGTCGTCGCCCCCGCGCCCGGTCGGTCCGACACCCGTGCCGTGCGACGGGGCAGGCCCAGCGCGGAGTGGTCGGCCGCCAGCGCACGACGGCGACGGTCGAAGAGGTAGGCGAAGGCGCTCGAGGTCCAGCCCAGGTCGACGACCGCGGCGGCCGCCACGGCGTCGGGGCCCGCCACGGCGATGTAGTGCCATCGTTTCCACGACCCCGCCCGCCGCCCCGTGGCGCGTCGAAGCGGTGACCAGTCGATCGGCCCGGTGAGGCCCTGGTACGTCCCGTAGGCGACGACGCCGTCGGCCGACACGGGCGCGCGCGGCGCGCATGCCAGCGGCGCGGCCCATGGCTCGGACACGATGGCGTCGCGCCCTCAGGGCGCCCGCTCGAGGGTGACCGCGGCGTCGACCCCCCCGCTTGGCGCGCCCCGGAGCTCCACCGCCCCACCGCAGGCCTCGACGAGCTGGCGCACGATGGCGAGCCCGAGGCCCGAGCCACCGGGCGTGTCCGCCCCCCGCCAGAAGCGGTCGAAGGCCCGCCGCCGCTCCTCTGCGGTGAGCCCTGAGCCCTCGTCCACCACGTGCAGCTCGGCCACCGGCCCGCCGTTGGCCACCACCATGTGCACGCGACGGCCAGGTGGCGTGGCCTCCACCGCGTTGTCGAGCAGGTTGTCGAGGACCTGCTCCAGATGCCCGGGCACGGCCCAGGCCCGCGTGCCGTGATCGGCCAGCTGCACGTCGATGACCACGCTCCGCTCGTCGGCGATGGTCGCCCACGCGTCAGCTCGTTCCCGGGTCAGCGCGTCGAGGTCGACCACCGAGCGCGGGACCGTGCCCTGCTCGGCCCGGGCCAGCGCCAGCAGCCCGTCGACCAGACGGCTGAGGCGGGCGACCTCCGACACGCAGGCGTCGACATCCGCCTGGACCACGGCGCCGGCCCGCGAGCGGAGGTTCTCGAGCCGCAGGCGCATGGCCGCCAGCGGCGTGCGCAATTGGTGGGAGGCGTCCGCCACGAAGGCGCGCTGGGCGCCGAGGAGATGGTCCAGGCGTGCCGCCATCACGTTGACCCGACCGGCGAGCACGCGCAGCTCGCTCGGCCCCTCGTCCTGCGGGGCCCGGGCGCCGAGGTCGCCTCCGGCGATCCGCTCGACCGCGTCGATGATCTCGACCACCGGACGGCTGAGCGAGCGCGACAGCACCAGGGCGATGATCACCGCGGCGGCGAGCACGCCGATGCCGACGCCGATCAGGTCCAGGTCGATCTTGTGCACGCGGCCGTCGAGCCGGGAGGTGGAGGTGACGGCCACCAGGACCCCGGCGGCGTCGGCGCCCGGGTTCGCCCCTCCGGGTTCGGTTGCCGGCGACCCCGAGGCGACACCCACGGGCCGCGCGTCATAGAGGAGGTCGTCGCCCCCGCCCGGGTTGGGCACCCGGCCGGACACCTCCTGGTCCGCCGATCGCACGAGGTTCGACCGGGCGCCGACCGCCACCGAGACCACGCCGCCGGGACCGGCGGCGATGACCGGGTTCCCGTTCCGGTCGAGGACCACGATGCCGAGACCGGCGCGCGCCGCGAACGCCCGAGCGGTCCCCTTGAGCCCGGTGAGGTCGCCGCGCTCGAGGTCCTCGGCGGTGAGCGCGGCCATGGCCGTCGCCTGCCGGCTCAGGCTGGAGATGGACGCCTGCTCCTGCTGGATGGCCTGGAGGATGCCGAGGGGGGTCTCGAGGATGAGCAGCAGGGCGCAGGCGAAGAGCACGTAGCTCGCCAGCAGGCGGGCGCGCATGGTGACAGCTTGTCAGCCGGGCGCCGCGGCGAGGCGGAACCCCACGCCCCGGGTGGTCTCGATGAGCGAGGGGTCGCCGAGCTTGCGCCGGATCGACGCCACGTGCACGTCGATGGTCTTGGTCGTGCCGTACCAGAGGGGATCCCACAGCCGGTCGAGGATGTCCTGGCGGGGGACCACGGCGCCGGGGTCCTCGGCCAGCAGCGCGAGGAGGTCGAATTCCCTCGCGGTCAGCGCCACCTCGCGGCCCTCCACGCGCACGCGCCGGGTCCGGCGGTCGATCTCGAGGGGCCCGATCACCTGCGGCCCCTCGGGCCCGACCTGTGCGTTGCGACGCCGCATCACCGAGCGGATGCGGGCGACGAGCTCGCGGAAGCCGAAGGGCTTGACGAGATAGTCGTCGGCACCGATCTCGAGTCCCGCCACCCGGTCGGCTTCCTCGCCGCGCGCGGTGATCACGATGATGGGGACGGTCGAGCGCTCCCGCAGGACGCGGCACACCTCGTACCCGTCGAGGTCGGGGAGGCCCAGGTCCAGCAGGACGGCGTCGAACCCTTTGCTGGCGAGGGCGCTCGCCGCATCGGTCGCCCGCATCACCTCGAAGCCCTCGCGGCCCAAGCCTTCGGCCAGCGGAGCGGCGATGGCGTCGTCGTCCTCAACCAGCAGAAGTGTGGCCATGGCCACCACCTTGGCCGAGGGAAGGGCCTCGTGAACGCACCTTTGCCGTTTCTTTACCCTTCCGGCCCCGCCGCCCCCCGCCGGCCCCCCGCCGGCGCCGCCCCTGGAGAGTGCCCGAAGGTGCCCGAAGGTGCCCGAAGGTGCCCCCGGAGGCGGCTGCGGCGGTCCGTCCGTTTCCCTCCCTTCAGCCGCCGGGGGCGGGACCTTCGACCCTGGGTGCAGGGGGTTTGTGCGTCGGACACTGAGAGAGGAGCGAAGGAGGGCGAGCGATGATCGTGGTTGAGGTACTCCTGGCGACCAACCTGGCGGTGCTGGCCCTGCTCGTCCTGACCGACCGGTCGCGCCAGCGGCGCATGCGAACGGTCGACGTGCTGAGCCCCCGGCGTCCCACGCAGGCGTCGGCGGGATCCAGCCGGCCCACCATCGGGCGCACCCCGGCGTGCGGCGGGGGCGTGGTGATCCCCATCGACCGGGCCGTCCGTCGGGCGCGTGAAGCGGCGATGGCACGGCACCCGGCCGGCATGCACACGGCACGGCCGCACTCGACGACCCGTCACTGAGCGGCGAACGGCCATCCGAGCACCGCCCGCCGAGCATCGGCGCACGCCGAACCTACCGACTCCGGGCTGACCCCGACCGACTGGCGTCGAGCCCGACCGTTGTCGTTCACGCCGACGCCCGGGTCCCCGCCCGAGCCCGGGACGACCGCCCGTCAGCGGCGGGCGCTCGCCTTGGATGTTGCGCCGGGGTGCGGGGCGTGCTCGACCGACGCATCGGGGCCCGGGAACATGAGCCCCTCATGGCCGTCGTCGTCCCAGCGCACCAGGTAGGGAGGTCCGCCGTCGGCGCCGTGGACCTCGAGGATCTTGCCTCGCCGGTCGGCGTCGCCGAGGTGGTGACCCCGGACGACGATCATGTCTCCGACGTTCGCTCTCATGGTCGAACCTCCGACTCGTCCACGAGAAAACGGTGCGCCACCAGCTTGCACCGGTCCAGGGCCGAAGGTCCCCGCAGGCGTCATGCGCCGATGCGCAGCACGGCGGCGCCGACGAACGCGTCCCGGGCCAGGTCCGACAGGGCGAGCGGCGCGTCGGCGAAGTCGTAGGGCTGGACGGTCGCCCGGACCCCGAGGCGCCCGGCCAGGCGGAGGAACTCCTCACCGTCGCGACGGGTGTTGGCGGTCACCGAGCGCAAGGTGCGTTCGCGAAAGAGGTGGTCCTGGTAGTCGAGTGCGGGGATGTCGCTCAGGTGGATGCCGGCCACGGCGAGCACGCCGCCGGCGTCGAGCGCGGCCAGCGCCGGCAGGACCAGGTCGCCCACGGGCGCGAAGAGGATGGCGCCGTCGAGGGGCACCGGCGGCGGGCGCTCTGCTTCGCCCACCCACACGGCACCGAGCTCGCCGGCCAGGGCACGGGCCTCGGCGGAGCGCGTGCAGACGTAGACCTCGGCCCCCTGGGCGACCGCCAGCTGCGCCGTCAGGTGGGCCGAGCCCCCGAACCCGTAGATGCCGAGCCGTCCGCCCGCCGGCAGGGCCGTGCGCCGCAGGGCCCGATAGCCGATGATCCCCGCACACAGCAGCGGCGCGACGTGCTCGTCGTCGACCTCCGGTGCCAGCCGGTAGGCGAACGCCTCGTCGACGAGGACGGCCTCTGCGTACCCGCCGTCGCGGTCCCAGCCGGTGAACTGCGCGTGCTCGCACAGGTTCTCGTCGCCTCGTCGGCAGAACCGGCACACCCCGCAGGTGCGCGCCAGCCACGCGGCGCCGACCCGCTCGCCGATCTCGAAACGGGTCGCGCCGGGGCCGAGCGCCTCGACCCGGCCCACGATCTCGTGGCCGGGCACCACGGCGGGCCGCCGGACCGGCAGGTCGCCCTCCGCCACGTGGAGGTCGGTCCGGCACACCCCGCAGACCGACACGGCGACGCGGACCTGACCGGGACCGGGCACCGGGGGCTCTCGGTCGACGAGGTGCAACGGCCCGGTACCGATCGGTCCCGGCGAGTCGACCACCCAGGCGCGCACCTAGCCATCGTCGCGCGCCCGCCGGCGCGCGCGGGCTTCCCTACTCGCCGAAGCCGGCCGCGGCACCACCGCCCAAGGTGTGGGCGACCGAGGTGGCCGGCACGAGCAGGATCGGGATCGCCGTCCTGGCCAGCAGGTCGGCGACCACCGCGGCACGCCCCCCGCGCGTCTGCTGGGACCAGACGACGACGACCATGTCGAAGCCGTCGCTCGCCGCCATGTCGGTCAGATGGGCGGCGACCTGACCGGTGCGGACCTCGAGGCCCTCGCCCAGCGCGCCCTGGTAGCGGTCCCGGAGCTCGCTGCGCAGCGCCTCCATCCTCTGCGGTGCGTCGTCGCCGAGCGCGGCCACGGTGCCGTGCTCGACGACGTGGACCGTGGTGGCCACCGTGTCGGGCTCCCGCAGCTCGGCCAGGGCCGCGGAAGCGGCCAGGGCGGTGACGCCGGTGCCGTCGAGGGGAACGAGCACCCGGCGCGGGCCGTCCCAGTGGGCGAGCGACGGCGGCACGAGCAGCATCGACCTCGTCACCCGGCGGGCGACGGCGAAGGCGGTCCCGCTCGGGCGCTTGGGGCTGGGCCGCTCCAGCGGCGATCCCGTGCCGAAGACCGCCATGGCGGTCCTGGGTGACTCCACCAGACCCGTGAGGATGTCGACCGGTCGCCCGGTCAGCTCGTCGGTCTCGCCCCGTTCGACGCGCGCCGTCGCCGCCTGGCGCGCGGCGCCGCGCGGGCCCGGACCCGTGGTCACGTGGACGAAGCGCACCGGCAGGCGGAAGTGCTCCGCCACGACGGCGGCGACGCGCTGCACCGCCGGCGTCCCGAGGCCGCGGTCGAGCGCGGCGAGGACGAAATGGCCCTCAGCCCGCACGTGACGGCCCCGCCGCGACGCGTGCGCCCATGGATCCAGTGCACCGTCCGGCGCGCCACCTCGGCCAGGGCCGAAGGTCACGCCGGATGCGCCGTCACGACCCAACTTCGCCGGTGCATCCCGTTGCCGGGCGCACGGGATAGGTTCTCGGTCGTGGCGCTGCGGGCTGCCGTCTGGGATCTCGGGAGCAGCTCGTTCCACCTCTTGGTGTGCGAGGTCGGCCCGTCGGGGACCCTCGTGCCGGTGATGCGACGGCGCGCACTGCTGAACCTCGGTGTCGCCGTGGGGGCGAGCGGCTCGATCCCCGTCGAGCGTGTGAACGCCGCGGTTGCCGCCACCAAGCGGTTGCGCAAGGCACTGGACGCGCACCGGCCCGACGTCACCGTCGCCTTGGCGACCGCGGCGCTGCGCGACGCGGCCAACGGCCGCGCCGTCGTGGCGCGCCTCGAACGGGTGCTGGGCGAGAGAGTGCGCCTCCTCGACGGCGCAGAGGAAGGGCGGCTGTGCTTCGTGGGCCAGCGCGCCGGCGTGTGGACCGGGGACCGGTTCAGCTTCGGCATCGACCTCGGTGGGGGCAGCCTGGAGGTCGCGGTCGGCGACGCCCACCGGGTGACCATGGCGACCAGCGTGGCCGTGGGCGCGGCCCGGCTGCGTGGCGAGCTGGACACGGGTGACCCCTTGACCGCCAGGGAGGTGGCGGCGATCCGCGCCCGCACGGCCGAGACGCTGATGCCTGTGCGCGCCGAGCTGCGGGCCTATCGGGGCGTGACGGCTCGCACCGTGGTCAGCGGGGGGACGGCAAGAGCCCTGGCCCGGCTGGCCACGGCGCGGGCGCGACGGTCGTCGGCGCCCGAGCAGGGCGAGGTGAACCAGGTCGAGCTACCCGTGGGGCAGGTGGAGGAGCTGGCGTCGCGGCTGGCCGGTCTGGACCTGGCCCAGCGGCGCGCCCTGCCGGGGGTGAGCGCCCGGCGTGCCCCGGTCCTCTCGATCGGCGCGCTCATCCTGGCCTCCGCCGCGCACGTCCTGGAGGTCGAGCGCTTCGTCGTCAGCGAGTGGGGCCTGCGAGAGGGGGCGATCATCGACGAGCTGACCGCCAAGGGCCACGGCTCGGCCTGGGCGGCCGTGGCGCCGACGGGGCGCTGAGTCCGGAAGGGTCGCTCAGGCCTTCTTGCCCAGGATCCGGTTCATCTTCGTGCCGCAGATGGGGCAGGTGCCCTGGGCTGCCCGCCGGCCGTTGGCCAGCTCGACCTCTTGGCCTTCGAACTGGCGCTTCTCCCGGCACTTCACGCAGTAGCCCTCGTACGACGCCACGTCGGCCCTCCTCCGTCAGCCGTGCCCCGCCAATGGGGTCGGCTCGAAGCTAGCCCCGGGTACCCGGGCAGGTGTGGATGGCCACGGTCAGTCGCCGGGCGGGCCCGAGGGGGCGCCCCGGCGGGCCAGCGCGCCCGCCATGTCCCCGGCCGGCAGGGGCGGGCCCAGGAGGAAGCCCTGGGCCATCGTGCAGCCGAGGTCCACGAGCCGCCGTCGCTGGTGGACCGTCTCGACCCCCTCGGCCACCACCTCGACGCCGAGGGCGGCCCCGGCAGCCACCACGGCCGCCACCACCCGATCGTGCTCGTCGTCCGCACCCAGGGGACCGACGAGGGCCGGGTCGATCTTGAGAGTGGACACGGGCAGGCGGGCCAGCTCGACCAACCCGGAGCGACCCCGTCCGTAGTCGTCCACCGCGAAGCGGACCCCGAGGTGCCGGAGGCGGCCGATGGCGTCGCCGGCATCGAGCGCGCGGGAGAGCGCGGATTCGGTCAGCTCGAGCTCGAGCGCCCCCGGGGCGAGGTCGGCCAGCGCCAGGGCTTCGACCACCGCGCGGAGGAAGTTCTCGTCGGCCAGGTCGGTCGCCATGACGTTGAGGCTGAGGCGGGACAGGGCGAAGCCCTCCTGGCGCCAGTGCCTGACCTGGCGGCCCGCTTCCAGCACCGCCCAGGCGTCGACTCGCCCGCCGAGGCCGGCGCGCTCGGCCGCCGAGACGACGGTGACGCCTTCGAGCGTGCCGCGCACCGGGTGGCGCCAGCGGGTCAAGGCCTCGATGCCCACGACCTCGTTGGTCCGGAGGTCGACTCGGGGCTGGTAGACGAGGAAGAGCTCGCCGCCCTGGAGCGCGCCGGGGAGCTCGGCTGCGAGCTGGTCGGCGACGTCGGCCGGGCGATGCGGCAGGTGGGCTTCGTCGATCCGCAGCGAACCCGACCCCGCCCCGGCTGCGTCGCGGGCGGCGTGGCGGGCGCGGGCCAGCAGCTCGTCGAAGGTGTCGTCGGGCCCGCCGGCGACCGCGCCGCCGACCGAGGCGCTCAGCAGCAGCGCCCGTTCGCCTACCAGGTAGGGCGGCGCCAGGGCGTCGACGATCCGCCGGGCCGACGGCACCGGCCCGTCGGGCCCCGCCGCCCCCGGCAGCAGCACTGCGAAGGCGCCGTCCTCGAGCCGGGCCACCGTGTCCTGGCGACGGATGGTCTCGACGATCCGGCGGGCGGCCTGTGCCACCAAGGCCTCGGGGACCCCGGGCGCCGACGCGGCGCCGGGCCGGCCGACCTCGACCACGAGGAGACAGGCGGGCTCCCCGCTGCGTCGGCTGCGGCGAAGCTCCTGGCCGACCCGGTCGGCGAGGAGCCGCTGGTTGGGGAGGCCGCTGACCTCGTCCTGCCAGCGCAGCTCGCCCACCATGGCCCGCAGGCGTGCCCGCTCCAGGGCGGCCACCGCGTGCGCGGCCAGGCCGGTGAGCCGCTCGTGGAGGACGCCGTCGCCCCGCACGAGGCCCGGCGGCCGGGTGGCGTAGCCGGCGGTGGCGACGCCGAGGAACTCGTCGGCCGCGAACAGCGGCACCAGCGCGACGGCGGCCATGGGCGGCTCGCCGGCCAGCGCGCGCAGGGCGGGATCGGTGGTCTCGGGGTCCACGACCGTGATGGACCGGGCGGCCCGGACGCGCTCGAAGCCGGGCGAGGCGGCGGTGTGGACCACGCTCGACGGTCCCGGACCCGGGGCCGGCGCAGGAGTCGCCGAGGGGGTCGGCGAGGGTGCCGGTGCGGATGGCGCCACCGGTGGCGGCGACATCGCCTCCAGGGTCAGCGTCTCGCGCCCGGGGTCCCAGACCATCACCGTGGCACGGTCGCATCCCGCGACCTCGGCCACCGCCGGCGCCAGGGCCCGGACCACCTCGGCGAGCGACGTCCGGCCCGCGACGGCGAGGGAGAAGGCCGAAAAGGCGTCGGCCACCGCGTCGACACGCCGGGCGTCCTCGGCTGCGTTGGCGACGTCCAGGGCTCGTGCCGCGTAGTCGGCGTACAGCTCCAGTGTCCGACGGCAGGACTCCGGGGAGGGCACGGCACCGGCGTAGAGGGCGGCGAGCCGGCCATAGGGACGCCGCCCGGCGACCGCGGTGGTGATGCGGTCGGGCTCGTCCCCGCTCGTCGCCCCCGCCAGCAGCTCGTTCGCCAGGGCCTTCGCCTCGGCGGTGGTGAAGCCGTGGTGGTGCAGGCGGACGGGTGCGTCGGGCGAGCGGTGCACCACCAGCAGATAGCGGGCCGCCCCGGCGGCGTCCGCGGCCCTGGCCGCGATGCGACCGAGGGCGCGGTCGAGATGGTCGGGGGCGAGGAGGTCGGGGGCCAGGAGGTCCGCGGCGCTGGCCCGGACGTCCTCGAGCCGGTCGGTGAGGTCGGCCACCCGATCCCGCAGCTCGTGCACCTGCTCCTGATCGGCCGGGCCGGCCCCGGCGCCCCTCGGCACCCGCCCCGCCGGCGGCACCCCCGTCGCCGGCGGCACCCCCGTCACCGGCGGCACCCGCCCCGCCGGCGGCACCCGCCCCGCCGGCGGCATCCGCCCCGCCGGCGGCACCCCTGTCACCGGCGATGCACCGCCCGCCCCCGGCGCCCAGGCGACGCGGTAGAGACAGAAGCGCCCGCCCTTGGCCTGGCACTCCGGCTCCGTCACCGCGCCCGGCGCCAGGCCGAAGACGGTCGGCACCTCGCCAAGCACACCCTTGGTGAAGTCGCACAGCTGCGGGTAGCGGAGCACGCCGGGGTGGGTCAGCACCCGCACGAAGCCGTGGGCGTCGCCGATCTCGAGCGACTCGGTGGTCGACACGTGGGAGCAGGCGTCGAGGGCGGCCACCACGTTGGCGAGCAGCGCGCCCGGCGTGCCGAGCGAGCGCAGACGTTCGCCCACGCTGGTCCCGTCGTGCTGGTGGAGCATGGTCGCGCCCACGTGGGCCGCGACGCGGTCGTCACCGAGCACCTCGGCCGCCGCCTCGAACAGGGCCAGGGCCTCGTCGTGGGTGCTCCACGACGCCGGGTCGGCCAGCGTCTCGGGCGAGCGGCGATCGTGCGCTCGTTGCAGCACGCGCTCGACGCCCTCGTCCCCGGCGCGGTCGCGCACGTGCCGGAGCACGACGGCGGTCAGCGCCCCCGAGATGTCCTGGCCGGCGTCCGCGCCGACCGGCGCGCCCGGCGACGTGTCCGTGGTCATCGTCCGCGCCCCTCCGTCCCCGCCTGGTGCGGGCCCACCCGGCGCAGGCCATGCTAACGGCGCACCCGGCGACGGAAACCGTCGGGGCGAGCGGAGGAGTGATGACGACAGGAGCCGACGAACCGATCGTGGACGTGCTCGCCGAGGAATGGGCCGCGATCGCCGAGTTCGGTGCCACGCTGACCGACGAGGAGTGGTCGCGTCCGACCGAGTGCCCGGGCTGGCAGGTGCGGGACCTGGTGTCCCACATGATCGGCACCGAGCGCTCCCTGCTGGGCGACGAGCCGCCTCCCGCCCTCGAAGAGGACCCGCCCCACGTGCACAACGCCATTGGCGCGTCGAACGAGGCGTGGGTGCGGGCGCGCCGTCACGTCGCCGGCCCCGCCGTGCTGGCCGAGTTCGTCGAGGTCACGGGCCGGCGACTCGACGAGCTGCGGGCGTTCCCGTCGACGCGCTTCGAGGAGTTCGCCCCGAGCCCGGTCGGGCAGGTGCCCTATCGGGAGTTCATGTCGGTACGGGTCATGGACTGCTGGGTCCACGAGCAGGACGCCCGTGTCGCCACCGGGCACCCGGGCCACGTCGAGGGTGCGCCGGGCACGGTCGCGCTGGCGCGGATCGTGTCGGCGATGCCCTTCGTCGTGGGCAAGCGGGCCGCGGCCCCGGACGGCGCGTCCGTCCGCTTCGACGTCACCGGCCCGCTCGGCCGGCGCATCGACGTGCTCGTCACCGGCGGCCGGGCGGCCGCGGTCGAGGACGCCGGCGGCCAACCCAGCGCGACGCTCGTCCTGGGCAGCGAGGCGTTCTGGCGACTCGGGTGCGGGCGGCTCTCGGGGGCCGCCGCCCGCGAGGCCGGGCTCGTCGAGGTGGCGGGGGACGTGGCGCTCGGTGCGCGTGTCCTGGACTCGATGGCCTTCATGATCTGAGGGCACGACCTGAGGGCACGACGTGAGGGCACGATCTGAGGGCACGATGTGAGGGCCACGGCACCGACCGAGCGCCGCGGCGCACGGGATCCGAGGTAGCGCCCCGGGGCCGGTAGAGTGGGTTCTCCTATGCGAGCCACCGCTGAGCCCCTCGAGGGCAACCGCGTCCGCTTGTCGGTCGAGGTGGACGAAGGCGAGGTCGACGAGGCGCTGGACGCGACGATCCGCCGCCTCGCGCGCCAGGTGCGCGTCCCCGGTTTCCGCCCGGGCCGGGTGCCGCGCCCGGTGCTCGAGGCGCGCCTCGGCGGTGCGGTGGCGCTGCGCCAGCAGGCGCTGAGCGACGCGCTGCCCGACCTGTACGCGCGGGCGGTGCAGGACACCGACGTCGACCCGATCGCCGCGCCCGAGATCGACATCACCTCGGGCGAGGACGGCGGCCCGATCACCTTCGACGCCCTCGTCGAGGTGCGCCCGATCGTGGCCATCCCCGGGTACCAGGGCCTCGTGGTCACGATCCCGTCGTTGACGGTGACCGACGAGGAGGTCGACCGCCAGGTCGACCGCATCCGCGAGCAGTCCGGCGAGCTTGAGGTGGTGGGGCGCGCCGCGCGCGACGGCGACTACGTCACCATCGACGTCCACGGCACGCGTCCCGACATGGAGGACCTCGACGTCGACGACTACCTGCACGAAGTCGGCGCCGGCTCCGACATCGAGGGCCTCGACGACCAGCTGCGGGGATCGAAGGCGGGGGACATCCTGCAATTCGGCGCCGAGATCCCCATGCCCTCCGGCCAGCGGTCCCCGGCCACCTTCCGGGTGCTCGTCAAGGAGGTCAAGGAGAAGAGGCTGCCCGAGGCCTCCGACGAGTGGGCGGCCGAGGCCTCGGAATTCGACACCGTCGCCGCGCTGCGCGACGACCTGCGCGCCCGCCTGGCCCAGGTGAAGCTCGTCCAGGCGCAGCTGGCGCGGCGTGATCGCACGGTCGAGGCCCTGGTGGGCCTGGTCGACGACGAGCCGCCGGAGTCGCTGGTGGACGCCGAGGTGCGCGAGCGGCTCCACGACCTCGGGCACCGTCTCGAAGAACGCGGCATCGGCTTCGAGCAGTTCCTCGCTGCCTCGGGCCGGACGGAGACCGAGCTGCTCGAGGAGATCCGGGCCGAGGCCACCCACGCGGTGCGCGTCGACCTGGCGCTGCGGGCGCTCGCCGACGCGGAGTCGATCGAGCTGACCGACGAGGAGCTCGATCGGGGGTTGGCCGACATGGCCGAGCAGGCGGGCACCACCGTGGACGACCTCCGGACGCGCCTCGAGCGAGCGGGCCGGCTCTCCGCGGTGCGAGGCGAGCGGCGCAAGGCCAAGGCGCTCACCTGGTTGATGGACGAGGTCGAGCTGGTGGACGAGGACGGGAACCCGCTGTCGCGCGACGCGCTCACCATGCCGGCGGTGGGCGGCGAGGACACCACAGGCGATGCCGGCGGTGAGGGCGAGGGCGCGGCGGGCGCCGGCAGCGGCGACGTCGGAGGCGAAACGGCACGGGCCGCGGCAGAAGAGTGACGAGCGTGGAGGCTGACTCGTGAGCACACAAGGAAACGCACAGGGGTACCTGGTCCCCAACGTGGTGGAGCAGACCAGCCGTGGCGAACGGGCCTACGACCTCTATTCGCGCCTGCTCAAGGAGCGCATCATCATCCTGGGCACGCCGATCGACGACACCATCGCCAACCTCGTGTGCGCGCAGCTGCTGTTCCTGGAGGGCGAGGACCTCGACAAGGACATCCACCTCTACATCAACTCGCCCGGCGGGGACATCACGGCGCTGTTCGCCATCTACGACACGATCAAGTTCATCAAGCCGGAGGTGTCGACCTTCTGCTTCGGCCAGGCCGCCTCGGCGGCCGCCGTGCTGCTGGGGGCCGGCGCCAGGGGCAAGCGCTTCGCCCTGCCCCATGCCCGGATCCTGTTGCACCAGCCCTGGGGCGGGGTCGCCGGGCAGGCCAGCGACATCGAGCTCCAGGCGAAGGAGATCCTGCGTATGCGGGATCTCCTGAACTCCATGCTGGCCTCGGACACCGGCCAGGAGGTGGAGAAGATCGCCGTGGACACCGACCGCGACTTCGTCATGACGGCCGACGAGGCGGTGGCATACGGCCTGATCGACGAGGTCATCACCAGCCGGGACGCCGTGGGCGCCACGGAAGCCGTCGGCGCCGCGTAGGCTTGGTCGAAAGAACGGGGGAGGGCTTCGTGGCGAAGTTCGGGGACGGCGGCGACCTGGTGAAGTGCAGCTTCTGCGGCAAGTCGCAGAAGCAGGTGAAGAAGCTCATCGCGGGCCCTGGCGTCTACATCTGCGACGAGTGCATCGACCTCTGCAACGACATCATCGCTGAGGAGCTGGCCGAGTCCACGGAGCTGTCGTTCGAGGACCTGCCCAAGCCTCGGGAGATCTTCGAGTTCCTGAACGACTATGTCATCGGCCAGGAGCACGCCAAGAAGATCCTCTCCGTCGCGGTCTACAACCACTACAAGCGCGTCCAGGCCGGCCCCGCGCAGGCCTCGGACGTCGAGCTGGCGAAGTCGAACATCCTCCTGCTCGGGCCGACCGGGTGCGGCAAGACGCTGCTCGCCCAGACGCTGGCGCGGATGCTGAACGTGCCCTTCGCCATCGCGGATGCGACGGCGCTGACCGAGGCGGGCTACGTGGGCGAGGACGTCGAGAACATCCTCCTCAAGCTCATCCAGGCTGCGGACTACGACGTCAAGCGGGCGGAGACGGGCATCATCTACATCGACGAGATCGACAAGATCGCGCGCAAGAGCGAGAACCCGTCGATCACACGGGACGTGTCCGGCGAAGGTGTGCAGCAGGCGCTGCTCAAGATCCTCGAGGGCACCACGGCCTCGGTGCCGCCGCAGGGCGGGCGCAAGCACCCGCACCAGGAATTCATCCAGATCGACACCACCAACATCCTGTTCATCTGCGGCGGCGCCTTCGCAGGCCTCGACAAGATCATCGAGAGCCGGATCGGCCGCAAGGGCATCGGGTTCCGCGCCGAGGTCCGCCACGGCAAGGACGTGCGCGACGAGGTGATGCGCGACGTGCTGCCCGAGGACCTCATGAAGTTCGGGCTGATCCCCGAGTTCATCGGCCGTCTCCCCGTCGTCGGCACGGTCTCCAGCCTCGACAAGGAGGCGCTGATCCGGATCCTCGTCGAGCCGAAGAACGCGCTGGTGAAGCAGTACCGCCGTGTCTTCGAGCTCGACGGCGTGGAGCTCGACCTCCAGGACGACGCCCTCGAGGCGGTCTCCGAGCAGGCGTTGCTGCGCGGCACCGGGGCACGGGGCCTGCGGGCGATCCTCGAGGAGGTCCTCCTCGACGTCATGTACGACCTGCCGAGCCGCACGGACGTCGGCCGGTGCGTCATCGACCGTGCCGTGGTGCTCGACCGGGTCAACCCGACGCTCGTGCCACAGGGGGAGCCCACCAAGTCGGTGCGCACCCGACGCGCCGCCTCCTAGCGCCCGCCGCGCCCGGCGTGCCTCACCCCACACCGCCCGTCGGTTCGTCGCGCGACGAGCTCGTCGCGTGGCTCGACGACCACACGGACTACGAGCGCGCCATGCCGACGCGCGCGCTCGCTCCCACCCTGCACCGGATCGAGGAGCTCTGCCGCGTCCTCGGCGACCCGGAACGGGCGTACCCCGTGATCCACGTCACCGGCACCAACGGCAAGGGGTCGACGGCGCGCATCCTGACCGACCTCCTCCGGGCCACGGGGCTCAGCGTGGGCACCTACACCAGTCCCAACCTGGCGCGGGTCAACGAGCGCATCGGGCGTGACGGGGAGCCGATCGACGACGACGAGCTCGCCGAGCTGCTCGACGCGCTCGCCCTCATCGAGCCCATGCTGGGCGAGCCGCCGACGCGCTTCGAGCTGCTCACCGCCGCCGCCTTCCGCTGGTTCGCCGACAGCGCCGTCGACGTCGCCGTGGTCGAGGTGGGCCTCGGGGGCCGCTGGGACGCCACCAACGTGGTGCAGCCGGCAGTGGCCGTGGTGACCAACGTGAGCTACGACCACGTGGAGGTCCTCGGGCCCACCCTGGCCGACATTGCCCGGGAGAAGGCAGGGGTGGTCAAGCCCCACACCACCCTGGTGCTGGGCGAGACCGATCCCGAGCTCGCCCAGGTCTTCCTGGCCGCGGCCGACGCGGTGGGCGACGTCGAGACGCACGTGGCCGGCGTGTCCTTCGGCGTGCGCGCCAACCGCATGGCCGTGGGCGGCCGCCTCCTCGACCTGTTCACGCCCGGCGCTTCCTACCAGGACCTGTTCCTGCCGTTGCACGGCGCCCATCAGGGGGCCAACGCGGCCTGCGCGCTCGCCGCGGCCGAGTCGTTCTTCGGGACGCCGCTCGACGACGCGGTGGTCGAGGACGGCTTCGCCGCCGTGCGCGTGCCGGGCCGGCTGGAGGTCGTGGGCCGTGCGCCGCTGGTCGTCCTCGACGGCGCGCACAACGTCGCCGGGGCACGCGCGCTCGCCGACGCGCTGCACGAGGAGTTCCCGGTGAGCGGCGGCGTGGTCGCCGTGCTGGGCATGCTCCACGGACGCGATCCCAGCGCCATCGTCGGCGCCCTGGCGGGGGGAGGGGTGCGGACGGTCGTCGCCTGCACCGCGCCCTCGCCCCGCGCGCTGGACGCCGCCGACATCGCCGAGGCGGCCCGTGCCCAGGGACTCGACGCGCTGGCCACGGACTCGGTGGACGACGCCGTCACGCTCGCGGCGGCCCGCACGCCCGACGACGGCCTGCTCCTCGTCACCGGATCCCTCTACGTCGTCGCCGACGCCCGTGCCCGCTTCGTGTCGTCGCCCTCGCGCCGGCGCGAGTAGGGTCCAGCGCTCGTGAACAGAACCCTGGTCATCGCCAAGCCGGACGCGGTGGAGCGGGGCCTCGCTGGGGAGATCCTGGCCCGGCTCGAGCGCAAGGGCCTCCGGCTCGTCGCCGCGGAGCTCCGCACCATCGACGAGGCGACGGCGGCCCACCACTACGAGGAGCACGCCGGCAAGCCCTTCTACGGTGACCTCGTGACGTTCATCACCCGCTCGCCTTCCCTGGTGGTCGTCGTGGAGGGCCCGGAGGACACCTGGCGCATCGTGCGCGCCC
>DASPTT010000163.1:0-14797 GCA_035623275.1 Acidimicrobiales bacterium
ACGCCACGCCGCGAGCCTTCAGGATCTCCTCCACCTCGTCATAGCGCTCATCGAGGCGGCCGATCGCCTCCATCCAGTGCTGAATGTCGCGACCCCGGTACATCCGAGGCATGCGGACGTGCTCACCCACCGACAAGTACACCTGGCGACCCGACAACTGGATCTCCTCGGCCAACTGGATACCGGTAGCCGCCGCGCCAACCACGAGCACTCCTCCTTCCGGCAGCTGGCCGGGATTCCGGTACCGCAGTGGGTTCACCGTCGCGACGGCTTCGGGTACGGCATCGGCAAACGGCGGGATGCTCGGGACGTTGCACGCACCGCCTGCGAGCGCGACACACCGGCATCGCCACGTGCCTTCCGTCGTGACGATGTCGTAACCATCGTCCGCCGCTCGCACCGATGTCACTGCCGTGCCCGTCCGTACTGGCGCTCGGACGGTGTCGGCGTAGTGCTGGATGAATGCCGCGATCTCCGCGCCGGTCATGAATCCGTCGGGTTCGTCACCCTCGTAGCTGCAACCAGGCAGACGCGTCTGCCAGTTCGGGGTCAGCAACGTGAACGAGTCCCACCGTTGGTTGAGCCACGAGCTTGCCACCTCGTCCCGTTCGAGCACGATGTGGTCGATGGCGCCGTCCGCCAGTCGCTTGCTCATCGCCAAGCCGCTGTGTCCGGCCCCGATGATGACTGCGGTAATCCGGTGATCGGGTCGCACGCTGTCAGTATCCCACCCGACAGGTGCACCGAACGTCAGCTTTGTTAGTCATCATCGAGACGACCGTCGCTTTCGTCACCGCTCCGCGGCGCGACAGATCGACGGCTCGCTGGACAGTAGATCGGAAATTGCGAAGACAGAATGTTCAGCACACGGCCAGAGTGCGGGCCGTCACCACGTGATAGAGCCCCGACCCATGCTCATAGCGTCCCACGGTCGAGAAATACCGATTACCCGCCTCTTGTGTCGAGACGTCCTTTATCAACTGGAAACCATGGGCCTCGAGGAAACTCACGATCTCGGTCGGAGCGATGCCGAAGCTCCAGGGCTCGCCCCGCTTCCTCGCTCCTCTGAGCCACCGCTCAGCCTCCGGGAAGCTTGGCGACCCGTCGGTTATCACGGACTTGTCGACATAGGTGAACAGGAGGGAGCTCTCCGAGTGGCTCAGATTTCGGATCACCTTGAGTGTTGCGGTGACCGCTTCCGCGGACAGGTACTGGGTTACCCCCTCCCAGAGAAAGAGCGTCGTCTGCTCAGTTGAGAACCCGGCTCCCACGAGTGCCTCGGCCAGATCGTCGGTTTCGAAGTCGACCGGTACGAACAGGACTCCGCTCGATTGGGCGACCAGGGCGGCTGCCAGGCCAGACCGCTTGGCGATCTGGGTATCTGGATGGTCGACCTCGAAGACCTGGCGCGCCGACAGACAGCCCAGTCGATAGGGCCTGGTGTCGAATCCGGCACCCAGGATCACGATCTGGTCCGCCGCGGGCGCGAGCTCCTCGACGAGATCGTCGATGAGGCGGGTCCGGGCAATGGCAGATGCGCGGGGACCCGGCCCGCCGATGAGGTCGTAGACGGTTGCGATGCCCATGCGGATGGGCGCAAAGCGGGCCGCGCTGAGTGCGATGCGCCAGCTCGGCGAGACGAACGAACGGGCGAAGGGGTCATCGAACAGGCGCTTCCCCGAGGGCCGGGAAGATTCCAGCCCCCGCTGGACGGCCATGAGCTCAGCAGTCCGACTGGCTCCTTCCATAAATATGTAGCTTATACTAACCCCTGATGGGAAGGCCAGCGCGAATCGACAGGGCGCAAGTCTTGGCCGAAGCGCTCTCTTTGGCGGACGAGCAGGGCCTCGAGGCCTTGACCATGGGGTTGCTGGCTGAACGTCTCGAGGTGACCCCGATGGCGCTGTATCGCCACGTGGGCAACAAAGCCGATCTGCTGGACGGATTGGTGGAGTTGCTCCTCACTGAGTTCCCCCCACCTTCAGCGGAGATGAACTGGTCAGAGCGCTTGTCGGCTCTGGCCGGCGGCATTCGGGCATCGGCGCGCCGCCACCCGGCCGTTTTCCCCCTCCTACTCCAGCGACCCGCGTCCACGCCGCAAGGCCGGAGAACCAGGGAGGCCGTTTACCAGGCTCTGGCCGAGGCCGGTATCGCTGAGGATCGACTCGCTCAGGTGGAACGGCTCGTCAGCACCGCGATCCTGGGCTTTGCCGTGAGCGAGGTGGCGGGACGATTCCGCAACCAGTCGCGCCGGCAGCTTGATGCGGACTTCGAGGTCCTCCGAGCACTGTTGAGCGAGTTCATCCAGTCTCAAAGCTCAAATGATGCCGTACGCAGTTGAACACACAACGATGCATCTGAGCTGGTCGACGGTGCGTTGGCCCAGCCGTCCAGATCGACGGCTACGTGCGTGCTGCGAGAAGCTGTCACCCGATCCATAACAGACGTTTCCGTACGCATCCCGCTCTTGACAGGGGTGCCCGGGATGTGCCGTTTGTCAGTGCCTCGGCCAAGGGACGACCCGAGCGATATCAGCAGCCCCCGGCGATCCGGGACTGGCATGAATGCCTTGCCACCAGCCAGGGGAAAGCCTCCACCCTCCGAGGATCGCCGCGCTGGCGATCAGCGCCCCCATGGAAGCCGTGCCGGGTTCGCTCAGACCTTGCGTCCGGCAAAAGCGAGGAGCCGCACGGTGGGCGGAGCGCCCTCTGGTGCCGACTGCTCGGGGTCGAACACTCCTGGAACTCGCAGTTCGGGTCCGATCATCTGGTGACCGACTTCCAGCGCCGTCTCGACCAGTGCGGTGTCGTCGATCGTCTGACCGGTGGCGTTGGCGATGTCCGCCGCGTGGGTGAGAACGTCAAACACGGCGATGTTCAGGGCGACCCCGGCTGGCATCTCGCCGAAGGGCAACTTCACCATCTTGTCGAGCGCACCTGGTGCCTCGAACGCGGCTATGGCACGACTCGAAGCTGCTTCCCAGGCGCCCACGTAATCGTCGCCGAGGTTGTCGCCGGCCATGAGCTTGCCGAGCAGATCGTCGGGGACCGACCCTTCCTCGACGCAGACGGCGAACATGGTCGATCCGCCGGTGATGTGGTTGATCACGTCTCGAACGGTCCACTCCGTACAGGGAGACGGGAGGCCGAGTTGCGAGGGCTCGGTGCCCTTGACGACCTTGTCCGTACTGGCGATGACCTGCTTCATGAGTGCAACGTTGTCCATGACTGTCTCCTCGTCAGCCGAGTGCGAGGGTGTCGATGGCACCTCCGCCTTGGGTGCCGGCAGCATATCCACAAAGACTCGCCCGTCTTGTGGAGGTGACCCGGCATGCTGATTCGTGGCCTGCTGGCCAGTCCAGGGACGACCTGAGAGCAGGCGTCAAGCCGAGCCGCTCTCTGGAACCGACATTTCGGCCAGGAGGGACCACTCCATCCCAGGTAGCTCGGCGTACAGGATCTCTGGGGTATCAACCAACATCGATGGCGCCTGCCGGATGGCTTCTTTGAAATGCTCAGAGTTGACGTGCTCAGCGCCGGCATCAGCGTCGCGGAATCCTTCGATGAGTACGAACCGATCCGGGTTCTCGACGTTCCGGGACCACTCAAACCAAAGGTTGCCCGGCTCCTGGCGAGTGGCCTGGGTGAAGGCGCTTATGCGATCGATCCACTCGTCGCTGCAATCAGGTCGCACGTTGAACTTCACGACGATCGAGATCATGAGACCTCCATATCTATGGGAAAGAGAGATAGCGCGGCCATGACCGGCACATCATTCGACCAACGGTACCTGTTCGGCACCCGACTGCAACGTGCCGGGGGAGGTCGATCAGGGTTGGCGGCCGACCGTTCGCGATCAACGCCCGTGAGCGATCCAGGGTGTTTCCAGGCCTCCAGGCTGGGCTGGTGACGGATCTGTACCGAGCGCACCCCGGCAATTCACCGGTTCCCGGTCGTTCCCTGAGCGGCTACCCGGCCGCGCCCTGGTCCGAGCCGGCCCCGAGCGCGTCGCGGATCTCCTCGATCGCCTTGGCCTCGGGCGAGCTCACGTCCTGCCCCCCTTCGCGGTGCGCGGCGGCCACCTTTTCCGCCAGAGTGAGCACGAACCTGCGATAGTCCCCGACCTCCTCGGGTGTGGCCTTCAGCGCGACCAGCCCCACCGCCTCGCGCACATGGGCCAGCGCGGCAACCCGCTGTTCGTCGACCGAGCCGTGGTGGGTGCGGTCGACCTTAGGCTTCGACGACACCACCGCGTCGAGGAGCTCGCTCGCTCCGTGAGCGGCGCGGGCCTCGGCGTAGGCCTTGGACATGGCGAAGGTCTCCCGGAACATGCCCCCCGGTGACGCGGTCACGACGAGGAAGCCTGCACTGGTGGGCCCTTCCACCACGCTGGTCCACTCGTCGTCGGTGAATACGGACTTGTCGGTCATGTCGCCAACACTACCGACGTCGACCACAATGGGCAGCGGCTCGACAGGAAGCGGGCCGGGCCTCCGCGAACACCCGTTCCCGATCCAGATGTGCCGGACCCGGTCACCCTGCCCAACGGACCACCCCAACCTGAAATGACAGGCCGGCGTTTGAGGACGCTCTCGCTCTCCAGGTGCTCCTACTGCTCGGGGAGCCTCTTCGCGTCTCAATGCCGTCCGAAGTAGTCGACTAGCACTTCCGAGACCGGGCCCGAGTGGGTGAAAAAGCCCAAGTGGCTCGCTCCGGCGATTTCGGCGTACTCGGCCCCTGGGATCATTTGGGCCGCCTCACGGGCCCGGGCCGGCGGCGAGTCGATGTCGTATTCGAAGCTCATTACGAGGCATGGAACAGTGATCGCTGGCCAAGCGCTGGTTCGCGCCGGATCGGTGGACCAAGCGAGTGCCGCTTCGAACTGGCCGAGGCGCCCTGGGTTTGACCACACCTCGAGGTCGCCGACTATTTCCAGCCAACCGTCGATTACCTCGTCGTTCTGGAGGTCGTGGTAGGGCAAGTACCGGATGGTTTCGAGTGCGTAATAGAGGCGAGGTAGCTCGACCTCTGACGCCGCGAGGTCGCGTTCAAGCCTCGTAATGGCCTTCTCCCAAGAAGTGGGGCGGTTGGCGCTTCCCATGAGAGCCGCCGCCCTTACCCGCTGGGGGTGCGCGATGGTGAGGGTTTCCGCGATCCATCCGCCAAGCGAGTGACCGGCCACCCGAATGGGTTCGGAGATTCCGAGGTGGTCGAGAAGACCGATCGCATCGTCGGCCATCTGAGAAACTGAGTAAGGCGCCGGCGGCATGGAACTCGGTGGGACACCGCGGTTATCGAAAAGGATGACCTGGTAACCGGCGAGGGTGAGCGCTGGGGCCAAACCGATCTGAAAGGCAGCGGCAGGTTGACCACACCCGGCGACGAGTAGGAGAGGCTCCCCTTGGCCGATGACTTCATAAGCGAGAGTGACGTGGTCGAGCTCGACCTCTGGCACGCTTCCTCCCCTGGTTGCTCGGGCCTTCGCCCAAGCAGTTGTACGGGCGTGGATGGTACCGAATCAGGAGAGCTAGAACAGCACTTTGAGTGATGCAAGCGCGCCGTCTACTCGGCCCATGCGACGAGCCCGACCCGATCAGACACCCGATCTATAACGACGGCGCCGAGCGATCCCGATGGGCCTCGGCCTGGCTGACCTGGCGGGAAGAGCGGAGGCACCGTCCGACCACCGGCATCAATACAGGGTGGGTCAAGGCTCGATGCAGCGAACGTTCACGGTCTTCGTCTGTCCAGCCGTCACTGTCGCCGTCGCCGAGCAGTTGGGCGCAGCGGAAGCCCGCAGGGTGTATGTCCCCGCGGGCTCGGTGAAGCGATGGGTCCCGCCTGCTGGCACCCGTTGAGCAACCATCCCGCCCATTGCCGAGATAATCATGACCGTGGTTGGGAACCGGGCTACGGACGGGGGGTGAGCAGGGGGAACCGGGAAGGAGATGAGGACGTGGCCCTCGATTGTGCCCGTGTTGCTGCTGCATCCCGACAGAGCGAGCGAAAAGGCAGGAAGCAGCGCTAGGACAGCAATGGCCTTCCGAGCGGTAGCCCGCATGCCCAGTTGGTGACGTGAATCGAGCCGGATCAACCGGCATAGTCTGCCAAGGGTGCAAATGACCCGGCCGGGCATCCGGGAAGCCGGCCCAGGGTGACCTGAGCGGCATACTCGGTGTCGTGCCAGAGCGTGACCTCTCAGCCCTGCCCGATGACCTCCGCGCTTCCGCCATCTTCGCCAACGAGGGGCAGGAGGTGATGTGGCCAAGGACCTTCGGAGTGATGGGGAGGGCTCCACGCCGCCCGGTGTCTCGACCGAGATTCCTTGGAGCGCCTTCCGAGCGGTGATGGTGACCACGTTGAGGTAGCAAGAAGCGAGGCGCTGCGTGCTCTCGACCGGCTGCGGGCCGACACCGATCTGGACGCATACAGGTGGGTTCTCGTCACCTGGTAGGCCATCCGGTAAGTGCCTGATCCTGCGCTCCCCGCTACGGGCGCCTGGGGACCCGAGACGACCGGTAATCCCGCCTGACGGGTGGCCGGCTTGCTGCCGTCACCGGGATCGGCGCTTATCGCTCGGTCCACCTTCGATACATCCGGCGCGAATACAGGGCGGTCCCAGGGCCAAGACACCGAGCCACGATCACATATCGCACAGCACATTGGACGGCACGGGGGATCCAGTGGGCTCGACTTGGTCGGGCAAATCCCGCGCGGCGGGATGGACTAAGCGGTCCCGATGACCCTTGGCCGACCGGCTTCGCCTGTTTCAGCCCCCAATTACAGTCACTGACGCGGCGTCGCTAGTGGTCTGTCCCGAGGCATTCGAGACGACCATACGGAACAGATGGCCGTTCATGGACGGGGTGATCTCTTGGAACCAGCCTGGCGCGGTACCCCCCTGAATCGGGACCCAGGTCATGCCGCCGTCGGGCGAGTATTGCCATTCGTAGGTGGCTGCTCCGGAGGCGACGACCTGGAACGAGGCGGTGCCATAGGGCG
The DNA here is from genome assembly GCA_035623275.1 of Acidimicrobiales bacterium. Classification (GTDB taxonomy): domain Bacteria; phylum Actinomycetota; class Acidimicrobiia; order Acidimicrobiales; family UBA8190; genus DASPTT01. The sequence goes on from DASPTT010000163.1 coordinate 7,002, forward strand.
CGACTTGCTGATTCTGTGGCTGCGACGTGATCACTGGTTGTCCAGAGGCGACGGGCGTGCTCGGCGAGCCTGTTGGCGTGGATGATCCGGAGATCGGCATGCCGATGCTCTGGAGGGTGAACTGGTTGGTCGTGCTCTTGCCCCCCGTCACCTCGGTCGACTCGCCGGACACGAACACACCGAGAAGTGGTGAGAAAAACTCCGTGCCAGTCGACTCCTGGCTCACGGTTCCCGAGGGTGTCGTCTCTGCGATGGTGTGGTGGATGGTGACTTCGATCACCTGCAGGGTGGTTCCGGCTACCGTCAGGTGCGTGATGTCGGAGATGCGATCTGTCAGCTGCACGTCGTCTTCCCCGGACGAGGAGCTACCGGTCGACGTCGCGCTCCAGCTCTGCCCTACGAAGTAGGGGGCCTTGAGCAGGGGAAGCGGCGGGGAGAACTCGAAGCTCAATGTGCCCGACGGAGAGGTGTTCTCCAGGCCGGTCACGCCGATCCCAGTGGTGGAGTAGGTCTCGGTCTGGATCTGCTGGCTGTCGGTGGTCGGATAGGTGTCGGTCTCGACGAATTCCCCAGGCACCGTGCCGGGCCGCAGGGTCACCAGGTAGGTACTCGGGGTGGCACTCGTTCCGCTCGCGCTCGCCGCGGAGAATACGAGTTCCCGGTTATAGACCGTAGGCAGGGACAGGGCTGACGCCGGTTTGGTCGAAGTACCAGACGAGCCGTGCGTCGTCGATCCCTGACTTCCGCCGCCATTGGATGCCACATAGGCCACGCCTCCTCCGCCGAGCGCCAAGACGAGAAGGGCGATGAGCCAAAAGGTGCCGCCGCGGCCAAGCCAGCCGAACCTGGGAGGTATTGGCTGTTCGGGGAGTCTGCCTTCAGTGGCAAGCGGGAGGATCCATTTGGAGAGTCTGCCCTCCATCGAAGTCGATTCCCCGGACCCAGCAACTCCGGCCACCGCGGCCGCTTCAGGTGATGCCACGCTTGTCTCTCCTGCAGGGGCGTTTTGGGGCCCGACAGTTTGAGGCGCGAACTCATCAGCTAGGCGCGAAGTCAACTCTCGTTCTTCTGGCAGGAGTTGCCGAAGGTCGCCAACCGTGTCGAACACTCCTGGTTGAAGGATCTGCCACCGTGAATTGAGATGGTGACCATTCGCGGGTTTGGCCATAAGCGCACTCACGAACGAGTCGAGTCGACCTTCGTCAAGGGCGTCGAGGAAGTCGGCCAGGTACGCCGACGGCACCGCCATGAACGCATCGCGCGCCGGGCACCAGATCCGAAACACCGACGCTTCCCAGTTGGCGAAGATCGCTTGACACCGAAACGGCGGCCGTTCTCGGGCCTTGAGAACGTCGCCGTAGGGCGTCGGAGCTGCCGTCGAAGCCGCTACGGTCTCGGAGAGTGGTTGGTCGTAGTTCCTCTCCACGCCCAAGGAGTCCCCGGCGATCAGTCGCCGGACAAGTTGTCGGTCGACCTCCGTGATGGTGTCGCCGATCGCATCAACGATCGATTCCCAGGCAAGCTCGAGATGACGCTGCGCCGTGATCGTCCCGTATCGGGCCGAGTGCAACTGCGCGGCTCTCCCTTCGTCGTGGAGATCACAGTTGAAAGCGGCCCGATGCACGAACCACCCAAAACGTTCGCGAGCTGGAGCCAGAGAGGTTCGTACAAGCGGCGGAAGATTGTCCGCCTTGCCTGCACGTAAGGCTCGTGCGCAAGCGAGGACGCCGCCGGTTGCGAACAGGGCTGCTGCCCGAAGGAGGTCCCCATTCACATGCTCGGTGCAGAATTCGCCACGTCTCGGACGTGGACGCAGCCAGATTCCGTAACTGTTCCGGCGTTCGCATATCAGGATCAGGGAGGGCGCAAACGATCGGGCAAACAACCTGAGCACTTTGTCGTTGGTCGCATTCAGCATTGACACGCTGATGTGGGTCGACTCGCCGGCGTAAGTGACTCCACTAGGGAGAAGCTGATCCAGGTCGCGTTCGAATCGAGCCGACCAGGCAGCAAGCTCCTTGGCGAATCCCAATCGGTGTTCGAGCGGGGGACTCGCCATTTCGGCCTCGGCGTCGTCACACGTGAGGACGGCCCCTGACCTACATCGGTAGGCGTTCGCATCACTTGGATCGAGACGACGGCCGGCAATGTCACACGCATGGATTATGCGGCGGAAGTCCAGTTGTTCACCGGCGCAGAAAAGCCGATACTCCTGCTCTAGGCCGACCAGCTGGGCCGCAGAAGGGACTGTTGGCCTACGCGGTCCAAGCAGATCGAGCAGAGTGGCGCCGCTATCAGGCGACGCTTCCAGGTCGGCTGGGGATGCCACGGAGCACGGATAGTGGCGGGCCTACGCTACGATGCCAGGGGAGCGCGGACTGCGCGAATGCTACTTGAGTCCGCAGTGGGGACAGGTCTCGGAGCCGATCGGTCGATCTTCTCCACAATTGGGGCAACTGTAGGTCCCAGTAGTAGTGGAACCACCTGCCGCCGTACTGTCGGCTTGTGTTGGTTTCTCAGCCACCTTCCCTCCTTCCCCGTGAATTGCTTTCGGGTATGTCGAGCCCCGCAGGTGGACTGGCCTGGTGCGAAGATAGCCCCATCGCGGCTTCCCGTCGATGGCCAGAAAGGATGCATGTGTGCTTCCCCGTTTGGGCCGACTGCGGGGTAAGAAGTTCCTGGTCAGTGGGAAATCGCTGGTCTTGGCATGGGAAGGACGGGCTCCCGGCCGTGTATGGCTTGCTCCCAGATGGACTTATCGATACCCCTCTTTGATCTGAGTCTGACGCGTCCCGACCGACCTCACCCGGCACGTTGCGGATGGCCCTACCTGAGAGGGAACCAGTTACAAGTGAGAGGAGGTGTCCGCTCGGTGCATCCACTTCCCCGGTGGTGGGTACACGTACCTTGCGATCGTGGCGGACAGCCAACCCAATGCCCAACCACTGGCGCCTAGCTGAATCCTCTCCTTCGTCTTCTCGGTTGCTGTTGCTGAAACGACAGCCAAGATGATCGCCCACACCACAGCACATCCGATGCTGTAGACCGTGTAGCTGTTTCGCGACAGTTTCATACCAACCCACCTTTCGGGAACGATCAAGCGCTAGACAAGCTAATTGTGCAAGGCAGGTGGCGGCTCGGAGTGCCTGCTAGCTCGCCGCTAACCGATCTGCCGGGGTTGCGCTACCTGGGAGTATCTAGGGTGCCCTCATCTATTTTGGGGATTGTCAATGGGTGGTGTCTTCTCTAGTTTGGCGCTGCTACGAAGTCTCCAAGATGGAATGGAGGACCAATGCGGATCCTCAGATTCGTCCCCGCGCTCGTGTTAGCCCTCTTTGGTGTGGTCGTCGGCGCGGGCCCGTCCGGTGCCGCTGTGCCAAACGACGGATCACCCCCCTATGTGTGCTCCGGCGGCGGTGTCCTAGCACCCGGCACCTACAGGTCGGTGCTTGTAACGGGATTCTGCTTCGCACCAACGGGGCCCATCACGATCGAGGGGAACCTCACCCTCGCACCGAATTCGGGCTTCGATGACGCCACCGGTGCTCCGACCTTCGAGGGATGCCCGGCCGAGATCGACATCCGAGGCAATGTCTTTGTGGGCAACGGATCGATCCTCGGGTTGGGTTCCGGGCAGACACTGGGTTGTCCTACCTTCAGCGGCCAAGTCGGCGGCAGCGTCATCGGGCTGGCCACACTCGGCGTCATCATCCACGGCGAGACGATCGGAGGGAGCGTGACGATCGCCGGTGGCGGTGGCGGGGTGAACTGCAACATGCCTTCCCTCTTCTCTCAGGACCCGGCGCTCGCAGGGACGCCTGCGTTCAGCGATCTCGAGGACAGCACAGTCGGTGGCGACTTCACCGTCTGGGGTTTGCACTCGTGCTGGTACGGCGCTCTGCGGGATCAGATCGGTGGCAGCTCCTACATCATCGGCAACATCATGGCTGACCCCGACGCCGCGGAAGTTTCCGACAACGTCATCTATGGCAACTTCATCTGTCTGGCCAACAACCCCACCATTCAGTACGGCGACAATGCGGCTGGGCTCACGGGCCCGCCGAATGAAGTGGGAGGGTTAGCCCTTGGTCAGTGCGGATTCGGTGTCCTGTCACCGGATCCCGATGGTGGCCCGCTGGAGCCGATTTCGGTCCCGCTGAGCTGATTTCCAACAAGGACCCTTCTGGGCCCTCGGTCTGGTGCTCTTCGAGAGTCACCAGATCGTGCGCCATCCACAGCTCGAGGGGCTGCATCACGGTGCCTCGCACCGGGGGCCGGTGCCCGGCCTCGATCTCGGACACCAGGGCCGCCGCCGCCCGCTGGGCGTCGCGCTTGCCGCCTCGCACCGTCCGGGTGACGTAGCGGAAGCGACGGGTGACCGGATCCCGGCCGGCGCAGACCCTGGCGGGCCTTCTGAGGGTTCCGGCCCGGAGGCCCTCACCCCCTCTGACCTGCGGAGGGAGTGGGATTCGAACCCACGGGCCCCGAGAGGCCAAGGCTTTTCAAGAGCCTCGCATTCGTCCGCTCTGCCATCCCTCCGAAGGGACCAAGGGTACCGCCGTGGTGTGCGGGCTCAGGGGGTGCCGTCGCCGACCTGGGCGCGCAGGTCGGCCACCCAGGCCTCGGCATCGCGCCACGCGGCGCCCGCACGCTCGCGCGCAGCGGGGGCGTGCTCGCCGGCCGCCGGATACGAACCCAGGTACTTGACCCCCGCCAGCTCGGCGTGCAGCACGCGCAGGCAGTCGGCCACGACCTCGTCGGCGACGTGGCCCTCCAGGTCGATGAGGAAGCAGTAGTCGCCGAGGCCGCGCTTGGTGGGGCGTGACTCCAGCTTGGTCAGGTTGATGTTGCGCGCTGCGAACTCGCTCAAGATGGCATGCAGGCTTCCCGGCCGGTCTTCGCGCTGGAAGCAGACGATGCTCGTCTTGTCGTGGCCGGTCGGGACGGGGATGCCGCGCCGGGCGAGGGCGACGAAGCGCGTCTGGTTGTCGGGATGGTCCTCCACGGCGGACGCCAGCGGCACGAGCCCGTAGAGCTCGCCCGCCAGGCGCGGCGCCAGGGCCGCCGTGGAGACGTCGGCTGCCTCACCGACCAGGCGGGCCGCCTCGGCGGTGGAGTTGGTGGGCACGACCTCGACGCCCGGGAGGTAGGCGGAGAGGAAGCTGCGGCACTGCGCGGTGGCGTGTGGGAAGGACAGGACCCGTCGTATGCCGCCGCGCGAGGCCCCGTCGATAGCCAGCAGGTGGAGGTGGACGTCGAGGACCACCTCGCGCTGGATGAGGAGGTCGACGTCGAAGACGAGGCTGTCGACGGTGGCGTTGACCGTCCCCTCGATGGAGTTCTCGATGGGTACGAAAGCGAGGTCCACACTCCCCGCGCACACCGCCTCGAGCGCGTCGGGCAGGGTGGCGGCGGGGACCACGTCCGCCTTGGCGTAGTCGGCCTGCGTGAACAGCGCCTCCTCGGTGAACGTCCCGGCGGGCCCGAGGAAGGCGATGGCGCCGACACGGGCCGAGGTCGCAGGCCGTTCCATGTGCGGGCAGGATAGTGGCCGACATGGACGAGCCCGCCCTCCGCCAGCTGCTCGAGGACGTCGCGTCGGGCCTGTGCCCCCCCGACGAGGCCGTGGCTCGGCTGCGGCGCCTTCCCTTCGCGGACCTCGGTTACGCCCGGGTCGACCATCATCGCGTCCTGCGCCAGCGCATGGGGGAGGCCGTCTACGCGCCGGGCAAGGCGCCCGAGCACTGCGCCGGGATCGTTGCCGAGCTGCTCGCCGAGCCCGCGGGCGGCCCCGTCCTGCTCACGCGGGCCGCGCCCGGGCAGGTGGAGGCCGCCCTGGCCCGATCACCCGGCGGCACCGTGACGGCCACCGGTGCCCTGGCCACCGTCACGTGGCGCCGCGCCACGGACCGCCCCGGGCGCGTGCTGGTCGTGACGGCGGGCACGGCGGACCTCCCGGTCGCCCACGAGTGCGTCGCCACCTTGGAAGCGCACGGGATCAGGCCGACGCTGCTCGCCGACTGCGGCGTGGCCGGCGTGCACCGGCTGCTGGCCTCGGTCGACGAGCTGGCCGACGCCGATGCCGTCGTGGTGGCGGCGGGCATGGAGGGCGCGTTGGCCAGCCTGGTGGCGGGGATCACGCCGGCGCCGGTGGTGGCCGTGCCCGTCTCCAGCGGCTATGGCGCCGCCTTGGAGGGGGTCACGGCCCTGCTGGCCATGCACGCGTCGTGCGCGGCGGGCCTGACGGTCGTCGGCATCGACAACGGCTTCGGTGCCGCCTGCGCGGTGGTGAGGCTGCTGCCGTGAGCGACGCACCGGTGACGAGGACCACCGCCTGGTTCCACTGCTTCGCGGGGATCGCGGGCGACATGGCGCTGGGGAGCCTGCTCGACGCCGGGGCGGAGCTCGACGAGGTGGTCGAGCTCCTCGAGCGTCTGCCCTTCCGCGGCTGGCACCTCTCCGCCGAGCCGGTCCTGCGTGCCGGCATCGCGGCCACGCGCGCTGTCGTCGAGGTGACCGACGACGTGGTGGTGCGCACCCACGCCCACATCGTGGGCCTCGTCCAAGAGGCGCGCCTGCCCGACCGGGTCGCCCGGCGGGCGCTGGACGTCTTTCAGGCGCTGGCCCAGGTGGAGGGCCGACTGCACCGGCGACCTCCCCAGCAGGTGCACTTCCACGAGGTGGGGTCGCACGACACCCTCGTCGACGTGGTCGGCACTGCGGCGGCGCTCGAGGTGCTCGGCGTGGACGACGTCTGGTGTTCGGCCGTCGCCACCGGCACGGGCACGGTTCGAAGCGCCCATGGCTTCCTCCCGAACCCCGCACCGGCGGTGGTGGAGCTCCTGCGGGGCGTTCCCACGTGGGGCCGGGACCTGTCCGTCGAGCTCACCACGCCCACGGGCGCGGCCATCGTGGCCGCGTTGGCCGTGGGGTTCGGTCCCCTTCCGCCGATGCGCATCGAGACGACCGGTTTCGGGGCCGGGTCCCGCGCCATCGACGAGCTGCCCAACTGCACCCAGGTCGTGGTGGGTGAGGCCCTCGACGTGCCCGCCGGCGCGGCCGGCCGCGGGCACGAGGTGATGCTGCTCGAGGCCAACCTCGACGACGTCACCGGGGAGGTCCTGGCGCATGCGGTCGCGGCCCTGCTTGACGCGGGGGCCCTCGACGCGTGGATCACGCCGGTGCTGATGAAGAAGGGCCGGCCCGGCCACGTGGTGAGCGCGCTGGCCGACCTCGCGCTCGCCGGCGTCGTGCGCCGTCGCCTCCAGGAGGAGACGGGCACCCTGGGGGTGCGGGCGCACGGGGTGGAGCGCTGGCCGGCGACGCGGGCGATGGACGCCGTGGACGTCGAGGGGCTGCCCGTGCGGGTCAAGGTCAGCCCCGGGCGGGTCAAGGCCGAGCAGCGCGACGCGGCGCGTGTCGCTTCGCTCACCGGGCTCCCCTTGCGCGAGGTGTCCTTCCGGGCCGAGTCCGCCTGGCGCGACCGGGCGGAGCGCCCGGGTGCACCCCGACGCCGCCCCGGTCCCGCGCCCACCGTGCCGGAGCCGCCCGACACCCCCGCGCCGGCCTGAACCCCATCGCAGGCCCGTAGGCTGGGGCCCGGTGTCACGCACCTCCGATGACGATGCCCGCCAGGTGCCGGAGCCGCCCGCCGACCCCGAAGCCTGGACGGACGAGCAGTGGCTGGCGTGGTTGGTGGCGACGGACGGCGCCGGGCACGGCGGGGACGACGGCGAGGAGACGGACGCCACCGCCACCCGGATGGGCGCCTTGGCGCGCCGGCCGGGGCCGCGAGC
>DASPTT010000164.1:0-5970 GCA_035623275.1 Acidimicrobiales bacterium
GACCACCGAGGCCACCCCGTAGGCCGCGCTGGCGGTCAGGGCGGCCGACGCCGCCAGGGAGGCCACGACGCGGGCCTTGTGACGCCGAGAAGCGCTGGCGAGCGTCCGCTGCCGTGCCCGGCGCCGGGCGTATAGGTCGGCGTCCGCGGCGAGCAGCAGGCGCTCGGGGTCGTCCGGCGACTGCGGGCCGAGCGACGCGATGCCCGCCACGCCCCAGCTGAAGGCGGGCCCGCCGAGCTCCTCGGCGCGCTGGAGCATCCGGCGCGAGCCGAACTCGCTCGTGAACGGGGAGACCACGACGAACTCGTCGCCGCCGGCGCGATAGAGGCTGTCGAGGTCGCGCAGCGAACGCCGGAGGACGGCCACCAGGGCGATCAAGGTGGCGTCGCCGGCGGCGTGCCCCTGCTCGTCGTTGATGTGCTTGAGGCCGTCGAGGTCGATCATGGCCAGCGAGACGTCCAGCCCCGAGCGCCGGGCGCTGGCCACGGCGTGCGGCAGCTCCTCCTGCAGCGCCCGGCGGTTGGCGCAGCCGGTGAGGGGATCGATCCGGGCCGAGGCCCGGAGGCTCCCCGCGGCGGCGTCGACCGACTCCAACATGAGCTGGTCGATGACCCGGGGCACGCCGTCGGCGGTGGTGGCGACGGCGGCGGACAGCGGTCCGGGGGAGTCGACGAGGCCGGCCAGCACCTCGCGCAGGCAGGTCACGGCGGCGAGGGCGTCGACCGGAGAGGTGAACCGGGCACCCCAGGTCCGGGCGGCCCGGCCCAGGTCGGGCGTCTCGGTGCCGCGCCCGAGGGCGTCGAGCACCGCACCGACCAGGAACCGCGCGTCGGACTCGGCGATGTGGGTGGTCTCCACCCCGCGGCGCTGGCAGCGCTCGTACCAGGCCGCGAGCAGGCCGGTGCGCAGGTCGCCCGGATCCGCATGTGCTCGAGACATCGAATCTCGCTCCCGCATCGTTACCGTCAGCCCGCGCAGCGATCTTGGCATCCGGACACAGCTGCTTCCAGCCGGCCCACACCCTGTGCCCACTCGTTGTGCTCCGGTTGTGGCACGGGACCTGCCGGCCAGGTCGCCCACGGCGCGAGGGCGTGGCGCCCCGGGCGGGCGCGGCGGCGGCCCTGGGGTTTCGTACGCTGGGGCAATGCGGGTGATGGTGGCGATGTCAGGTGGCGTCGACTCGTCCGTGGCGGCCGGGCTCCTCGTCGAGGCCGGCCACGAGGTGGTGGGCGCCACCCTGAAGCTCTGGGGCGGGCTGTCGGACTCGGGCTGCTGCTCGGTGGCCGACGTCGACGACGCCCGGACCGCGGCGCGCCAGCTCGACGTGCCCCATCACGTCTTCAACCTGGCGGAGCGCTTCGAGACCTCGGTCGTCGACCACTACGTCGAGGAGCACCGCCGCGGCCGCACTCCGAACCCTTGCATCGAGTGCAACCGGCACGTGAAGTTCGGCACGCTCCTCGAGCGGGCGCGCCGGCTCGGGTTCGACGCGCTGGCCACCGGCCACCACGCCCGGGTCGTCCATCGCGACGGGGCGCCGCGCCTGGCGCGCGGGGTGGACCGAGCCAAGGACCAGTCCTACGTCCTGTCGATGCTGACCTGTGGCCAGCTGGCCGAGGTCGTCCTCCCCATCGGGTCGATGACCAAGGCAGAGGTGCGGGCGCACGCCGAGCGGCTGCGGCTCGTCACCGCCTCGAAGCCCGACAGCCAAGACGTCTGTTTCATCCAGTCGGGCGCGGGGCGTCGGCGGTTCCTCGAGGACCGCCTCCCGTTGCACGAGGCGCAGCTGGTCGACGCCGGCAGTGGTGCGGTGGTCGGCTCCGTCGACGCCGTCGAGCTCGTCACCGTCGGCCAGCGGCGTGGCCTGGGCGTGGCCGTCGACGGCCGCCGTCGCTTCGCCCTGTCGGTGGACGTCGGGGGCCGCCGCGTCGTCGTCGGCGACGCCGACGCGGCGAGCAGCGTGCGGGTCGAGCTCGAGGCGCCCACCTGGGTCGAGCACCCGTTGCCCCCGGGCAGCCCGGTGCTCGCCCAGACCAGCGCGCACGGCGCCGCCTCGCCCGGGACCTGGGACGGCCGGGGCCTGGTGTTCGACCGCCCCCAGCGCGGGGTGGCCCCGGGCCAGACCGTCGCCTTCTACGACCCTCGGCGTCCCGACCTCGTCGTGGGCGCGGCCATCGCCGCCCGTGCGGGCGCCGCGTCGGGCCCGGGTTCGGCATAGCCGCCCGATACGCTCCCGCGCATGGCGCAGTCGACCGAGTCGTCCGAGGCCGCACGCGCCGAGGAGCTGCGATCCCAGATCCGGCACCACGACCAGCTCTACTACGTGCTCGACGCGCCGGAGATCTCGGACGCCGACTACGACGACCTGGTGCGGGAGCTCGTCGCGCTCGAGACGGCGCATCCGGAGCTGCGCACGCCCGATTCCCCGACGCTGCGGGTGGGCGGCGAGCCCTCGGCGTTGTTCGCCCCGGTGCGGCACCTCACCCAGATGATGAGCCTCGACGACGCCTTCGGCATCGACGACCTCGACGCGTGGTTCGACCGGATGGCGCGCACGGTCCCCGAGGTGGTCGACGCGGACTTCGTGTGCGAGCTCAAGATCGACGGGCTGGCCATGTCCCTGGTCTACGAGGAGGGTGCGCTCGTGCGCGCCGCCACTCGAGGTGACGGCGTGACCGGGGACGACGTGACCCACAACGTCCGGACGGTGGCGTCGGTGCCCCACCGGCTGCACTGGCCGCGCTCGGACGGGCCCGTCCCGTCCCTCCTCGAGGTGCGCGGCGAGATCTACATGCCGGTGTCGGCCTTCGAGGAGCTGAACCTCCGGCAGATCGAGGCCGGGGCCAAGACGTTCGCGAACCCGCGCAACTCGGCTGCGGGGTCGCTGCGCCAGAAGGACCCGGCCGTCACGGCCAGCCGCGAGCTGTCGTTCTGGGCCTATCAGCTGGGCGCGATCGAAGGGGCGCCCGTTCCGGCCACGCACGAGCAGGCCCTCGCCCTGCTGCACGGCGCCGGGCTGCCGGTGAACCCCGAGACCAAGCTGCTGCACGGCCGGGCCGACGCGGAGGCCTACTGCACGCGCTGGGAGGCGCACCGCCACGATCTGGACTACCAGATCGACGGTGTGGTGGTGAAGGTCGACGACCTCGCCGTCCAGGAGCGGCTCGGCCAGACCTCGCGGGCGCCGCGTTGGGCCATCGCGTTCAAGTTCCCGCCGGAGGAGCGGGCCACGCGCCTGCGCGACATCCTCGTCTCGATCGGCCGGACCGGCCGGGCGACGCCGTTCGCCGTGCTCGAGCCCGTCTTCGTCGGCGGCTCCACGGTGGGGCTGGCGACCCTCCACAACGAGGATCAGGTCCGGCTCAAAGACGTCCGGCCCGGCGACGTCGTGATCGTCCGCAAGGCGGGCGACGTGATCCCCGAGGTCGTGGGGCCCGTGATCGCCGAGCGCAAGCGCGGGGCGAGGCGGTGGCGCTTCCCGACCACGTGCCCGAGCTGTGGCGGCCCCCTGGTGCGGCTGCCCGGCGAGAGCGACACGTTCTGCACCAACATCGACTGTCCCGCGCAGCGCGTGCAGCGGATCGTGCACTTCGCCTCGCGTGGGGCCATGGACATCGAGGGCCTCGGGGAGAAGCGCGTCACGCAGTTCGTGGAGCTCGGCCTGCTCTCCGACCCCGGCGACATCTACTCGCTCGACGCCGTGCGTCTGGTGTCGATCGAGCGCTTCGGCGAGCTGTCCGTCGACAACCTGCTGCGGGCCGTCGACGCGTCGCGCGGCCGTCCGCTGTCACGGTTGCTGGTCGGGCTCGGGATCCGCCACCTCGGCCCCACCGGCGCCCGCGCCCTGGCCCGGGCGATGGGCTCGCTCGACGCCATCATCCACGCGGGCGTCGACGAGCTCGCCGCCGTCGACGGCATCGGCCCCGTGATCGCCGACAGCGTGGCGGAGTTCCTCGCCTCGCCGGCCAACCGTGTCGTGATCGACAAGCTCGCCGCCGCCGGGGTGTCGCTCGAGGAGCCCGGGGCGCGCCGGGGGGAACCGGGCCCCGGTGCGCCGGCGGGGACGCCCCAGGCCCTCGCCGGCAGGGTGGTGGTGGTGACGGGGACGTTGGAGGGGTTCACGCGCGAGGAGGCCGAGGAGGCCATCGTGGCGCGCGGCGGCTCGTCGCCGGGCAGCGTGTCGCGAAAGACGTGGGCCGTCGTGGTGGGGACCGCACCCGGCTCGGCCAAGCTGCGCAAGGCCGAGGAGCTCGGCATCCCGGTGGTGGACGGCGCGCGCTTCACCGAGCTGCTGGAGACCGGCGAGCTGCCGGCCTGACCCGGATGTCGCCTGGTCGCTGGGTGCGGCCGCACCTCGAGTGCTCGCGCCGGCACCGACCAGGTGCCAGCGTCCACCGTCACCGGCTCGGGCGTCGGTAGCCTGGACGCTGGCGTATGCCGACCACCACCGACTCCATCGGGCGGGTCCTCTCGGGCCGGTACCGCATCGAATCCGCGCTCGGTTCGGGCGCGTCCGCGCACGTCTACGCGGCATGGGACGTGACCCTCCATCGGCGCGTGGCGGTCAAGGTGCTGCACCCGGGTCTGGCTGCCGACGCGGCCTTCCTGCGGCGGTTCCGCTCGGAGGCCCAGGCCGCCGCCGCCCTGGCCCACCCCCACGTCCTCGCTGTCTTCGACTGGGGCGAGGACGACAGCGGCCCGTTCCTGGTGCTCGAGTACCTCGGCGGGGGCTCGCTTCGCGACATGCTCGACGACGGTCGGCGGCTGTCGATGTCGCAGACGGTGTCCATCGGGATCCAGGCCGCAGACGGCCTCGCCTATGCGCACGCGCGGGGCTTCGTGCATCGCGACGTGAAGCCCGCCAACCTCCTCTTCGACACCGACGGGCGCCTGCGCGTCGGCGACTTCGGGCTGGCCCGGGCGTTCGCCGAGGCCGCGGTCACCGAGCCGGTCGGCGCGACGGTGGGCACGGCCCGCTACGCCGCTCCGGAGCAGGCGCTGGGCAACCCCGTCGACGGCCGCGCCGATGTGTACTCGCTGGCGCTCGTCCTCTACGAGGCCGTGACCGGCGTGGTCCCCTTCAGCGCGGACACGACCTTCTCGACGCTCATGGCCCGCGTCGGCGCGGTGCTGCCGGGCCACGACGCGCTCGGGCCCCTCGCCCCGGTGCTCGACGACGCGGCCGCGCCGGACCCCGAGCAGCGGGTCGACGCCGCAGGCCTCGCGGCCGCCCTGCGCTCCCTGGCGACCGCGCTGCCCGCGCCCGACCCGATGCCGCTCGCCCTGGTCTCCCGGGCCCCCACCCGGGTCGAGGCCATCCAGGCCGCCGCGGCCAGGGACATGACCCAGCACGCCCCCGTGATGGCGCCGCCGGTGCCCTACGGGCTCACGGGCCGAGCGGCTCGGACGGGGGACGACGAGGACGTCCTCGACCTCGCGGCCGCCGTGGGCGTGGCCGATGCCGAGTCCGGCAGCCGGCGCTCGGCCCGCCGGCAGGGGCGCCACGGCCGGCGCTGGCCGTGGGTCACGGCCACGATCGTCCTCGTGCTCGCCCTGCTCGGGGCGGGCGGCACCTACGCGGCCGTGCGCACCAAGGCGTTCACGCCCTCGCACGCGGTGGTGGCGGTGACCGGGCAGAGCGTGCCGGCGGCGACCGCCGCCCTGCGTCGTCAGCACCTGTCGCTCGCGGTCGTCGGCCACCGGTACTCGACCACCGTCCCCGCCGGGATCGTCGTCCGCATGGTCCCCGCGGCCGGCACCTCCATGAAGGAGGGGTCCACCGTCGGGGTGGTCGTCTCGGGCGGGCCGCCCCCGGTGGCGGTGCCGAGCCTCACCGGCGTGACGGGCGACTGCGCGGCGGTCACCTCCGTGCTCGCCGCGGCCGGCCTCAAGGCGGCGTGCACCCACGAGAACTCGACCGCCATCACCAGCGGCACCGTGATCCGCTGGTCCCCACAGGGCAGCGCCCCC
>DASPTT010000165.1:0-2416 GCA_035623275.1 Acidimicrobiales bacterium
GCTGATCCTCGGTGACGGCGACAACGATGTGCTGGCCGAGCTCGGCCCGTGGGTCTCGCTCAGCGGCGAATTCGTCGACCGCTGGCGGGTGCCCGGCGAGCAGCGGTCCCGGGTCTGGGAGGAGCGCTTCGGCGAAATGCGCTACGGCGAGCTCGGCGCGGAGGCGCTCGCACGCCTGTGGAAGGCCGCCGGTATCGGTCCCGGGGACGTCGACCATCTGATCGTCACCGGCACGCACGGGCGTGCTTGCCGGGCCGTGGCGCAACGGTCCAAGGTGCCGGCCGACCGCGTGGTCGACGACCTCGCCTCCGTCGTGGGCAACACCGGCGCCGCGCATCCCTTCCTGGTGCTCACGAACCTCCTCGAGCGGGCGGAGCCAGGGCGCACCATCGTGCTGCTGGTGCTGGCCGACGGCGCGGAGGCGTTGATCCTTCGCACGACCGAGGCGCTGACGTCGGCGGGGCCGACGGGCGCCACCGTCGAGGCACAAGTGGCCGGCGGGGGACCGGTGTCGTACGGCCGCTACCTGTCATGGCGCGGCATCCTGCCTGTCGAGCCGCCGCGGCGACCCGAGCCGGCCCGGACGTCGTCGTCGGCCGCCGGCCGCTCGGTGGCCTGGAAATTCGGGTTCGAGGGGTCGCGTTCGTCCGACGGCAGCCTCCACCTGCCCCCGCTGCCCGACGAGGGTGAGCTCGAGCCGATGGCCGAGAGCCGCGGCACGGTGACCACCTTCACCATCGACAAGCTGTCCTACACGCCCAGCCCCCCCATGGTCTTCGCCGTCGTCGACTTCGACGGCGGGGGTCGCCTGCCGGTGGAGCTGACCGACGTCGACGCCGCTGACGTCAAGGTGGGGGACCGGGTCGAGATGACCTTCCGCCGGCTGTCCTCCGCGGACGGGATCCACAATTACTTCTGGAAAGCACGGCCATGCCGGGGAGGCGATGACTGATGAGTTCGCACGGGATCACCGACAAGGTGGCCATCGTGGGGATGGCCTGCACGAAGTTCGGCGAGCATTGGGACCTCGGGACCGATGAGCTGTTGCTCCAGGCCGCCGAGGGGGCGTTCGCGTCCGCCGGGGTGGGCCGCGCCGAGGTCGACGCCTACTGGCTCGGTACGGCGCAGTCGGGCATGAGCGGCCTTCTCCTGGCCCGGCCGCTGCGGGTGCGCGACAAGCCCGTGACCCGGGTGGAGAACTTCTGCGCCTCGGGTTCGGAGGCCCTGCGTCAGGCGGCCTACGCAGTGGCGAGCGGCGCCTACGACGTGGCCATGGCGGTGGGCGTCGAGAAGCTGAAGGACTCGGGCTTCCAGGGGGCGAACGCGTTCCCGATCCCCGGCGACGGGACCAACCGGACGGTGACCGCGGCCGCCATGTACTCCATGATCGTCCCGGCCTACGCCAAGCGCTACGGCATCGAGGTGGACGAGGTCAAGCAGGCGCTGGCGCGCATCGCCTCGAAGAACCACGCCAACGGCGCGCGCAACGAGCGCGCCCAATTCCGCAGGGAGATGAGCGTCGAGCAGCTGTTGGGCATGCCGCGCATCGCCGGCGAGCTGTCCGTCTTCGACTGCGCCGGCGTGGCCGACGGGGCGGCCGCCGCGGTCGTGGTGCGGGCCGAGGACGCGCACAATTACACGCAGACCCCGTTGTACGTGAAGGCCCTCTCCTTCGTGGTGGGCGACGGCAGCGGCGTAAGCGACCCCGACTACGACTTCACCACCTTCCCCGAGGTGGTGCTCTCAGCCCAGGACGCCTACCGCCAGGCCGGGATCACCGACCCCCGGACCCAGTTGGCCATGGCCGAGGTGCACGACTGCTTCACCCCGACCGAGCTGGTCCTGATGGAGGACCTCGGGTTCTGCGCCCGGGGAACGGCGTGGAAGGAGGAGCTGGCCGGCAGCTTCGAGCTCGACGGCGACCTGCCGGTCAACCCCGACGGGGGTCTGAAGAGCTTCGGGCACCCGGTGGGCGCGTCGGGCCTGCGCATGATGTTCGAGGCTTGGCTCCAGCTCCGGGGCGAGGCACCCGAAGAGCGGCGCATCTCGACCTACGGGAAGCGCAGCCTGGCCCTCACGCACAACCTGGGCGGGTACCCCGGCGAGATGGTCTCGTTCGTCTCCGTCCTGGGCACCGAGGGGCCACAGGGCTGAGCCGCTCAGGCGGTGAGACCCTCGGCGGCGTGCCCCGCCGTGGTCCGCTCCTCGTCCACGGTCACCGTCGCCCGCTCCAAGACGGGCCCCCAGTCCTCGCCCCGCCGGGCGGCGATGCCGACCAGCACGGTCGTCAGGTGGTCCTCGAAGCCGGCGCCGTAGCGGATGGGCGGCAGCTCGAGGAGGGCACGCAGGCCGGTGAGCTCGTCTGCCGGGCGGGCCGCCACCATGCGGTGGAGCTCGGCCAGGGTGGAGCGCCCCT
>DASPTT010000166.1:0-77241 GCA_035623275.1 Acidimicrobiales bacterium
CAAGACCGTCGGCCGCATCGGGGTCGACATCGAGAACCCGCTCGCGCCGGTGGGCCCGATCGAGTCCGCCCGCCAGGCCGGCGTGGACGTCGGCCGAGTGGTGAGCGGATCGGTCAGCGCGCTGGGCCAGCGGTTCTCGCCGAGCGGCATCTCCCAGTACCTGCACGAGCTGACCAACGCCAAGGCCGCGCAGCAGGCGTCGCAGAGCGGGCAACGGATCCAGTCGATCTACGGGGCGGTGCGCACGGCCGCCCAGGGGGCACAGGCCGGGGCGTGGCAGCTCACGACCGTGCTGGTGTCCATCATCATCTTCGTGGGACTGCTCAACCTCCTGCCGATGCTCCCGCTCGACGGCGGGCACGTGGCCATCGCCGTCTACGAGCGCATCCGCAGCCGCCGCGGCCGCCCCTATCGCGCGGATGTGACCAAGCTGGTCCCGGTGGCCTACGCCTTCGTCCTGCTCCTCGGGTTCGTCGTGTTGTCGTCGCTGTACCTCGACGTCACGCACCCCGTCGCCAACCCCTTCAAGTGACCGCCCGCCGGAGGCGCCCATGAGCCGCCCACCCGTGATCGCCGCAGCCCGACGGCCCACGCGCCAGATCCGCCTGGGCCCGGTCCTCGTCGGCGGCGACGCCCCGGTGACGGTGCAGTCGATGACGACGACGAAGACCGCCGACGTCGAGGGCACCCTCAGCCAGATCTACGCGCTGGCCGCCGCCGGCGCGGACATCGTGCGCTGCACGTGCAACGAGGAGGAGGCCGCCGAGGGCCTCGCCCACATCGTGCCCCGCGCGCCGGTGCCGATCGTGGCCGACATCCACTTCCACCACGAGATGGCGCTGGCCGCCCTGGAGGCGGGGGTCCAGGGCCTGCGGCTCAACCCGGGGAACCTGCGAAAGGAAGCCGAGATCAAGCAGGTGGCCGAGGAGGCCAAGGCCCGCGGCGTGCCCATCCGGATCGGGGTGAACGCCGGGTCCCTGCACCCCGATCTCTACAAGCGCTACGGCGGGGCAACCCCCGAGGCCCTGGTGGAATCGGCGCGCATGGAGCTCGCCTACTTCGCCGAGGTCGGCTTCGAGGACGTGAAGATCTCGGTCAAGGCGTCCTCGGTGCCGCTCATGATCGCCGCCTACCGGCTGGCGTCGGAGACCTTCGACCACCCCCTGCATCTCGGGGTCACCGAGGCGGGCCCGCCGCCGGGGGGGCTGATCAAGGGCACCGCCGGCATCGGCACCCTGCTGGCCGAGGGGATCGGCGACACCATCCGGTACTCGCTCACGGCCGACCCCGTCGAGGAGGCCCGCGCCGGGCGCCAGCTGCTCGAGGCGCTCGGGCTGCGCGAGCGACGGGGATTGGACCTCATCGCCTGCCCCTCGTGCGGCCGGGCGGAGATCGACGTGATCGGGGTGGCGCGCGCCGTGCAGGAGGCGCTCGAGGCACGCGAGCTGCCGATCCAGGTCGCGGTGATGGGCTGCGTGGTCAACGGTCCCGGCGAGGCCCGCGAGGCGGACCTGGGCATCGCCGCGGGCCGCCGACGGGGCCATCTGTTCATCAAGGGGAAGATCGTGCGCGTCGTCCCCGAGGAGGAGATGGTGGCGGCGCTGGTCGAGGAGGCCGAGCGCCTCGTGGCCGAGGGCATCGAGGCCCGGCTGGCCGCGGCCGACGACCGAGCGGAGGCCGAGGCGGAGGCCGACCGCCGGGCGCTCTTCGAGGCACGGGGCGCGGACGTCAACCACTCGTCGGAGAAGGTGGAGCTGATCCGCCGCGTCGTGCACGAGCACGACGCCGGCGGCTGAGCGGCAGCGCCCTCAGTAGGCGCGGGCGACCACGGCGACGAGACCGGCAGGGTCGTCGGCCTCGTCGGGCAGGGTCCCGTCGGCGCGCTGGATGCAGCGCACCGACACGCCGGCCTCGTTGAGCCGACTCTCGCCGTCCTCGCCCAGCACGGCGAGGGGCAGCACGGCGAAGCCGCCCTGCGCGGCGTCGACGGCGTCCGCCAGCGTCGAGACCTCCGTAGTGGCGTCTTGGCGCCGCCGCCGCGCCTCGGCCGCCAGGACCTCCTGGGCGTCGTCGAGGGCCGTACGCACCCGCGCCGCCACGTCGCCCAATGAAACCGTCTCCTTCTGGGCGCCCTCCGGCCGGGCGCCCTCCTTCCGGGCACCGACGCGGCGGGCGAGCACGGCTTCGCCCTTGGCCAGGTCGCGGGGCCCGAGCTCGACGCGGACGGGCACGCCTTTGAGCTCCCAGTCGACCACGCGCCGCCCGAACGAGGTGTCGGTGCGGGCGTCGAGCCGGGCGCGGACCCCCGCGTCCTCGAGGTCGCGGACGAGCTCCTCGGCCGCCGCCACGGTCCCCTCCTCTGCCCGCACGACGAGCACGACGGCCTGGATGGGGGCGAGCGCCGGCGGGAGCCGAAGCCCGGCGTCGTCGCCGTGGGTCATCACCAGCGCGCCCATGAGCCGGGTGGACACGCCCCAGGACGTCTGCCAGGCGTGCACCTGCGCGCCGTGCTCGTCGAGGAAGGTGATGTCGAAGACCCGGGCGAAGTTCTGGCCGAGCTCGTGGCTCGTGCCCATCTGCAGCGCCTTGCCGTCGCCCATCATGGCTTCGCACGTCCAGGTCGTGGTGGCGCCGGCGAAGCGCTCACGCGCGGTCTTGCGACCGGTGAGGACGGGCACGGCCATGACGTCGGCCATGAACCGGGCGTAGACCTCGCCGAGGATCTCGAGGGCGAAGTCCCGCGCCTCGGCCTCGGTGGCGTGCACCGTGTGGCCCTCCTGCCACAGGAACTCGGTGGTGCGCAGGAACAGGCGGGGCCGCAGCTCCCAGCGCACCACGTTGGCCCACTGGTTGACGAGCATGGGCAGGTCCCGGTGGCTCTGGACCCACTTGGAGAAGTACGAGTTGACGATGGTCTCGCTGGTGGGCCGGACCACGACCGGCTCCTCGAGCTTCTTGCCGCCCCCGTAGGTCACGACGGCGAGCTCGGGGCTGAAGCCCTCGACGTGCTCGGCTTCGCGCTGGAGGTAGCTCTCGGGGATGAACAGGGGGAAGTACGCGTTCTCGGCGCCGGTCGCCTTGATGCGCCGGTCGACCTCGGCCTGCATCCGCTCCCAGATGGCGTAGCCGTAGGGGCGGATGACCATGGTGCCCCGGACCGGGCCGTTGTCCGCCAGCTCGGCCTTGGCCACGACCTCCTGGTACCAGCGCGGGAAGTCGCTGCCCTGTGGGGTGAGGACGCCGTCGGTCGCCATATCGGCGAGATGCTACGGCGTGCGGCACCTTCCCCGGCTCGACCCCGAAGAGCCGACGGCCGGGGCGGCGGGGACGGGGTGTCGCCCGCCGGACACGGAGAGGGACGGTGGCCCCGGGCTGCTCGACCGGGCCCCGGCCGCGGTGCGGTGCGGTCGCGGTGTGGCCGCGGTTCGGCCGCGGTGTGGCCGCGGTGTGGCCGCGGTGTGGCCGCGGTTCGGCCGCCGAGGGCCGCTGCTATGATCCGAAAGCCGTTCGAACAGGATGTGGAGGTGCGTCGAAGCGTGGGCGGACGGCCCACGCTTCTGCTTTCACAGCCCGAACGGCACGCAGGAGCAGAGGGAGCGACGATCGAGGAGGTGGGAGGCCAGGTGGGCGACGAGCTGTTCGACATCCTGGCACCCACCGTCGCCGAGCTCGGTCTGGAGCTGGTCGACCTGGAGCTGCGCCCCGGCTTGGTGCGGGTCGTCGTCGACCGTGAGGGCGGCGCCGACCTCGACGCCATCGCCACGGCCACCCGAGCCGTCTCCGACGTGCTCGACGCCCATGACCCGATGCCGGGTCATCGCTACACGCTGGAGGTCTCGAGCCCCGGGGTGGAGCGTCCCCTGCGCACGCCCGCCCATTTCGCGCGTGCGGTGGGGGAGACCGTCACCGTGCGGACCGTGACCGGAGGGGAGGGCGAGCGTCGGGTGCGTGGCGAGCTCGTCGCGGCCGACGACGAGGGGATCGTGCTCGCCGGCGACGACCTGCCCCCGGGCGGCCGCCGCCTGGCGTACGAAGAGATCGAGCGCGCCCGCACGGTGTTCGAGTGGGGCGGCGCGCCCCGGCCGTCGGGGGGACGGCACAAGGGCACGGCCCGGCACCGGGCCGGCTCGGCGGCGCGTCGGGGCGATACGGAGAGGATCACGACGGCATGAACAAGACCGACCCCGACTTCTTCGACGCGCTCGGGCAGATCGCCCGGGACAAGGGCATCGCCGTCGACACCCTTCTCGACGCGCTGGCCAACGCACTGGTGGCCGCCTACAAGCGGCGCCCGGGCTCCGCCGAGGAGGCCGTCGTCACCATCGACCCCGACTCGGGCGAGATCCGCGTCTACGGCCAGGAGCTCGACGAGGACGGCAACGTCGTGCGCGAGTGGGACGACACGCCCGACGACTTCGGCCGGATCGCAGCCCAGACTGCCAAGCAGGTCATCCTCCAGCGCATCCGGGAGGCGGAGCGGGACCTCAAGTACGAGGAGTACGCCGGTCGCGAGGGCGACATCGTCACCGGCATCGTCCAGCAGACCGACAACCGCTACACGCTCCTCGACCTGGGGAAGGTGGAGGCACTGCTGCCGCAGGCCGAGCAGGTGCCCTACGAGCGCTACGAGCACGGGGCGCGGCTCAAGGCCTACATCGTCGAGGTGCGCAAGACCACCAAGGGTCCCCAGATCGTGGTCAGCCGCAGCCACCCCGGGTTGGTCAAGCGGCTCTTCGAGCTCGAGGTGCCCGAGATCTCCTCGGGCGTGGTCGAGATCCGTGCCGCGGCGCGTGAGCCGGGCCACCGCACCAAGATCGCCGTGTGGTCCAACGACCCCAACGTCGATCCCGTCGGTGCGTGCGTGGGGGCACGCGGCTCGCGGGTGCGGATGGTGACCAACGAGCTGCGCGGTGAGCGGATCGATGTCGTGCCCTTCTCGGACGACCCGGTCGAGTTCATCCAGGCCGCGCTCCAGCCCGCACGCGTGCGCGAGGTCCGCCTCGACGACCAGACCGGTACGGCCACCGTGGTCGTGAGCGACTACCAGCTGTCGCTGGCCATCGGCAAGGAGGGCCAGAACGCCCGGCTCGGCGCGCGCCTGACGGGATGGCGCATCGACATCAAGAGCGAGACCCAGCTGGCCGAGGAGGAAGCGGGATACGGCGAGGAGTGGGCCGAGGGGGAGTGGGTCGAGAACGAGGCCGGGGAGATGGTGTGGCAGCCCGCGGAGGGCGGCGAGGCGGTGTCGGCCGCCGAGTGGACGCGGGTGGCGGCCGGCGACGGCGACGCTGCCGAGCCGACTGCGCCCGCCGACGGCGGGACGGCCGCGGCCGAGGCGACCCCGGGGACCGAGGTGCCGGCGGCACCCGAGCCCGCCGAGGGGGCGGAGGCGGTCGAGGCGGCCGCGGCGGGGACTGAGCAGGGGGAGGGCTCCGCATAGCGGCGACGCGCACGTGCGTCGGGTGCCGGCGGCGGGCGCCCGCGGACGAGCTGGTCCGCGTCAGGCTCGGGCCCGGCGGCACCCTGGCGGTGGGGCCCGGCCCCGGACGCGGCGCGTGGCTGTGCCCGGACTCGGTACCCTGCGTGA
The DNA here is from genome assembly GCA_035623275.1 of Acidimicrobiales bacterium. Lineage (GTDB taxonomy): Bacteria > Actinomycetota > Acidimicrobiia > Acidimicrobiales > UBA8190 > DASPTT01. Next base: position 5,588 of record DASPTT010000166.1, read on the forward strand.
CGGAGGCGCTTCGCCGGCGTGCCCTCGACCGGGCGCTGCGGGCGACACCCCCCACCGGCGCCCTCGCCGCGCTCGCGGCAGCAGGGTTGCTCTCGCGCTCGCCGGGCGAGGGCGGGGCCGAGGTGTGCGAGGATGGTGCGCCGGGCCGAGTGGCCCGGGCGCGCCCGGGAACGGGAAGAGGGACGTAAACAGCCTTGCCGAAGAAGATCCGCGTCTACGAGCTGGCACGTGAGCTCGGTCTGACGAACAAGGAGGCGCTCGACCTCTGCGTGGCCTTGGGTATCGGGGTCAAGAGCCACTCGTCGTCGATCGAGGACGCGCAAGCCGACCGCGTGCGCCGCAAGGCGGACAGCGAGGGACTGCGGCGCGAGGTCCAGCCGGAGGAGCCGGCCGAGGCGGAGAAGCCCCAGCGTGCGGCTCGTGCCACCAAGACCGCACCCGTCGAGGTCAGCCCGCCGGCGCCCCCGGCGCCCGCTGCTGCCGGCGGTGGGCGCGTCGTGCGGAGCCGCCCCGCCAGCGAGGTGACGGCTCCGCCGCCGGCGCGCCCCGCCTCGCGCCCCGCGGCCCCCGCCGCGGCCCCCGCGCCTGCAGGTGGGCCCGGCGCGCCTGCCACCGCGCCTCGGCCGCCGGCGAAGGCCCCGGCCGTCCCACCGACCCCGGCCGTCCCGGCTGCGCCGGCCGCCGCCGGTGCGCCGGCCGCGACCCCGCCCGCACCGCCGAGCCCGCCCGGCGCACCGCCGGGTCCGGCGCGTCCGCCGCTCAGCGCCTCGGGCCGGCCCATCCCGCCCCCGCCGGGCCCGCCGCGTTCCTCGTCGGGCCGGCCCATCCCGCCCCCGCCGGGCCGACGCGCGCCCGCCGGCCCGCGCCCGGGAGGCGCCCCCGGCGGCCCGCCCGGCGCCGGCCGCCCGATGGGCGGCGGGGCGCCGCGCGGTCGTCCCGGCGGTGGTGGCGGCGGCTTCGGCGCCCGCCCCGGCGGCGGCGGTGGTGGTGGCGGTGGCGGCGGCTTCGGCGGCCGCCCGGGTGGCGGTCCTCCTCCGCCCGGCGTGCGCGGGGGACCCGGTGGACGGGGCCGCCCGCCGCAGCGGCGCCCGCGCCGGCGCCGGCGCAACCTCGAGGAGCTCGAGCCCACGCAGCTCACGACCTACACGCCGTCGAACGCGCCCGTCCCCGACTACGAGGTGATCGTCGAGCGCGGCTCCACGCCGCGTGAGCTCGGGCCCAAGCTCAACCGCTCGGCCGGTGACGTCATCCGGTTCCTCTTCCTCCAGGGTGAGGTGGTCACGGCCACCCAGTCGCTCACCGACGACATGATCGAGCTGTTCGCGGCAGAGATCGGGGCCCAGATCCGACTGGTGGACCCGGGCGAGGAGCAGGAGGCGGAGCTCCAGGCCAAGTACTTCGAGGACGAGGAGGAGGAGGACGAGGCAGACCTCCGGCCCCGGCCTCCGGTCGTCACGGTCATGGGCCACGTCGACCACGGCAAGACGCTGCTGCTCGACAAGATCCGTTCGGCCAACGTGGTCGCCGGCGAGGCCGGGGGCATCACCCAGCACATCGGCGCCTACCAGGTCGAGCTCGACGGCAAGCGTCTCACCTTCATCGACACCCCGGGCCACGAGGCCTTCACCGCGATGCGGGCGCGTGGCGCACAGGTCACCGACATCGTCGTGCTCGTCGTGGCGGCGGACGACGGCGTCATGCCCCAGACCGTCGAGGCGATCGACCACGCCCGTGCCGCCGACGTCCCCATCGTGGTGGCCGTCAACAAGATCGACCGGCCCGACGCCGACCCCAACCGCGTGCTGCAGCAGCTGTCCGAGCACGGCCTGGTGCCCGAGGCGTGGGGCGGCGACACCATCGTCGTCGAGACCTCCGCGCTCCAGGGGCTGGGCATCGACGATCTGCTGGAGCAGCTGGCGCTGGTGGCCGAGGTGGAGGAGCTGCGGGCCAGCCCCGAGGGCCCCGCGCGCGGCGTCGTGCTCGAGGCCAACCTGGAAGCGGGCCGCGGGTCGGTGGCCACGGTCATCGTCCAGCGGGGCACGCTCCGAGTGGGCGACCCGGTTGTGGCCGGGGCGGCGTGGGGCCGGGTCAAGGCCCTCATCGACGACCGCGGGGACCAGGTCAAGGAGGCACCCCCGTCCACACCGGTGCAGGTGCTCGGCTTCTCGGAGCCGCCTGCGGCCGGGGACGAGTTCCGGGTCACCTCGGACCAGACGACGGCCCGCACCATCGGGGAGACACGTGAGCGCCGCTACCGCGTGGCGGGTCACGCCCCGTCGCCGACCGCCCCGGGCGCCAAGCTCGAGGACCTCTTCGAGCAGATCCAGCGGGGTGAGGCGGCCACCCTCAACCTCATCCTCAAGGCGGACGTGCAAGGGACGCTGGAGGCGATCACCGACAGCCTGCGCAAGCTCGAGCGTCCCGAGGTGAAGCTGAGCTTCGTCCACCGGGGCGTGGGCGGCATCACCGAGAACGACGTCCAGCTGGCCGTGGCCTCCAATGCCACGATCATCGGCTTCAACGTCCGGCCCGACCGCAGGGCGCGGGAGATGGCGGACGAGCGCGACGTGTCGATCCGCACCTACGAGGTCATCTACAAGCTGCTCGAGGACATCGAAGCGGCGATGGTCGGCATGCTCACGCCCGAGTTCGAGGAGGTCGTGACCGGCGAGGCCGAGGTGCGCGCGGTGTTCCGGGTGCCCCGCGTGGGCGCCGTGGCGGGGTGCTACGTGCGTGACGGTGTCATCACCCGGGGCTCGAAGGTCCGCTTCCTGCGCGAGGGCGTGATCATCTGGAAGGGCACCATCACCTCCCTGCGCCGCTTCAAGGAGGACGTGCGCGAGGTGCAGTCGGGCTTCGAGTGCGGGATCGGGCTGTCGGACTTCCAGGACCTCAAGGAAGGCGACGTCATCGAGACCTTCGAGGAGCGCGAGGTCCCGCGCGCCTGACGGGCCGGTGCCGACCGGCGCGGCCGCGCGCCGGTCGGGTCACGGTGACGAGGGAGGTGGCAGTGAGTCGCCGACACGACAGCCACCCGCACACTCCCTATCCGCGCACGGCCCGCGTCAACCAGGTGCTGCGCGAGGTGCTGGCCGACGCGCTCGAGCGGCTCGAGGACGCCGACGAGCGCCTTGGCATGGCCACGGTCACCGCGGTGGAGACGGCACCCGACCTGCGCCATGCCACCGTGTACCTGAGCGGGCTGACCGACGACATGGCCGACGCGCTCGCCGCGCACCGCCCCGCGCTGCAGCGGGCGATCGCGCGCGAGGTGCGGCTCAAGCGCACGCCCCACCTCGAATTCGTCGCCGACCCCGCGGTGGCGCAGGGGCGACGCGTCGAGGAGATCCTGCGCCAGCTCCACGATCACGGCGAGGCCCGCGGCGAGGCCCGTGGCGAGGACCGTGGCGAGCGCTGATCGCGGGCGCTCGGGCGCCACCGGGATGGTGGTGGTCGACAAGGCGGCGGGATGGACGTCCCACGACGTGGTGTCGCGCTGTCGCCGGCTCTTCGGCCAGCGCCGTGTCGGGCACGCCGGCACGCTGGACCCCGACGCCACCGGCGTCCTGCTCGTCGGGCTGGGGCGCTTCACGCGGATGCTGCGGTTCCTCAACGGGCTGGGCAAGTCCTACGAGGGCGAGGTGGTGCTCGGCACCGCCACCACGACGCTCGACGCGTCGGGTGAGGTCGTGGGGACGTGGGACATGGCCGGCGTCACGCTGGCCGACGCGCGCGCCGCGGCGCGCCGGCTCACGGGGACGATCGAGCAGGTCCCCCCCATGGTGTCGGCCCGCAAGGTGGCAGGACGACGGCTCTACGAGCTGGCTCGCGCCGGGGTCGAGGTCGAGCGCGAGGCGCGGCCGGTGACCGTGGAGCGGTTCGACGTCTTCCCCGTCCCCGGCGATCCGGGTGTCCTGCGCATCGAGGTCGACTGCTCCACCGGCACCTACGTGCGCGTGCTGGCCGCCGACCTGGGCGCGGCACTGGGCGGGGGCGCGCACCTGCGGGCGCTGCGCCGCACGCGGGTGGGCTCCTTCGGCCTCGCCGAAGCCCACCCGCTCGAGATGCTGACCCCCGCCCACGTGCTCACGCCCGCGCAGGCGCTGCGGGACTTGGACCAGATCGTGGTGGGCGCGGAGGTGACCCGGCTGGTGTCCCACGGGCTGGCCCTGGACAAGGTGGCACTCGGTGCCACGGGGGAGGGGCCGTGGGCCCTCATCGACCGCGCCGGGCGGCTGCTGGCCGTGTACGAGGGCACCGACACCGACCGGGTCGTCGCCGCGTGCGTCCTGGCCTCCAGCGGGTGATGGATAACCTCTGGCCGATGGAGGTCGTCCTCGGGCCGGAGCACTGCACGCCGCCCGCAGAGGGATCGGCGGTGACCATCGGCGCCTACGACGGAGTCCATCTCGGCCACCGCCACCTCATCGAGCGTCTCGGGGCCATGGCCGACGGGCGCGGGCTGGCCAGTGTGGTGGTCACCTTCGACCGGCACCCGGCCACGGTGGTCCGTCCGGAGTCGGCCCCGCTGCTCCTGACCGACCTCGACCAGAAGCTCGAGCTGCTGGCCGAGACGGGCGTGGCCCGGACCGTCGTGGTGCCCTTCGACGAGACCCGCGCCCGGGAGTCGGCGGAGGACTTCGTGGACGAGGTGCTCGTGCAGGCCCTCGGGGCACGTCTCGTGGTGGTCGGGAGCGACTTCCACTTCGGCCACGGCCGGCGGGGCAACGTCGCCCTGCTGTCGTCCATGGGCGAGACCCGCGGCTTCGACGTGGTCGGCCTCGACCTCGAGAGCGACCGCTCGGGCGACGCCGTGTCCTCCACCAGGATCCGGGGCCTGCTCGGCGAGGGGGACGTGCGGCGGGCGGCCGAGCTGCTCGGGCGCCACCACCAGGTGCGGGGCGTGGTCGTCCACGACGTGGGCCGCGGCGGCGCCGAGCTGGGGTTCCCGACGGCCAACGTGGAGCTCCCCGAGGGCATCGCCCTGCCCAGCGAGGGCATCTACGCCTGCTGGTACGAGCGCCCCGACGGGGCCTTGCACGCGGCGGCGGCCTCGCTCGGACGGCGCCCGACCTTCGACACCGGGGTCCCCGACCACCCGGTCCTCGAGGCCCACCTCCTCGACTTCCAGGGCGACCTCTATGGCGAGACCGCCCGGGTGTCCTTCGTCGACCGCCTGCGCGACGACCTGCGCTTCGACAGCGTCGACGCCCTGGTGGCGCAGATGCGCCGGGACGTGGAGGCGGCCCGCGCCGTGCTCGCCGACGCGGCGCCGACCCGGGCCGTGCCGCGCGGTCCCGGCGCCTCCCGGGCCGACGCCACCGCGGGCGGCTCGGCGGGCGGCGCGGCGACGGCCCTGCTAGAGTGACCCGTCAGCCGGGGCGCCGTCCCGGTGGGATCCGGGTGGGACGGTCGTGCCCGAGTGCGCGACCTCTCCCGATCAGTTCCGAGGTTGCTCTCCCCACATGCCCGAGAAGTCCGCGACGATCGCCGAGTACCGCCTGCACGAGACCGACACCGGTTCCCCGGAGGTGCAGATCGCGCTCCTCACCGAGCGCATCACCCACCTCACGGAGCACCTGAAGTCGCACAAGGGCGACCACCACACTCGGCGCGGCCTCATGAAGCTCATCGGCCGGCGCCGCCGGCTCCTCGACTACGTGCGGGACAACGACATCGAGCGCTACCGGTCCATCATCGGCAGGCTCGGCATTCGCCGCTAGGCGACCCGGTCCCCGACGGTCGGGGGCCGGTCTCGGGCGGGTGCGGACCCGCCCGGGCAGAGGGCGGAAGGCCCGCCCCACACACATCCGAGGGCATCTGGCGAGAGGTCAGCTGCCAGTCGCCGGTCACCGCGCCGGCTCCGATCCCCGTCGGCGGTCCGCCGGGTCGGGATCAGGGGCGAGGGCGGGGTGGTCGACTACTGGGAACTGGCCCGGCGCGGTGTCCCCGATCAACACGAGGAGACCCATGGCGGACGCCATCACCGTGTCGGCACCCATCAGCGAGACCGACCGCACCCTGACGTTCGAGGCCGGCAAGTACGCGTTCCAGGCCGACGGCGCCGTCGTCGGCCGCATCGGCGACACGGTGGTGCTGGTGGCCGCCACCGCCGCCCGCAAGGTCCGCGAGGGCACGGACTTCTTCCCCCTCACCGTGGACATCGAGGAGCGCATGTACGCGGCGGGCAAGATCCCCGGATCGTTCTTCCGGCGTGAGGGCCGGGCGACCGACCAGGCCATCTTGACCTGCCGGCTCATCGACCGCCCGCTGCGCCCGTCGTTCCCCGAGGGCTTTCGCAACGAGGTCCACGTGGTGGGCACGATCTTCGGCGCGGACCTGGAGAACCCCCACGACGTGCTCGCCATCAACACGGCGTCGGCCGCGCTCATGCTCTCGGGCATCCCCTTCGAGGGCCCCATCGGCGCGGTCCGCATCGCGTGGACGACCGATGGCAAGTGGATCCCTCACCCCACCTACCAGGAGGGCGACGCGTCGCTCTTCGAGCTGGTGGTGGCGGGCCGGGCGCTGTCGACCGAGCCCGACTCCGAGATCGCCATCATGATGGTGGAGGCCGGCGGCACCGCCGACTCCTGGCACCACTACGAGGCCGGTGCGCCCAAGGTCACCGAGGAGGTCCTGGCCCAGGGCCTGGAGGCGGCCAAGACCTGGATCCGCGAGTCCATCGAGCTCCAGCGTGCGTTGGTGTCCAAGGCCGGGAGCAGGCCGACCATCCCCTACGAGCTGTTCACGGACTACGAGCCCGACGTCTACGACCGCGTCGCGCAGGTCGGTCTCGAGCCGCTGTCCAAAGCCAACACCATCACGGTCAAGGCCGAGCGCAACGCGGCCATCGACGAGGCCACGGACTCGATCCTCGAGCAGCTCGCCCCCGAGTTCCCCGAGCGCGAGCGCGAGATCAAGGCGGCCGTCCGGGCCCTCACGAAGAAGCTCGTGCGCAAGCGGATCGTCGAGGAGGGGGTACGCATCGACGGCCGGGGCACGGCCGACATCCGGCCGCTGTCCGCCGAGGTGGGGGTGCTGCCCACGGCGCACGGCTCGGGCCTCTTCCAGCGCGGAGAGACGCAGGTGCTCAACGTCACCACACTGGGGATGCCGCGGATGAACCAGCTGCTCGACACCATCGGCATCGACGAGCACAAGCGCTACATGCACCACTACAACTTCCCGCCCTTCTCGACCGGAGAGACCGGTTTCATGCGCGGCCCCAAGCGCCGGGAGATCGGCCACGGGCTCCTCGCCGAGCGCGCGCTGCTCCCGGTGGTGCCCTCGGAAGAGGAGTTCCCCTACACGCTGCGGCTCGTCTCCGAGGTGCTGTCGTCGAACGGCTCGACCTCGATGGCGTCGGTGTGCGGGTCGACGCTCTCGCTCATGGACGCCGGGGTGCCGATCAAGGCGCCGGTGGCCGGCATCGCCATGGGGCTCGTCTACGACGAGGGGACGTACGTGACCCTGACCGACATCCTCGGCGCCGAGGACGCCTTCGGCGACATGGACTTCAAGGTGGCCGGGACCAAGGACGTGGTGACCGCCCTGCAGCTCGACACCAAGATCGACGGACTGCCCGCCGACGTGCTCGCCCAGGCGCTGCACCAGGCGCGTGACGCGCGGCTGACCATCCTCGACGTCATGGCCAAGGCCATCGTGGAGCCGCGCGCGGAGGTCTCGGACAACGCGCCGAAGATCGTGTCCTTCCAGATCCCCGCGGACAAGATCGGCGAGGTCATCGGGCCCAAGGGCAAGATCATCAACGCCCTGCAGGCCGAGACGGGCACGGACATCACCGTGGAGGACGACGGCCTCTACGGCGTGGTGACGATCGGCGCCAAGGACGGCGGGGCGGTCAACGAGGCCAAGCGCCGCGTGTTCCTCATCGTGGAGCCGCCGGACGCCGAGGTGGGGGTGACCTACCCCGGCAAGGTGGTCAACATCACCAAGTTCGGTGCCTTCGTCAACATCCTGCCCGGGCGCGACGGGCTGCTGCACATCTCCAAGCTCGGGGCAGGCAAGCGCGTCGAGCGAGTCGAGGACGTGCTCACCCTCGGCCAGGACGTCGAGGTGCGCGTGGACGACATCGACCCGCAGGGCAAGGTCTCGCTGTCCCTCGTCGGGGAGCTGGCCGCCGGCGGCGGCAACGGCACCCGGGAGACCGGCGCCGGAGGTGCCCAGGGCGGCGCAGCCCCCTCGGGCCCGGCGGCGTCGTTCGAGGCGTCGTTCGAGGCCGAGCTGGCCAGCGAGCTCGGGGACCTCGGCCCCGGACCTGCTCCGAGCGGCGGGGGCGAGCGCCGCGGCGGCGGGGGCGGGCGCCGGCCACGTCGTCGGTGATCCGGCCCGGCTGCACGCCCGGGTGATCCGCGCGGAGCGACTCGACTGCGGGGTGCGCCTGGTCACCGAGCGCATGCCCGACGCGCGCTCGGCCAGCGTGGGGGTGTGGGTGGGCACCGGCTCGCGTGACGAGCCGCCGGCGCTCTCCGGCGCGTCCCACTTCCTCGAGCACCTGCTGTTCAAGGGCACGACGACGTGGAGCTCGTCGGCCATCGCCGAGGCGGTCGACGAGGTCGGCGGCGACATGAACGCCTTCACGACCAAGGAGTACACCGCCTTCTACGTGCGCACCCTCTCCGAGGACGTCGGGCTCGGCCTCGACGTGCTGGGCGCGATCATGACCGATCCCGCGCTGGCGCCCGACGACGTGGACTCCGAGCGCAGCGTCATCATGGACGAGATCCTGATGCACGCAGACGAGGCTGCCGACTTCGCCGCGGAGCAGTGCACGGCGGCACTCTTCGGGCCGCACCCCCTCGGGCGCGAGGTCCTGGGCACGGCGTCGACGGTGGGCCGGCTCGAGGCGCCCGAGATCCGCGGCTTCTTCGACCACCACTACCGGGCGGGGAACTTCGTCGTCGCCGCGGCGGGCGACGTGGTGCACGACGTCCTCGTCGCCGAGGTCGAGCGCCGGTTCCGGGACCGCTCCGGGGGCGGGCCGCCCGAGCGCCAGGCCCCCGGTCCGCCGCGCCCGTCGCTGGTCGTGACCCGCCGGCCCACGGAGCAGGTCCAGCTGGTCCTCGGGGTGCGGGGGCCGGGACGCCACGACGAGACGCGCTGGGCCTTCGCCGTGCTCAACCACGTGCTCGGCGGGGGGATGTCGAGCCGGCTCTTCCAGGAGATCCGCGAGCGGCGGGGGCTGGCCTACTCCGTGTGGTCCGAGCGCACCCACTACGACGAGGAGGGGTCCCTGACCGTCCACGTGGGCACGGCACCCGAGCACGCGCACGAGGTGCTGGCGCTGGTGGTCGACGAGCTCGACCGCATCGGGGGGTCGGGGATCACCGAGCGCGAGCTGGCGGTGGCCAAGGGGCACCTGCGTGCCGAGACGCTGCTGTCCCTGGAGGACTCGGGGACCAGGATGAGCCGGATCGGCTCGAGCCTGCTCCTGCACGGGCACGTGCTGACGGTCGACGAGGTGCTCGCCAGGGTGGCCGCCGTGTCGCTCGAGGACGTGGGCGCGCTGGCCGCCCGGCTCGCCTGCGCCCCGCGCGCGCTGTCGGTGGTCGGGCCCTTCGACGAGGCCGACTTCGCCGGGACGGCGCCGGCGCGGCGTTAGGGTTTCACCATGACGCGCGTCGGTGTCCTCGGGGCAGGGGGGCGCATGGGCCGCCAGGTGTGCCTAGCCGTCGCCGGCGAGGCGGACCTCGAGCTGGTGGCGGCGGTCGACCCCTCCGTCGCCGGCGCGGCGCTCGACGCGCTGGTCGACCTCGACACCGACGTGGTCGTGGGCGACGACGTCACCGGGCTCGCCGACGCCGGCGTGGAGGTGGCAGTGGACTTCACGGTCGCCCCGGCCGCGGTGGCACACATGGCATGGTGCGCGGCGCACGGCGTGCACGCGGTGGTGGGGACCACGGGCATCACCGACGCGCAGGTCGAGGCGGCCCGCGAGGCGTTCGAGCGCTCCGAGGCCAACTGCGTGCTCGCCGCGAACTTCGCCGTCACCGCCGTCCTCATGATGCGCTTCGCCGAATTGGCCGCGCCCTTCGTCGGGGGCGTCGAGATCGTCGAGCTGCACCACGACGCCAAGCGGGACGCGCCGTCGGGGACGGCGCTCCGCACCGCCGAGCGGGTGGCCGCCGCCCGGGCGGCTGCCGGGGCCCCGCCGTGGCCGGCGGACGCCACCGTCGACCTGGTGCTCCCCGGGGCGCGCGGCGCCGACACGCCCGGCGGGGTGCGTGTGCACTCGGTGCGCCTCCCCGGGCTGGTGGCCCACCAGGAGGTCATCATGGGCGCGCCGGGTCAGTCGCTGACCATCCGCCACGACGCCTACGACCGCTCGTCGTTCATGCCGGGGGTCCTGCTCGCGCTGCGGGCGGTCCCGTCCATGCCGGGGCTCACGGTGGGGCTCGACGCCGTGCTCGGGCTCTGAGGCCCCGGGTGGCGGCCGAGCCCGACATCCGCGAGCGCATCCTCGGGGCCACCTTCGCCTGCGTCGCCCGCTGGGGCTTGGCCAAGACGACGGTCGAGGACGCCGCCCGCCAGGCCGGTGTGTCGCGTGCCACCGTGTACCGCTATTTCCCTGGCGGACGCGACGAGCTGGTCAGCGCGGTGGTCTCCTGGCAGTACCAGAAGTTCTTCGGCCGCCTCTACGAGGAGGTCCATGGGGCCACCTCGCTCGACGAGGTGCTCGAACGCGGGCTCGCCCTGGCCCGGCGCGCCATCCTCGAGCACGAGGTGCTCCAGAAGGTGCTCGAGACCGAGCCCGAGATGCTGCTGCCCAAGCTGACCGTCGAGTCCAACCGGACGGTGGCGCTCATCAGCGGCTTCCTCGTGCCCTACCTGGCCGACGAGCGCCTGGCGCCGGGGGTCGGCGTGCACGAGGCGGCGGACTTCCTGGCCCGCATGATCCTCTCCTACATCTCGTCCCCGGGACGCTGGGACCTCGGCACCCCCGCCGACGTGGCCGCGCTGGTTCGCACCGAGCTGCTGGCGGGCGTCTTGGACTGAGCACACCGCCTGCGGGCCGCGGCACCGGGGCGACCGATGACGTCGCGCTCCCCACCACGTCTGCACTGGCGTCGGCGCAGCCTCACGGACGACATGGCGACACGGACGACACGGACGACACGGACGAGGAGAGACCGATGGCCTTTCGCCCCTATCTGGCCTTCGCCGGCGAGTGCCGCGCGGCGTTCACCCGGTACCAGGAGATCCTGGGCGGGGAGCTGACGCTCATGTCCACGGCCGACGCGCCCCCCGATGCCGGCGCGCCGGCATCGGGGGCCAACCCCGACGCGGTCGTGCACGCCGCGCTGACCCGAGCGGACGGCGTGCTCATGGGCGCAGACGACCTGTCCGGCAGCTTCGAGGGGAACGTCAGGGGCATGTGCGTCAACTGCTCGCTGCCCGACACCGCGGAGGCCGCGCGGGTGTTCGACGCCCTGTGCGAAGGCGGTCAGGTGCAGATGCCCATGGGCGAGACCTTCTTCGCACCCGCGTTCGGCATGTGCATCGACCGCTTCGGTGTGCCCTGGATGGTGATGGTCGAGCCGATCCCGCCGTCCTGACGGGCGCCGCGGCGCCCCGGCGGACGAGCGCTCAGATCGCCGGCGGCGCGGTCATCCGGCCGACCGCGGCCATGAGCTCGACCCAGCCGTCGAGGTCCGCGTTCTTGGCGTCGACGTGCGCCTTGATGTCGGCGGGCACGAAGATCTCCAGCCCTGGCGCTTCCAGGGCCTCGACGATCCCCGCGGCGCAGTCGACCGCGCTCACGAACTCAGCACCGGGCAGCCCCGGCAGCTCACCTGGACGGGTCTCCCAGATCTCGGTGGCGATGGCACCGGGCTGGATGAGCTTGACCTCGATCGGGGTGTCGGCCAGGTCCATGGCCGCCACCTCGCTCCACCCGCTGAGCGCGAACTTCGAGGCGCAGTACACGGATTCGTGGGGGATCCCGAAACGCCCGCCCGGGCTGGCCACGTTGACGAGCGTGCCTCGGCCTCGGGTCAGCATGCGCGGGATGAGTGCCAGGTTCATGCGCACGGGCGTGAAGAAGTTCGTCCGCATGACCGTGTCGAGGTCCTCGGGCGTCGTGTCCGCCACGAGCTTGCGCTTGCCGATCCCTGCGTTGTTGATCAGGCAGTCGAGCCCTCCCAACGCCTCCCACGCGTCGTCCAACATGGCCAGGGCGGCGTCGACGTCGCCCAGGTCGACGACCCACATCCGGGAGTCGGGCGCGTGGCGCCTGCATTCGGCCAAGGTGACCTCGAGCCGCTCCGCGCGCCGCGCCGCGATGCCGACCACCGCGCCACGCGCCGCGAGCATCGGCGCCAGCGCCTCGCCGATGCCCGACGACGCACCGGTCACCAGGATCCGTGAACCGTCGATGATCATGGTGCGCCTCCGTCTGTCTTCCCCCGGGCCGCCGCGGCCCGTCGGGGGCCCGTCGTGGGGCATGGTCGCACATCGACAGGTCGCGGACGGCGACGGGCTCCCCGGTGCAGGGAGCGGCGCCGTCGACGCCCGCTCGGAGGACGAGCCCCGCTCAGAGGACGTAGCCCACGATGGCCAGGCACATCTCGTCCGTGGACCCGTCCCCCCAGGTGACGAAGTGCGGCGGCAGGGTGCGCAGCGCCGGCAGCAGCTCGTGGAGCGTCGGGTCGTACGTGCACGTGACCTGGATGCGGTCGCCCGGGGTCACCGCCACGGGTGCGATGTCATAGGAGCGCTGGTAGTCGAAGTTGTAATTCGTCACGTCGAGGAGCGTGCGGGCCTTGGGCGTCCCCGGGTCGAGCACGATCTGCATGCCCCGACCGAGGAGGTGCATGTGCGCGGTGAGCCGGACGATCTGGCCACCGTGCTCGACCGGCCACGTGCACGTGGTGGTGTCGCCCGCCGGGGGGTTCACCGGGTCGCGTCCGCAGATGGTCTCGAGGAGGCCGACGAAGGCGACCTGGTCCTGTCCGAAGCGCCGTCCCAAGTCGGCCAGTGCCGCGCTCCGGTCGCACAGGGGCCCCGTCACCCCTGCGGGGCAGGGGATGTCGGGCGGTGCCGGCATGAGGTCGAGGCGCAGGGGCTTGAGGTCCGCGCTCGCCGGGACGGTGGTGAGCACCAGCTTGCTGCGCACGGGGGCCGTGCCCGCCAGCATGTTGTAGTGGATCTGCATGATCACGAGGCTGCCCTTGGGCAGGGGCATCCCCGTCCCCGCGGGAGCGACGTCCTTGCCGTGCCCGGGTGCCCATGCGGCGAGCCAGGGCGTCTGCCCCAGCTGGGCCAGGGTCGTCCCCGGCAGCACCGTCTCGCCGAAGCACGTCCAGCCCCGCCCGTCCTCGTCGGCGGCGCGGGCCAGGGGCACCGCGTCGGGCGGCACCAGGAACAGGATGGCGTGGTGCACCTCGGGGCTGTCGGGGAAGAACTCGCTGGCCGTGATGACGGAGTCCGACTGCACGTGCGGGTCGACCAGCGTGCAGTGGTAGTCGTCGGTGGCGCCGGGCGCGGGGGCCACGGGCTGGTAGGCGGTGGGCGCCTGCAGGGTGAGGGTCGTCGTCCTGGCGCTCGCGTGTGCGGTGCCGCCCGCTGCCGCCTGGGTGCAGCCACCGGCGGCCATCGCCACCAGAACCAACGCCAGTGACAGAAGCGGCGACCGAGAACCCCCCCGAGCTCCCACGACGCCTCACGCTATCCGGGCCCCGCGCGCATGGGGCCTCGACCCGGCGTCCGCGGGGTCATTGACACTGAGACACGATTCGCCATATCGTCTCAACGTGGGCTCCGCACGACTCGCGCTGGTGCGTCCTGACGCCCTCGATCCCCGCCCCCGCCGCGACGCGGCCGCGCCCTCGGCGCCCCAACGGGTCCGCATCGTGGACGGTGCCCTGCGCTGCATCGCCCGCCAGGGCATCGCCAAGACCACCCTCGACGACGTGGCCCAGGAGGCCGGGTGCTCGCGCGCCACCGTCTACCGGGTCTTCCCGGGCGGCAAGGAGAACGTCCTGGCCGCTGTCTTCGACACGGAGCTTGCCCGCTTCTACAGCGCCTTGGCGGTCCGCCTCGGCGACGCCGACAACCTCGAGGACGTGCTGGTGGAGGCGGTGGCCACCGGCGCGGGCACGATCGCCTCGCACCCGGCGCTCACCTACCTGCTGGCCCACGAGCCCGGCCTGGTGCTGCCGCACCTCACCTTCGCGCACATGGACCAGCTGCTGGCCGACGTCGGAGGATTCATGGCCCCGTTCCTCGGGCGGTTCCTCGACCACGACGAGGCCGTGCGCGTGGCGCAGTTCACCGCCCGCATCGCGCTGTCGTACCTGTCCTGCCCCGCCGAGGGCACGGACATCACCGACCACGACGACGTCCGCCGCCTGGTGCGCCGCTTCGTCCTCCCCGGCATCACGTCCGCCGCGCAGGACACGGGACCCGTCGTGCACCGTCGCCCGACCCCGGCCGTCCGTGCCGGGACCAACCGCAAGGGGGAAGCGTCATGACCACGGAGATGCGCCCGACGGCCGAGATCATCGGCCGCGACGACATCAACGACCTCGAGGCCATCATGTCGGTGGTCAACACCGATGCGGACGAGGCCCTGCACGCGGTGCACTCCAACTACGACACCATCTTCACGTGGGACTACGAGAAAGGTCAACGGCCGAAGCTCGACAAGCTCTACGAAAAGGCCAAGACGGCCCAGTGGAACGCCCAGACCGACCTCCCCTGGGACACCGAGGTCGACCAGGAGCAGGTGGTCATCGCCAACGCGGTGGCCACGGGCGGGCTCAACTCGGGGATCGACGTGAGCGGGACGTCGCTGTCGTCGTGGGGGGACCCTGAATGGATCGACTTCGGGGTCCAGAGCCAGAACTGGACCCTGTCGCAGTTCATGCACGGCGAGCAGGGCGCGCTCGTGTGCACCGCCAAGATCGTCGAGTCCGTGCCGTGGATCGACGCCAAGTACTACGCCGCCACCCAGGTCATGGACGAGGCCCGTCACGTGGAGGTGTTCGCCAAGTACCTCGACGACAAGCTCTCGGGCCACTACCCGATCAACGCCCACCTCCGGCTCCTGCTCGACGACATCATCGCGGACAGCCGTTGGGACATGACGTACCTGGGCATGCAGATCATGGTCGAGGGCCTGGCGCTGGCGGCCTTCGGCTTCATGCACCAGATGACGACCGAGCCACTGCTCAAGCAGCTGCTGCGCTATGTGATGTCCGACGAGGCGCGCCACGTCGCCTTCGGCGTCCTGAGCCTCCAGGAGTACTACGCGCAGCTCACGCACGCGGAGCTGCGCGAGCGCCAGGAGTTCGCCTTTGAGGCGGCCGTGCGCATGCGCGACCGGTTCCTCCAGCAGGAGGTCTGGGACCGCATGGGCGTGAACCCCAAGGAGATCGTCCCGATCCTGGCCCAGGTGCCCGAGCGCCAGATGTTCCAGTCGATGCTCTTCTCCAAGATCGTCCCCAACTGCAAGAAGCTCGGGCTGCTCGACGCAGCAGACGGGTGGCTGCGCCAGAAGTTCACCGAGCTCGGCGTCATCGGCTTCGAGGACTGGGCCGACACGGGCGAGGAGTACGACAGCATGCAGGCCACCGGAACCGCCGCCGCCTCCTGACGCGGAGGCCGGCGGCACCCGGCGCGCCGTGCCCAGCCCGCTGCGGCGCGCCGGCCCACTAGGCTTGTGACGATGGTGGCCATGCCGGGATCGGGGCGCTTCGGCGCATTGGTGACGGCGATGGTCACGCCCTTCGACGAGCAGGGCGGGCTCGACCTGCCCGGCGCGGCCCGCCTGGCCCGCTGGCTCGCCGACAACGGGAGCGACGCCCTGGTGGTGGCCGGCACAACCGGCGAGGGACCGGTGCTCGACGACGACGAGCTCACCGCGTTGTGGTCGGTGGTGGTCGAGTCGGTCACCGTGCCCGTGATCGCCGGGACGGGGTCGGCCGACACACGCCACAGCATCGAGCTGACCCGCCGGGCGGCCGCCGCCGGGGTCGACGGGGTCCTCGTGGTCACCCCGTACTACAACCGGCCGTCCCAGGCCGGCCTGCACGCCCACTTCGCCGCGGTCGCCCGGGGCACCACGCTGCCGGTGCTCCTCTACGACATCCCGGTGCGCTGCGGCCGCAAGATCGCCCACGACACCATGGTCGGCCTGGCGCGCGAGGTGCCCAACATCGTCGGCGTGAAGGACGCGGCCGGCGACGTCACCGCCACCGCCCGCCTGGTCGCCGAGCTGGGTGACGGCTTCGAGGTCTATTGCGGCGACGACAATCTCACGCTCCCGATGCTGTCGGTCGGCGCCATCGGCCTTGTGAGCGTGGCCGCCCACTGGGCCGGCAACGAGATCGCCGAGATGATCGGGGCGTTCGCCAAGGGTGACGTGCAGCACGCGCAAGCCCTGAATCAGCGCCTCGTGGAGTCCTTCGCCTTCGAGTCGACCGAGGAGTACCCCAACCCGCTGCCGGCCAAGGCCATGTGCCGCGTGCAGGGCCTGCCGGCGGGCCAGTGCCGCCTGCCCATGGGCGCGGCACCGGCCGCGCTCGAGGAGCGGGCACGCGCGGTGCTCGGTGCGCTGGGTCGCCTTCCCGACGCGTCGGGCCCGAGCGGCGGCGGCCCGGTTGGCTGACCCCGTCCGCGTCACCTTCCTCGGAGGCCTGGGCGAGATCGGCCGCAACTGCGCGGTCGTCGAGACCGCCGGGCGCATGGTCGTCCTCGACTGCGGGGTCATGTTCCCCGACCCCGACATGCCCGGCATCGACCTGGTCCTGCCCGACCTGGCCTACCTACGCGAGCATGCGGACGCCATCGAGGGCGTAGTGCTCACCCACGGCCACGAGGACCACACCGGCGGGCTCGCCTATCTCTTGCGGGACCTCGCCGCACCGGTGTACGGATCGGCCCTCACCCTCGGCCTGGCCCGTGTCCGCATCGCCGAGGCCGGCCTTGAGGACCGGGCCACATTCGTCGAGGTGATGGACGGCGAGCGACGGGCGGTGGGCCCGTTCGACGTCGAATTCATCCCGGTCACCCACTCGGTGCCCCACGGGTTCGCCACCGCCTTCTCCACGCCCCAGGGGGTGATCCTGCACACCGGCGACTTCAAGATCGACCTGACGCCGGTCGACGGGCGGCGCACGGACCTCGCCCGTATCGGCGCCATCTCGGCCACGCAGGGCGTGCGGCTCCTGCTGTCGGACTCGACCAACGCCGAGGAGCCCGGCTTCACCCCCTCCGAGCGGTCGGTGGGGGCGACGCTGCGACGCGTCTTCGAGACGCGCCCGGGACGGCGGATCATCGTCACCTGCTTCGCCAGCCACATCCATCGCGTGCAGCAGGTCGTGGACGCGGCCGTCGACGGTGGCCGCAAGGTGGCCACGCTCGGCCGTTCGATGGCCAAGAACCTGGAGCTGGCCCGCCGCCTGGGGATCCTGACCGTCGACGACGCGGTGCTGGTGCCCATCGAGGACGCAGACCGCTACGAGCCGGGCACCCTGTGCATCCTCTCCACCGGCTCGCAGGGCGAGCCCCTCTCCGCGCTGTCGCTGCTTGCGGCCGGGGAGAGCAAGTGGCTCCATCTCGGGCCGGGGGACGTGGTGGTGATCAGCGCGCACCCGATCCCGGGCAACGAGTGGGCGGTCGGGCGGGTCATCGACCAGCTCCACCGTCGAGGCGCCGAGGTGATCCACACCGGCGTCGAGCCGGTGCACGTGAGCGGGCATGCCCGCCAGGGCGAGCTCCAGACGATGCTCTCGGTGGTCCGCCCCGAGTACTTCGTCCCCGTGCACGGCGAGTTCCGGCACCTGTGGAACCACGCGCGCCTGGCCGCGGCCATGGGGGTCCCCGAGGACAACGTGCTGCTGTGCGAGGACGGCGACGGCATCGTGCTCGAGGACGGGGGCGTGCGACGGGCCGAGCCCGTGCCCGCCGGCTTCCTCTACGTCGACGGGACCGTGGGCGACGTCGGACACGGCGTGCTGCGCGACCGGCGGGTGCTGGCCGACGAGGGCGTCGTCGTGGTGGTGGCCACCGTCGACACCCACGCCCGCGAAGTGGTCACGGCGCCCGAGATCGTCACCCGGGGGTGGGTGCACGCCCCCGAGGCCGAGGCCCTGCTCGACGAGGCCAGCGCGGTGGTGCGGGCCGCGCTGGAGGAGGCACTGGCCGACGGGGCGACGGACCACGAGAGCCTCCGGCGCCATGCCCGGCGGGCCCTTGGACGACTGGTGGGCGAGCGGACCCGCCGCCGGCCCATGATCGTGCCCGTCGTCGTGACGGTGTAGCGGCGACCCCTCGGGGGCCGCGGCGGGGCAGGTGCGCCGCGCCTTCGTCCCGGGGTCCTTTCGTGGCCGTGGGACTGCTGTTAGCGTTGTGGCCACTGTGGTAACCACCAAGCGCCGTCCGGTGGGCGCACGCCCCGCCGCCCGGTCGGCTGCCGGCGGCGGCCGACGAGCCGCCGCCGGTCCGAGGACGCGCTCGAGCCCGGCGTCCACGACCCGCTCCCGGACGTCCCGGCGCACTGCGCCGGCCCGGCCGGCCCTGGTGGAGTCCGTCCTCTCGGTGCTCGCCGCCCACGCCGAGGACCTCTGGGGGATCACCTGCGTGACGCTGGGCGTGCTGGCGGGCCTCGCCCTCTACGCCGACGCGCTGGGGCCCGCCGGCCATGGCGTGCGCCACGGGCTGGGTGCCGCCTTCGGCGTCGGACGGTTCCTGCTGCCGCCCGCACTGGTGGCCGCGGGGGCCATGCTGGTCGCGGGCCGTCCGCGCCACGAGCCGGCCCGGGCCGTCCTCGGCCTGGTGCTGGCGCTCGTGGCCGTGGCCGGGTTGGCCGACCTGGCCGGCGGCGACCCTCGTCTCGGCGCCTCGGTGGCCGCGCTCTCCGGAGCGGGCGGCTGGCTCGGCGCCGCCGTGGGCGGCCCCCTGCGGGCCGGGTTGGCCGGCTTCGGGGCCGCCGTCCTGCTCGTGGCCCTCTTCGCGCTGGCGGCGGTCCTGTTCACCGGCATCACGCTGCGGGCGGTCGCCGGGGGCGTGGCCGGCGCGGCCCGGCGCGCCTGGGACCTGACCGAGCGGGCACGGGCGGCGAGGACCGAGGCGCTGTCGCGCCTGCTCGACGAGCGCGCGGCCGTGGCGGCCGAGGATGCGGGCGGCGACCTGCCGGTCGAGTTCGCGCCGGCCGGGGAGCCCGGGCCGGCGGGCCGGCCCGAGCAGCACGTGGCGGTGGTCGACACGGCCGGCGGGGGCCACCGCGAACCGGACGCGGACGGGGAGCCCGAGGCTGCGGCGGGGGACGACGGGACGGGCACCGAGGCCTGCGCGCCGCTCCAGCCGCCCCGCCCGCCGAAGGGACCGGTGGCCCAGCTGGCACTGGACCTCGGCCTCGGCTCGGGGGAATGGCGGCTCCCGCCGTCGCACCTCCTGGCGCGCTCGAAGCCGCAGCAGCTCGACCGCGGCGAGCTCAGCGCCGCGGGGGACGCCCTGGTGGCGGCCCTCGCCGCGCACGGGGTCGAGACCCGCCTGGTGGGACGGACGGTGGGTCCCACGGTGACCCGTTTCGAGCTGGAGCTGGGGCCGGGCGTGAAGGTGGCCCGCGTCACCAGCCTGGCCAAGGACATCGCCTACGCCATGGCGTCGCCCGACGTGCGGATCCTGGCACCCATACCGGGGAAGTCGGCCATCGGGGTCGAGGTCCCCAACCGCCGGCGCCAGCTCGTCACGCTCGGCGACGTGCTCGCCTCCGACGAGGCACGGAGTGCGGTGCATCCGCTCGAGGTGGCCCTCGGACGCGACATCGCCGGCCGCGCCGTGATGGCGAACCTGGCCGACATGCCCCACATCCTCATCTCGGGGGCGACCGGCGCCGGCAAGTCGTCGTGCATCAACTCGTTGATCAGCTCCATCCTCATGCGGGCCACGCCGGAGGAGGTCCGCCTGATCCTCGTGGACCCCAAGCGCGTCGAGCTCGGCCAGTACAACGGGCTGCCGCACCTGCTCACGCAGGTCGTCGTCGACCCCAAGAAGGCCGCCAACGCGCTGGCCTGGGCGGTGACGGAGATGGAGCGCCGCTACGACCTGCTGGCCGAGGCCGGCATGCGCGACATCACCGGGTACAACGAGGCGGTGGCCTCGGGCGCCTTCGCCCCCGTGCCCGAGGGTCGCGACGGGTCGGACGGGGCCGAGGCTCACGAAGGGGCCGACGCCGACGACCTCGACGCCGATGACCTCGACGCCGACGACGCGTACGACACCCGCGACGACGTGGTGGCGGGACCCGACGGCGACGCCGACGCGGCCGACGGGCCCGGTTCCGGCGACGACGCACGAGAGGCGGCCGACGGGGCGGCCCGTCGGGCGGCCGAGCGGGTCGCGCAGTCGCGCGCCGCGCTGTCCCCTGCGGTGCTGCGCGAGCCCTTGCCCTTCGTCCTCGTGGTGGTGGACGAGCTCAACGACCTCATGATGGTGGCCGCCCGCGACGTGGAGGAGTCCGTGTGCCGGATCGCGCAGATGGCCAGGGCGGTGGGGATCCATCTGGTGCTCGCCACCCAGCGGCCGTCGGTGGACGTCATCACCGGCGTGATCAAGGCCAACGTCCCGTCGCGCCTCGCCTTTTCGGTGTCCTCGCTGGCCGACAGCCGGGTCATCCTCGACCAGCCCGGGGCCGAGCGGCTCGTCGGCAAGGGCGACATGCTCCTGCTGACGGCGTCGTCGTCGGTGCCCCGGCGCATCCAGGGCCCGTGGGTGTCCGAGGCCGAGGTGCGGGGCGTGGTCGCCCACTGGCGACGCCAGCGCCAGGCCAGCTACGTCGAGGGGATCGCTGGTGCCGACGGGCCGCCCTCGGGCCCCGGTGCCGCCGACGACGATGACGACGAGCTGCTCGGGGCGGCGATGGAGCTCGTGGTGCGCTCCCAGCTAGGGTCCACGTCGATGTTGCAACGAAAGCTTCGCGTCGGCTTCTCGCGTGCGGGCCGCCTCATGGACCTCCTGGAGCGGCGCGGCGTCGTCGGCCCGTCGGAGGGCTCCAAGGCCCGCGCCGTGCTCATGACCCCCGAGGAGCTCGACCAGCGCGTCGGCGGGTAGCCGGCGGTGGCTCGCCTACCGAGCCCCGGCACCGACAGCGACGAGGCGGCTGCCGGGGGGTCGACGCAGGACGACGACGCCGTCGTCGCCGGGAACGGGCGCCGTCGCGGCCGGCACGCGGCGCCGGCTCACGGGCCGCGGCATGCCGCGCCGTCGCGCCTGCGCCGGTTGCGGCCCGCGCACCCGTGGCGCTGGGGGATGCTCGTGGTGCTGCTCGCGCTCGTCGCACTGGTCGTCGTCCAGGTCACCCGACCGCTGCCGGCGCCGGCGCTGGTGCCCAGCCTGGCGTCGGACCCGCAGGTCTCCGGTGCGCCCGTGCCCGTGCCCTGGCCGAGCGCGGGCCAGGGCGCCTACACGGTGCCGTCGCTCGGCCTGGTGGCGCAGTCGGGCCCCGAGCAGCCCGTGCCCGTGGCCAGCGTGACCAAGATGATGACCGCATACCTCGTGCTCCAGGCGCACCCGCTGGGGCCCGGCGACAGCGGCCCGTCGGTCACGCTGACGGCCGCCGACGAGGCGGAGAGCGACGCCGACCAGGCGGCCGGGAACACGGAGGTCCCGGTGAAGGCGGGGGAGACCCTCACCGAGCGGCAGCTGCTCGACGGGTTGCTCGTCCCGTCCGCGGACAACCTCGCGGACGTGCTCGCGGCGTGGGTGGCCGGCTCCCCGGCCGCCTTCGTCGGCAAGATGAACGCCACCGCCGCGGCGCTGGGCATGGGGTCGACCCACTACGCCGACGCATCGGGGCTCGACAGGGGTTCGGTCTCGACCGCCGCCGACTCGCTGCGACTTGCGGCGGCGGACATGCAGAACCCCACCTTCGCTGCGATCGTGGACCAGCCGAGCGTGACGCTCCCCATCGCCGGGACGCTGCGCAATTTCGTCACCGCGGTGGGCACCGACGGGGTGGTCGGCGTGAAGTCCGGCTTCACCGACGCGGCCGGCGGCTGTCTGGTGCTGGCCGCGGACCGGGTGGTGGGCGGGCGGACCCTGCGCGTCCTGGTGGCCGTCACCGGCCAGACGGGCGCCGGTCCCCTCCAGGCGGCCGACGGCGCAGCGCTGGCCGTCCTCGACAGCGTGAGCCGGGCGCTGGTGGCCGAGCGCCTGGCCGCCCCCGGGTCGGTCGTCGGCCGGGTGCGGGCGCCCTGGGGCGCCTCGGCCCCCCTCTTGCCGAGCGACGGCATCGTCGTGCTCGGCCGGCGGGGGGACGCGCTGACCGTGGCCCTCGTGCCGCGGCGGGGGCAGGGCACGTCGGCCCGCCTGGTCGTCGTCGACGGCGGCGAGACCGTGGTCGTGGGCGTCCATCGCGCCGCGCCGCTGGCCGGTCCCTCGCTGTGGTGGCGCCTCGTCCACGGGTGACGCCTCGTCCACGGGTGACGCCCCGTCCACGGGAGACGCCCCGTCCACTCGTCCACCGGTGAGCGGTCCCGGCGCAGCCCAGGTCACGGCGGTACCCTGACGCGGTGCGAGCTCGAGCGCCTGCGTCGTCCGCCAACCTCGGTCCCGGCTTCGACGTCCTGGCCCTGGCCCTGAACCTGGGGGTCGAGGTCGAGGTGGAGCCTGCAGCGCGCCTAACCGTGCGTTGCGAGGGCGAGGGGGCGGAGCTGGCCGACGACGCCAGTCACCTGGCCGCCCGCGTGGCCATCGACGTCACCGGTCACGACCGCCTGGCGATCACGGTGCGCTCGCAGATCCCGGTGGCACGGGGGCTGGGGTCCTCCGCCGCGCTAGCGGCCGCGGCCGCGGCCGCCGCCGGCTCGCGCGACCCGTTGGGCGTCGCTGCGCGCATCGACGGCCATCCGGAGAACGCCGCCGCATCGGTGGTGGGCGGGCTGGTGGGCGCCACCATGGTCAAGGGCACGGTGCGCGCCGTGCGCCTGCCGCTGGATCCCGGCCTGGTGTTCGTGGTGATGGTGCCGGACCGACCGCTGGCCACTGCCAAGGCCCGCCAGGCGCTGCCCCAGCAGGTGGCGCGCGCCGACGCCACGTTCAATCTCGGGCGCATGACGCTGCTGCTGGCGGGGCTGGCCGACCGCGACCTGCTCACGCGTGAGGCGGCCGAGGACCGGCTGCACCAGGACTACCGCAGCCCGATGTTCCCCGAAGCCCCACAGCTGCTGGCGCGGCTCCTCGACGCCGGTGCCCTCGCCGCCTGCTGGTCCGGCGCCGGGCCGTCGCTGCTCGGCATCTGCGACGGCGCGGACGGCGAGCGCGTGCGCGACCGGGCGGAGCACGCGTTGGCGGACGTCGGGGTGCCGGGGCGCGCCCTGGTCCTGTTGCCCGATCTCGAGGGTCTCGTCGTCGACGGAGCACCCGGCATGGGCGGCGCCTCCGCCCGGGGGTCGACCGGCCCCTTCGACCTTCTGGCCGGGAACTGAACCCGCGGCGGGGCGGCCGGTGGGACCAGGGACCCACCCTAGAATCAACGGGATGGCGCCGAGGAAGTTCCACATCCGCACGTTCGGGTGCCAGATGAACGAGCACGACTCCGAGCGCCTGGCCGGCCTGCTGGTGGCCGACGGCCTTGAGCCCACCGACGACGTCGAGCAGGCGGACGTGGTGGTCCTCAACACGTGCTGCATCCGGGAGAATGCCGACAACCGGCTCTACGGCCATCTGGGACAGCTCAAGGCCCTGGCCGAGCGCCGGCCGGGGATGCAGATCGCCGTCGGCGGCTGCCTCGCCCAGAAGGACGGCGCGCTGGTGCGCCGGCGCGCCGGGCACGTCGACGTCGTCTTCGGCACCCACAACCTGGCGAACGCGCCGGCGCTGCTGCGTCGGGCGGCGTCGGCCGGGCCCGTCGTCGAGATCCTCGACGGTCCGGCGGCCACCGGGGGTTCCGAGGACCTGGCCCTGGGGGCGGTGCGCGAGCTGGCCCACGCCGCCTGGGTCACCATCCAGACCGGCTGCGACAATTCGTGCGCCTTCTGCATCGTCCCGCGCGTACGCGGCCCCGAGGTCAGCCGTCCCCTCGACGAGGTCGTGCGCGAAGTGGCCACGCTGGCGGCCCGGGGCACGACCGAGGTCACCCTGCTCGGCCAGAACGTCAACTCCTACGGGCGCGACCTGACGCGACGACGGCCGTTGTTCGCGGACCTGCTGCGCGCCGTCGGGTCGGTGGAGGGGATCCGGCGCGTCCGCTACACGAGCCCCCATCCGAAGGACCTGCGGCCCGACACGGTGGCGGCCATGGCCGAGACGCCGCCCGTCTGCGAGCACCTCCATCTCCCCCTGCAGTCCGGGAGTGACCGGGTGCTCGCCGCCATGCGGCGGGGATACCGGGCCGAGCGCTACCTCGAACGTCTGGCCATGGCGCGGGCCGGCATCGACGACCTGGCTGTCACCACCGACGTCATCGTGGGCTTCCCGGGTGAGTCGGACGAGGACTTCGAGCGCACGCTCGAGGTGGTGGCGGCGGCGGAGTTCGACAGCGCCTACACGTTCGTCTTCTCGCCGCGACCGGGGACGCGCGCGGCCGCCATGGAGGACCGCTTCGTCCCCGACGACGTCGTGGCCGAGCGCTTCGAGCGCCTGCGCGTGGTGGTCGAGCGCAGCGCGCTCGCCAAGCACGAGGCCCGCGTGGGCCGGGTGGAGGAGGTCGTGGTCGACGGGCCGAGCAAGCGCGACGAGGCGGTCACCAGCGGGCGGACCCGGCAGAACAAGCTCGTCCACTTCGCCACGCCCGACGACGCGCCCGTCGTTCCCGGCTCGTACGCCACGGTGCGGGTCGCGGGTGCCGCGCCGCACTTCTTGCGCGGCGAGCTGCTCGAGGTGACGGCCCCGGCGCGCCGTCGCCGGATCCCGCTCGTGGTCGGCGCCGGCTGACCATGCCCGCGCCCGTGGCGCTCGTCGGCCCCACCGCGACGGGCAAGTCGACGCTGGCGCTGGCGCTGGCGCGCCGGCGACCCGGTGTCGAGATCGTCTCGGTCGACTCGATGGCGGTCTACCGGGGTATGGACATCGGCACGGCCAAGGCCGACGCCGCGGCGCGGGCCGCGGTGCCCCATCACCTGCTCGACCAGGTCGAGCCGGACGAGCCCTACACCGTCCACCAATTCCAGCGCGCGGCGCGCCGGGCCCTGGCCGACATCGCGGGGCGCGGCAACCGGGCGCTGCTCGTGGGCGGGACGGGACTGTACCTGCGCGCCGTGGTCGACGACCTGGAGCTGCCGGGCCGCTTCCCCGAGGTGGTGGTCGCCCTCGAGCGCGACGCGCAAGGGCCCGCGGGCGTGGCCGGGCTGCACGCCCGTCTCGCCGCGCTGGACCCCGTCGCCGCGGCGCGCACGACGACGACCAACCGGCGCCGGGTGGTGCGTGCCCTGGAGGTCACCATCGGCGCGGGACGTCCCTTCTCGTCGTTCGGTCCGGGACTGCAGGCCTACCCGCCCACCGCTGTGACGTTGGTGGGGATCCCCTTCGTGGCCGAGCTCCACGACCCGCGCATCGAGGCACGCTTCGCCGCACTGGTGGACGCCGGCCTCGTCGAGGAGGTCCGGGCCCTCAGCGCGCGCCCGGGCGGGCTGTCACGCACCGCCCGCCAGGCGCTCGGCTATCGCGAGGTCTTGGCCCATCTCGAGGAGGGCGTGCCCCTGCACGCCGCGCTGGAGCAGGCCGTGCGCCGCACCAAGGCGTTCGCCCGCCGGCAGTGGGCGTGGTTCCGACGCGACCCGCGGATCCGGTGGCTGGACCCGCAGGGCGAGCTCCTCGAGCAGCTCCTCGCCTGCTGGGACGAGGTGGGAGAATCGACCCATGGCCGGTGAGCGGCTGGGACTGCGCAAGCACCACGGTGCGGGCAACGACTTCCTCGTCCTGCTCGATCCCGACGGCGCGCGCCCCGTCTCGGGTGCCGAGGCGCGCGCGCTGTGCGACCGCCATCGCGGCGTGGGTGGCGACGGTCTCCTGCGGGCGACACGTCCCGCGCCGGGCACCTTGGTCATGGAGCTGTACAACGCGGACGGCTCCGTGGCGGAGATGAGCGGCAACGGGATCCGCTGCTTCGTCCAGGCGGCGGTGCAGACCGGGCTGGCCGCGCCTGGGCTCGTCGAGGTGGTGACCGCGGCCGGGAGGCGGTCGGTCACCTACGAGGCGGGGGAGGAGCCCGGGTCGGGCGTCGCCGCCGTCGGCATGGGTGCCGCCCGCGTGGGGGAGGAGATCGCGCTCGACGAGCTGCCCGGCGCCCGCGCGCGCCTCGTGGACATGGGCAACCCCCACGTGGTGATCCTCGGGGACGCGGTCGACGGTGCCACGCTGGCCCGGGTGGGGCCCGTCGTCTCCGCGCGCCGGCCGGCGGGGGCCAACGTCGAGTTCGTCTGGCCCGGGCCCGGCGCCCGGGAGCTGTCGATGCGCGTCTGGGAACGCGGCGTGGGGGAGACGCTGGCCTGCGGGACCGGCGCCTGCGCGGTGGCGGCCGCGGCGGCGACGTGGGGGCTCGGGCAGGCGACCACCCGGGTCCACAGCCCGGGTGGGGTGCTGGAGGTGACGCTCGGGGCGGACGAGATCGTGCTGCGCGGCCCCACCCGCCACGTGGCCGACGTGGTGGTGTCCGAGGCGGTGCTGGCGGCCATGGTGGCCGACGCGGGGCGCGGCGTGGACGAGCGCGCGGGCGCCGTGGGTGCGCCCGCGGGGGCCGCGGCCAGGGCGGCGGTGGAGGTGCCGGCGCGACCGTGACCCTCATCGAACGCTCGTTCCGGGAGCGGATCGTGCTCGTCGGCGTGCTCTTCCCCTGGACGTCCGCCGACACGGTGGACGCGGACCTCGACGAGCTGGCCCTGCTGGTCGACACCGCCGGTGCCGACGTCGTCGGGCGCGTCGTCCAGCGCCGGGACCGGCCGGATCCCGCGACCTTCCTGGGGGCGGGCAAGGCCGAGGAGCTGCATCTGCTGGCCGAGCAGGTTGACGCCGACACGGTCGTGTTCGACGACGAGCTCACCCCGGCCCAGCAGCGCAACCTGGAGAAGATCCTCGGTCGCACCGCGATCGACCGCACCGCGGTGATCCTCGACATCTTCGCCCAGAACGCCCGCAGCCAGGAGGGCAAGGCCCAGGTCGAGCTGGCGCTCCTGCGCTACCGCCTTCCTCGACTTCGCGGCCGGGGCAAGGCGCTGAGCCAGCAAGCGGGCGGCATCGGGACGCGGGGCCCGGGCGAGACCAAGCTCGAGGTGGACCGGCGGCGTCTCGTGCGGCGCATGGGCCGGCTCGAGCACGACCTCCAGGCGCTCACCGCGACCCGCCGCACACAGCGACGCGCCCGGCAGCGCTCCCGCCAGCGTGCCGTGTCGTTCGTGGGGTACACGAACGCGGGCAAGTCCACGTTGCTCAACGCGCTGACCGACGCCGACGTGGTGGTCGAGGACCGGCTCTTCTCCACCCTCGACCCGCGGACGCGCCGGCTCCATCTCCCCGGCGGGGAGACCGTGCTCGCCTCCGACACGGTCGGCTTCGTGCGCAAGCTGCCCCACCAGCTGGTGGAGGCGTTCCGCTCGACACTGGAGGTCGTGCGCGAGGCCGACCTCCTGGTGCACGTGGTCGACGGGTCCGCGCCCGCCCCCGACGCCCAGATCGACGCCGTGCGCGAGGTGCTGATGGAGATCGGCGCGGAGCGGGTGCCCGAATTGCTGGTGATCAACAAGGTCGACCGTACCGACGAGGCGCGGCGCGTGGCACGCGAGCACCCGGGCTCAATCGCCCTCTCCGCCCGTACGGGCGAGGGCCTGCCCGAGCTGCTGCG
Organism: Acidimicrobiales bacterium; assembly: GCA_035623275.1. GTDB lineage: Bacteria > Actinomycetota > Acidimicrobiia > Acidimicrobiales > UBA8190 > DASPTT01. The sequence goes on from DASPTT010000166.1 coordinate 33,390, forward strand.
GTCGATCGGCGACCGCCTGCGCGCCGCGGATCGGGTGGTGGAGCTGGTGGTTCCCTTCGAACGCGGTGACGTGCTCGCCGCGGTGCACCGCGAGGGCGAGGTCGTCGACGAGACCCACGAGGAGGGCGGCACCATCGTCCACGTCGTGCTCGACGACGCCGGGCGGGCCCGCTTCGCCGAGTTCGAGGCCTCGTGACGCCCGTGCCCGACGACGGCCCCGGGTTCACGCCGCCCCCGTATCCCTACGACCGGCTGGCCGAGATCGCCGCGCTGGCCGACGCACACCCCGGCGGCATGGTGGACCTGTCGGTGGGCACGCCCTGCGACCCCCCGCCCCCCGCGGTGGTCGATGCGCTCGGCACCTCGGGCCTCGAGCGCGGCTACCCGACCTCGGTGGGGAGCCCGGCGCTGCGCGAGGCGGTGGCCCGCTGGATCGACCGGCGCTTCGGCGTGGCCCTCGAACCCTCGGCGGTGGCCGCGTGCGTGGGCACCAAGGAGTTCGTGGCCTCCGCGGCCGGCTACCTCCGGCTGCGTCGCCCCGGGCGCGACACGGTGCTCGCCCCCTCCGTGGCCTATCCCACCTACGCCATGGGCGCCCGGCTGGCGGGCTGCCGGGCCGTGGCCATCCCGCCGGCGGCCGACGGCTCGCCCGACCTGGGCGCGCTGGGCGCCGACGACCTGGCCCGCGCCGTGGTCCTGTGGGTCAATTCCCCCGCCAACCCCACCGGCGCGCTCGACGACCTGGCGGCGGCGGCCGCCGTCGGCAGGGCCCACGACGTGCCCGTGATCTCCGACGAGTGCTACGCGGAGTTCAGCTGGGCGCGCTGGCCGCCGGCCACCGTCCTGCAATCGGGGTCCGAGGGTGTGCTCGCCCTGCACTCGCTGTCGAAGCGCTCGAACCTGGCCGGGTTGCGCGTCGGCTGCTACGCGGGGGACCCGACCCTCGTGCGCTACCTGGCCGAGGTCCGCAAGCATGCCGGGCTCATGGTCGCAGGGCCGGTCCAGGCCGCGGCCGTCGCCGCGTGGTCCGACGACGCGCACGTCGAGGCCCAGCGCGACCGCTACGCCCGGCGCCTCGAGCGCCTGGCCGAGGTCCTGCGCGCGGCCGGGCTGGCGGCGTCGCTCCCCGCGGGGGGCTTCTACCTGTGGGTCCCGGTGCCGGAGTGGGCCCGCGCCATGCCCGGCGCAGACGGCGCGGCCTGGGCCCTCGCCCGGGTGCTGTCCGAGCACGGGGGGATGCTCGTGAGCCCCGGCGACTTCTTCGGTCCGCACGGGGCGGGGTTCGTGCGCGTCGCTGCCGTCCAGCCCGACGACCGCATCGAGCTGGTGGCCCGGCGCCTCGCCGCCGCCGGCCCGCTCGGCGAACGGGCCGGCGCGGTGTCGGGCCGGCGCGGGCCGCGCCGCTAACCTGCGGCGATGGCCGATCTCCGTTCCCAGGTCGAGGAGCTGTGGGCCCGCGCCGGCGAGCTCGGCCCCGGTGACACCGACGCGCTGGCCGTGGTGAGCGAGGCGGTGGGCCTGCTCGACTCGGGCGAGGCGCGCGTGGCGGAGGTGGACCCGGCCACCGACACCGTGGTCGTCCACGCCTGGCTCAAGAGCGCGATCCTCCTGCTGTTCCGGCTCCGGGGCATCGAGACGATCGAGGTGGGCCCCTTCGAGTTCGCGGACAAGCTTCCCCTCAAGACCGGCTACGAGGCCGCCGGCGTGCGCGTCGTCCCCGGCGCCTCCGCCCGCTGGGGGTCGTTCATCGACCGAGGGGCGATCCTCATGCCGAGCTACGTCAACATCGGTGCCCGGGTCGGCGCGGGCACGCTGGTCGACACCTGGGCCACCGTGGCCTCGTGCGCGCAGATCGGCGAGCACGTGCACCTGTCGGGCGGGGTGGGCATCGGCGGCGTGCTCGAGCCGCCCAACGCCGCCCCCGTCATGGTCGGCGACCACGCCTTCATCGGGAGCCGCTGCATGGTCACCGACGGTGCGCGCGTCGGTGAGGGCGCGGTGCTCGGCGCCGGCACCATCCTCAACCCGTCCATCCCGGTGATCGACGCCGAATCCGGCGCAGAGCTCGGGCGCGGCGTCGTCCCGGCCTGGAGCGTGGCCGTCAGCGCGTCGCGCCGGCGCGAGTTCCCCGGTGGCGAGTTCTTCCTGCCGTGTGTGCTGGTGATCAGGCGCCTCGAGCCCGGCGAGCGCCACGACAAGGCGCGGCTCGAGGCGGTGCTGCGCGACCAGCAGGTCGCGACGTGACGTCGCGGGCGGCGCCGGGCGCGTGAGCGACCTCCTGGCCTTCACCGCCGAGCTCGTCGACATCCCGTCGGTCAGCCACGGCGAAGGCGCGCTGGCCGATCGCATCGAGCGGGACCTGCGTGCCTGCACGCACCTGCGGGTCGAGCGCACGGGCGACACGGTGGTGGCCCGCACCGCGCTGGGGCGCCCGCAGCGGCTGCTCCTGGGCGGCCACCTCGACACGGTGCCGCCCTTCGACGGCGGTGGGCACCGGATCGAGGGCGACACGCTGTGGGGACTCGGTGCCGTCGACATGAAGGGCGGTGTCGCCGTCCTCATGGACCTGGCCCGGCACGTGCCCGAGCCCCGGGTCGACCTGACCTTCGTGCTCTACGCCTGCGAGGAGGTGGAGCGCCACTACAACGCACTGGGCCACCTGGCGCGGACGGCGCCCGCCCTCGTCGCCGCGGACGCCGCCGTGCTGTGCGAGCCCACCGGCGGCGTGGTGGAGGCCGGCTGCCAGGGCACGATGCGGGCGGTCGCCACCATCCGGGGGCGGCGGGCCCACAGTGCCCGCCCCTGGGCCGGTGTGAACGCCATCCACCGCGCCGCGGCGCTCCTCGACACCCTGGCCCGGTACGAGTCTCGGTCGGTGGTCCTCCAAGGGTGCACGTATCTCGAGCAGCTCCAGGCGGTGGGGGTCGAGGGCGGCGTCGCCGGCAACGTGGTGCCCGACGAGGCATCGGTGACGATCAATTACCGCTTCGCTCCCGATCGCGACCTGCCCGGCGCGGAGGCGGCGCTGCGCGCGCTGGTCTCGGCCGGCGTGGACCCCGAGGCCGGCGACGACCTCCGGGTGATGGACGCCGCGCCGGCGGCACCGCCCGCGCTCGATCACCCGCTGCTCGGCACCCTGGTCGCCGCCTCGGGAGCGCCGGCGCGGGCCAAGCTGGGGTGGACCGACGTGGCCACCTGCTGGGAGGCGGGGATCCCCGCGGCCAACTTCGGCCCCGGCGACCCGCTCCTGGCGCACACCCCCGACGAGCGGGTGACGCGGGCCGAGCTCGACCAGGCGCGCACCGTCCTCGGCGCGCTGGTCGGCGAGTCGCAGGCGTAGCTAGAGGCGGCGCAGGACGGTCACGACCTTGCCGTAGATCGTCGTCTCGGCGGGGTCGAGCTCCATGGGAGCCATGGCCGCGTTGGCCGGCGTCAGCACGATCTTGCCGCGCCGGCGGGTGAAGGTCTTCACCGTCGCCTCGTCCTCGTCGATCGCCGCCACCACCACGTCCCCGTTGTCGGCGTCGGGCTGCTGGCGGACCACGACGTAGTCGCCGTCGAAGATGCCGGCGTCGATCATCGAGTCGCCCCGGACCCGGAGCATGAAGAGCGAGCCCGTCCCGGTGAAGTCCTCGGGGAGGGGCAGGAGCTCCTCCACGTTCTCGCTCGCCAGCACGCCCGTGCCGGCGGCGACGTCGCCCACCAGGGGGACGTGGCGGGTCGGGCGGGCCGGCACCGCCGCCTTGGAGGAGGGGTCGTAGCGGACCTCGATGGCCCGGGGCTTGGTCGGGTCGCGCCGAAGGTAGCCCTCGCGTTGGAGCACGGAGAGGTGGGCGTGGACGGTGGAGGACGAGGTCAGGCCCACCGCCTCGCCGATCTCCCGGACCGAGGGCGGGTACCCGCGGTCCCGCAGCGAGCGGCCGATGAACTCCAGGATCTCCTGGCGCTTGCCGGACAGTGCTTCCGCCATCGTTTCCCCCTCGGGAGCCGGGTGCCCACACGGTGGCCGGACACTCTTGGGCCGAACACTCGTTCCTGAGCACTCGTGGTCGAACACCGGTGTCCGACCACGAGTGGCCGAACACCAGTTCGCCCAACCCTACCGCCCGTGACCCGGAGTATCAAACACCTGTTCGATGGGCGCCGGGGAGGACCGTCACACCCGCCTGCCACGCTGGCGTCCGTGCACACCTCGCTGCGACACCCGCCACACCCGTCGCCGTCCGGGCCAGCGGCCCTTGACACGAACACATGTTCGTGGTCTCATACCGGCATGGCGAACATGCGTTCGGTCCCGGACCCGTTCCCACGGACGACGCGGGGACAGCGATGAGCGTCACCGGCCCGTCGCTCGGGACCGGCCATCGTCGGCGCGTCGCGACCTCGTCGCCCGCGGCGCCCCGACCCGGCGCATATCGCCTGGTCGCCGCCCCCGACCGTCCCGAGCAGGCCTGCCCCGGCCCCCGGCCGCGTCCCACGCGCGGCGGGCCGGGGCTCGAGCGCGCCGGCCGGCCTTCTGCCGCGGTCCGTCGGCGCCGGGTCCTGCTCGGGACCGTCGCGGCGGCGTTGCTGGCCGTCCTCGCCCTCCCCTGGGGCGGTGCCGGGGGGCGTCCCCTCGCCACCCCCGGTCCCGCCCTGGCGGGGGCGGTGCCGGCCCACCACGCGCTGTACATCGTCCAGCCGGGCGACACGCTGTGGTCGATCGCCCAGCGCCTGGACCCGACGGGCGATCCCCGGCCGGTCGTGGCCGCGCTGGCACGGCAGGCGGGGAGTGACACCATCGTCCCCGGGGAGCATCTGCTCCTCCCCTGAGCAAGGGCGCGCCGTAGTCCGGGCACTACGGTTGGCCGCGTGCGCTGCCCCTGGTGCCAGAGCCTGGACGACAAGGTGGTCGACTCCAGGCTGGCCGAGGAGGGCGGTGCCATCCGCCGTCGCCGCGAATGCCTGTCGTGCGGCCGGCGTTACACGACCTACGAACGCCTGGAAGAGGCGCCCTTGTGGGTGCTCAAGCGCGGAGGGGAACGTGAGCCCTTCGACCGGGCCAAGCTGGTCGCCGGCGTGCGGGCCGCCACGAAGAACCGGCCGGTCACCGAAGAGCAGCTCGAGGAGCTCGCACAACAGGTGGAGGACGCGCTGCGCGGCGAAGGGGCCGAGCTGACCAGCGAGCAGATCGGACGGGCGGTGCTCGAGCGGCTCCGGGACCTCGACGAGGTCGCCTACCTGCGTTTCGCCTCGGTGTACAAAGGGTTCGAGGACGTGGGCGACTTCGAGCGCGAGGTCGGGCTGCTGACCAAGACCACCGAGCCCAAGCGACGGCGCTGATCCCGTGGCGGTGTTGCTCGACGAGGTGCCGTCGGCGGTCCTCGCCATCTACGCACATCCCGACGACCCCGACGTGTCGTGTGGGGGGACGCTCGCCCGCTGGGCGCGGGCCGGGGCCGCGGTCCACGTGGTCATCTGCACCAACGGCGACAAGGGCACCGTCGACCCCGGTGTGGACCCGGCCGCCCTGGCCGACCGACGCCTGCACGAGGCCGCGGACGCGGCGGCGCGCATCGGGGTGACCAGTCAGCACGTGCTCGGCTATCCCGACGGGGAGCTCGACGACACGGCCGCCTTGCGACGGGAGCTGGTCCGCTGGATCCGGCGGATCCGCCCGTCGGTGGTGCTCTGTCCCGACCCGACGGCCGTGTTCTTCGGCGAGGAGTACTACAACCATCGCGATCACCGCGCCATCGGCTTCGCCGCGCTCGACGCCCTCGCGCCGGCGGCCGCGCTGCCGCACTACTTCCCGGAGGAGGGCGACGCGCACCAGGCGGACGTCGTCCTGCTGTCGGGCACGCTGGACCCCACCGTGTGGGTCGACGTGACCGACACGGTCGACGTCAAGGCCGCCGCCGTGGCCTGCCATCGGAGCCAGTTCGCCGACGACGGCCAGTGGGCCGTACACGCCGTCCGCTCCCGCGCCGAAGAGGACGGCCGCCGCGCCGGTGTGCTCTTCGCCGAGGGGTTCCGCCGGGTCCGGCTCGGAAGCTGAGCCGTGGCCCCGATGCCCGCGGCCGGGACCGGCGCGTGCACGGTCCTCCACGTCGACATGGACGCCTTCTTCGCCGCCGTCGAGGTTCTCGACGATCCGTCGCTCGCCGGCCGGCCGGTGATCGTAGGGGGCGCGGGAGCGCGCGGCGTGGTGGCGTCGTGCACCTACGAGGCGCGAGCCTTCGGCATCCGATCGGCCATGCCCTCGCTCGAGGCCCGCCGCCGCTGTCCCGAGGCCGTCTTCCTCCCCGGTCGTTACGGTCGCTACGCGGCGGTGAGCGAAACCCTCTTCGCGGTCCTCCAGTCGTTCACGCCGATCGTCGAGGGCGTCGGCCTCGACGAGGCGTTCCTCGACGTCGCCGGGGCGCGCCGCCTGCTCGGCGACCCACCGGCAATCGCCCACACCGTTCGCGGGCGCGTGCGCGACGCGCTCCGCCTGCCCTGCTCCGTCGGGGTGGCGCGGACGAAGATGCTGGCCAAGCTGGCCTCGCGCGCCGCCAAGCCGGTCGCCACCCGCCAGGGCCCGATACCGGGTCCGGGCGTCTACGTGGTCGCCCCGCACGACGAGCTCGCCTTCCTCCACCCCATGCCCATCCGGGCCCTGTGGGGTGTGGGCCCCGCCACCGCCCGTCGGCTGGAGGGGATGGGCGTCGCCACCGTGGGCGACCTGGCCCAGGTGCCCGACGAAACCCTCCGCCGCCTCCTCGGCGCGGCAGCGGGGCGCCAGCTCACCGCCTTGGCGCGCGGCCGGGGCGCACGCGCCGTGGAGGCGCATCGCCCTGCCAAGTCGATCGGCCACGAGCAGACCTTCGCCGTCGACCACGACGACCGACGGGCGCTGCACCAGCACCTCGTCCGCATGGCCGATGCGGTGGGGGCCCGTCTGCACGAGGCGGGGACCGCCGGCCGCACGGTCACCGTCAAGGTGCGCTTCGGGGACCGTCGGACGATCACGAGGTCGCACACGCTGCCCGCGCCGACGGCTGCCGCCCACGTCGTCGCCTCGGCCGCCGGCGCCCTGCTCGACGGGGTCGACGTGTCACCGGGGGTCCGGCTCCTCGGCGTGGCGGTGTCCGGCCTCGGCCCGGGCCCCGGCGCCGGCCGCCCCGAGCCTGGCCGGCAACTCGCCTTCGACGGGGCCACGGCAGAGGAGGAGCAGGACGTCGCCGAAGGCGGATGGCCCGAGCTGGACCGGGCGGTGGCGGCCGTCCGGGCCCGCTACGGCCAGGCGGCGGTGGGGCCCGCCACCTTGATGGGCCCCGGCGGCCTCGACGTCCGCCGGCGGGGCGACGTCCAATGGGGTCCCGGGCGATGACCTCTCTCCGTGGGCTCGTGCGCGGAACTTGGCGCTGACAAGGGAGAACGCCACGGCCGTGGGACATTGGACCTCAACCGCCGGGGCCGGGGTGCCGTTGTCATGCGAAGGGACCGTGCGCGAAGATTGTCCCGTCGACGAAGGGTTGCACCCAGATAGGGGGTGAGCGTGCCGCTCTCTGAGCACGAGCAGAGGGTGCTCCAGGAGCTGGAGCAGGCGCTCTACCAGCAGGATCCGGCATTCGCCGCCCGGGTCCGCTCCGAGAACGTCTACCGGTACGCGGGGCGCAACCTCAAGTGGTCGATCCTCGGCTTCGTGGTGGGCCTCGCCGTCATGCTGGCGTTCTTCACCACGTCGGTGTACCTCGGCTTCGCCGGCGTCCTCATCATGTTCGGCTCCCTCCTCGCGTTCTGGAAGAACCTCCGGCGCATGGGCAAGGCCGGCTGGGACGACATCGGGCGCTCGCTGCGAGCGCAGGGGATCAACAACGCGCTGCACGAGACCCGCGGGTGGCTGCGGGACCGCTTCCGCCGCGACGGCGACGACAAGTAGTCGCCCGCAGCGGCGCCGGCACTAGGGTGCCGCCCGGTGGAGTGGTGCCTGGCGGTCGACGTCGGGGGGACCAAGCTCGCGGCGGGGCTCGTGGCCGAGACCGGCGCCCTGGCGGCGGCGCGCAGTGTCCCCACCCCTGACACCGCCGACCCCGAGGTCCTCTTCGGCGTCCTGTCGGGACTGGTCGGCGAGGTGATGGCGGAGATCCCCGCCGGCGGGGCCGTGTCGGCCTGCGGGGTCGGCTGCGGCGGGCCCATGACGCCCCGGGGGGAGGCGGTGTCCCCGCTCAACATCCCGGCCTGGCGCGACTTTCCCCTGCGCGCCCGCCTGCAGGAGGCCACCGGCCTGCCCACGGCGGTGGACAACGACGCCAAGGCGCTGGCGCTCGGCGAGGGCTGGCGCGGCGCCGCCCGGGGCCGGCGCGACTTCATGGCGATGGTCGTGTCCACCGGGGTGGGCGGGGGCATCGTCCTCGACGGGCGGCTCCTGCAGGGGGCGACGGGCAACGCCGGGCACGTCGGTCACGTGATCGTCGAGCCCGACGGCCGGCCCTGCGCGTGCGGCGCGTCGGGCTGTCTCGAGGCCGAAGCGTCGGGGACCGCCATCGCGGCGACGACGGGCCGTCCCGCGGCCGAGGCGACCCCGGCCGTCGTCGAACGCACGGGCACGCTCGTAGGGCGCGCGGTGGCGTCGGTGGTCGCGTTGTTGGACCTCGAGCTGGTGGCCGTCGCGGGCGCGGTGGCCCTGGGGTTCGGGGCACCGTTCTTCGACGCCGCCGGTCGCGAGTTGCAGGCGCGGGCGCGCCTCGACTACGCCAGGTCGGCGCTCATCGTGCCCGCCGCGCTCGGCCCCGCCGGGGGGCTCGTGGGCGCGGGCGCGCTGGGATGGCTGGGCAGCGGCCGCGACCTGCCGGAGCGCGCGTGAGCGGGACGGCGCGGTCGGGGGACACGGTGGTGCCCGTCCGAGCCGTGCTCGGCGTCCTGGCCCGCCGTCCTTGGCTGGCGCCGGCTGCGCTCGGCGCGGCCCTGCGTCTCGCCCGTCCCCGATGGTGGCGGCGGGCACCGTTGCTCCCGCTGCCCGATCCGGCGCTGTGGCGGTTCCGCATGGAGACGGCGTACGGCGGCTCGGGGGACGCCGAGCCGTCGCCCGAGGACATACGGACGTTCGTGGAGTGGTCGGCCCAGATGCGAGGCTGGCGGAGGTGAGTGGGGCCGGCACGGTAGCCTCTTGGGCGATGTCGGCGAACTCGGCCGGTGCAAAGGGGGGCAGCAGAGCGCTCGTGCTCAACGCGACCTTCGAGCCCCTCGGCATCGTCTCCACTCGCCGGGCGCTGCTGCTCGTCCTGGGCGCCAAGGCCGAGGTGGTGCACGCCACCGAGCGCCTGTTCCGCTCCGAGCGCGTCGCCCATCCCGAGCCGTCGGTGGTCCGACTGGCGCGCTATGTGCGCGTCCCCCACGATCGCGCCGTCGCCGTGAACCGTCGGACCGTCTTCGCCCGCGACGGCCACCGGTGCCAGTACTGCGGCTCGGTGGCCGAGAGCATCGACCACGTCGTGCCCCGCAGCCGGGGCGGGCTCCACGCGTGGGACAACGTGGTGGCCGCGTGCCGTCGATGCAACACGCGCAAGGAGGACCGCACCCTCACGGAGGTGGGCCTCGTGCTCCGGCGCCAGCCCACCGCTCCCCGCCAGCGGGTCTGGCTGCTGGCCATGAGCGAAGGGGCGCGTCAGGACTGGGCGCCCTATCTCGTTGCGCAGTCGCTCACCGCGTGAGCGGCCCGCGATACTGGAGCGTCGAACACCGCCGCGCTGACCCGGAGTCCTTGATCGGGTCGTGGCCGGCGGATCCCGGCGGCTGCGGTCGGACGGCCGCGCTCTGCGAGCCCGTGGGCGCACCGGCACTGGTCCTGGGGAGCACACAAGCGGTCGAGGACGTGGATCGCGACGCGCTGCAACGGCAGGGGGTCGTCCTGCTCCGCCGGGGCAGCGGCGGGGGCGCCGTCCTTGTCGCACCGGGGGAGCAGCTGTGGATCGAGTTCTGGGTCCCTCGCGCCGACCCGCTGTGGGACGACGACGTCGTGCGGGCGGCGCACTGGGCGGGCGAGGTGTGGCGGCGCGCCCTGACCGCCGTCGGCGTCGACGGTCTCGACCTCCACCGCGGCCGTGCCGTGCGCGGGCCGTGGTCGGACTCGGTCTGCTTCGCCGGGCGCGGCCCGGGCGAGGTCGTGCGTCGGGGTGCCAAGCTCGTGGGCCTCGCCCAGCGTCGGACGCGCCACGGCGCGCGCATCGCCACCGTCGCCTTGCGCCGCTGGCAGCCCGAGACGGTGCTGGCCCTCCTGGCCCTGCCCGGCGGGTCGGGCCCCGCGACAGCCGACCCCCTGGCGGAGGGCGCCACGGGCCTCGAGGTCCTCGGGGCGTGGGACGCGGGGCTCGCCGAGGCGGTGCTCGAATCCCTGCCGGTGTGAGCGACGCAGCTGCTCAGACGTCGACGACCGAGGTCTCGTCGATGCCGGTGTGGTCGGGCGCGAAGCGCTGTGCGTTCTCGATGGCCAGCTGCTCGCGTGCGCGTGCGCTGTACTGGCCGACGCGATCGTGCGCCATCGCCCAGGAGGCTGCCGCCGTCACGGAGACCGAGCCTTCGCGTCGCTCAGCCGAGCGCGAACGAGGCGACGAGGAGTGCGAAGACGACCACGCTGATCACGACGAACGTGGTGTCGTGCTCGCGCGCGTAGACGACGGCGCTGACCGCCACGCGCGAGATGGGGGTGAGCACGAGCAGAAGGACGCCGAGCAAGACGATGGCGGGACCCTGGCCGTGCGCGAGGCCGCGGGCCACGGCGCCCACCGAACGGGGAATGGCGAGGCCGCCGGGATGGGCCGCGCCGTGCCGCAGCGCGCCGACGGTTCGGCCGGCCTGGGCAGACGTCGACGCCGCGGCCAGGGTGACGAGCGTGCCGACGACGAGGACGGCCATGCTCAGCGCGAGCCCGATGCGCAGGACCACCGTCACCGCCGCCTCGAGGCGGGCCATGGCCGCCGGGGGCTCGTAGTGGAGGGGGTCGCTGGTCTCGGGCGCCGTGCTCATCCGAGTCCCTTCACCAGCATCTGGACGGCGACGGCGAACACGACGACCGCGAAGACGATCCGAAGGCCACGCGCCGGCAGGTGCCCCACGAGGCGGGAGCCGACCATGGCCCCGGCGACGCCTCCGATGGCGATGGGCGCGGCCAGGAGCGAGCTGATGTCCCCGCGGGCGAAGTAGACCCCCGTCGACGCGGCGGCGGTCACGCCGATCATGAAGTTGCTCGTGGCCGTGGACACCTTCATGGGCAGGCTCATGGCGAGGTCCATGGCCGGGACCTTCAGGGTGCCCGACCCGATGCCGAGCAGGCCGCTCAGCACGCCGGCGCCGTACATGAGGGCCAAGCCACCCGGGGCCCGGGCGACGCGGTACTCGACGACGCGGCCGCGCGCCGCGTCGGGGTACGCGCCGTGGAGGTGCAGACGGTCGGCCACGGGGTCGGGCGCCGGCGGCGGTCGGTCCTCGAGGCGCTTTCTCCGGGCCACCGACACGGCCGACTGGGCGAGGGCCAGCGCGAAGACGACGTAGAGGACGCGCGGCACGAGGACCGAGGCAAGGAGGGCGCCGCTGATGGCGCCGGTCACCGTGGCCAATTCGAGGAAGTTCCCGACCCGGAGATTGGCCATGTGGCCGCGCACGAAGGCCACCGCCGCGCCGCTCGAGGTGGCGATCACCGACACCAGCGAGGCGCCGATGGCGATCCGGATGTTGACGCCGAAGAGCAGCGTCAGTGCCGGGACGACGATGAACCCGCCCCCGAGGCCCAGCAGGGCGCCCAGACCGCCGGCGACCACGCCGATGCCGAGCAGCACGAGCGAGAACTCCACCGGGCCCACGGGTCGAGATTACGCAGCCCCCGCGTGCCTGCCGGGGGGCGCCGCCGGGGGCCGGTGGCGTCGTCGGGGGTCCGGTGGGGCGCGGTGGTGTTGACGGGTGGGGGAGTGGGGCGTAGAGTGGCGCAAAGTGGTGTAAAGGGGAGGCAGGGCAGGCCCGCCGGAGGACGGGGGAGCGACGTGGGAGCTCGAGGCGGTGGCACGGTTCTTCGGGAGGTTCGGGCACACGCTCGACGGCAAGGGTCGGGTGATCCTGCCGGCGAAGTTCCGCGCCGCGTTCGAACACGGCGGCTACCTGACCCAGTACCACGACGGGTGCCTCGCCCTGTGGACGCCGGACGAGTTCGAGCAGCAGATGCAGAACATGCAGGAGCGGGCGACCGCAGGGCGCAGCGACCGCAACCTGGCCCGTGTGTGGGCCTCGACGTCGAACGACGTGGAGATCGACCGGCAGGGCCGGATGGCGATCCCCGCCCATCTGCGGGAATTCGCCGCGTTGGAGGGCGACGTGCTGGTGCACGGCGCCATCGACCGTGTGGAGCTGTGGGACCCGACGCGCTGGGACGAGAAGGTCCGGCCCGAGGAGCAACGGCTCACGGACGGTGTGGACGACTGACGGAGGCCTCGACGGATCACGACGACACGGATCACGACGACACGGATCACGACGACACCTGGAACATGCGCAGCCCCTCGACTGGCTCGGTGGAAGACTCCTCCTCCGCCCGCTTCCAACCGAGTCGCAGGAGCACCTCTCCCGGCGGCATCCCGCCAGTCGAGGGGCTGCAGATGCGCCAGGTGTTCGCTCACGAACCGGTCATGGTCGACGAGGTCGTGGCGCTCTTCGCCCCGGTGGGCCCCGGCGTCCTCGTGGACGCGACCGTGGGCGGGGGCGGGCACGCGGCAGCCGTGCTCGAGGCCCATCCCGGGCTCCGGGTCATCGGGCTCGACCGTGACCCCGACGCCTGTCGCGCCGCGACCGAGCGCCTCGCACCCTTCGGCCCGCGCGCCGAGGTCGTGGCGGCCCGCTTCGACGAGATCGACCGCGTCCTCGCCGATCGCCTCGGCGGGGCCGTGCTCCAGGGCGTGCTCTTCGACCTCGGGGTGAGCTCGCCCCAGCTCGACCGCCCAGGGCGAGGGTTCTCCTATCGGGCACCGGGCCCGCTCGACATGCGCATGGACCCGCTGACCCAGACACGGCGCGCGGCCGACGTCGTCAACGAGCTCGGGGCGGACGAGCTCGCCCGCCTGTTCGCCGCCAGCGGCGAGGGGCGATACGCCCGCCGGATCGCCGCCGCCATCGTCGACGCCCGGCCGCTGTCGACGACGACCGAGCTGGCCGAGGTGGTGCGCGACGCCATTCCGGCCCCGGCCCGCCGCACCGGGGGGCACCCCGCGCGGCGGGTGTTCCAGGCGCTTCGCATCGCCGTGAACGAGGAGCTCGACGTCCTCCAGCGCGCCGTGCCCGCGGCCGTCGAGGCGCTCACCCCCGGGGGTCGCTGCGTCGCCATCGCCTACCATTCGGGCGAGGACCGCATCGTCAAGGCGGCGTTCGCCGACGCCGTCACCGGGGGGTGTGTGTGCCCGCCCGGCCTTCCCTGCGTGTGCGGTGCCCGACCCCTCGGCCGCCTCGTGTTCCGGGGGGCACGCAAGGCGTCTGCAGCCGAGATCGAGCGCAACCGCCGCGCCGACAGCGCCCGGCTCCGGGCCGTCGAGCGGCTGGCCGACACGGCCGGCGCCCGCTGATGGCGATCGCCTCGCCGGCCAGGAGCCGGCGCGCGAGCGCACCGGCCCGTCCCAGTCGGACGGCTGCGCCGCCGCGGCTGCGCCCCGTCCGCCCCGCGTCCCGTCCGCGCCCCCAGGCCGGCCGGGGCCGGCGCCTGGTCCTGGTGGCCTGCGCCGGTCTCGTGTTCGGGAGCCTGCTGCTCACCGTCGCTGCCCATGCCTACCTGACACAGGGCCAGGTGCGCCTGGCCCGCCTGCAGCAGCAGGTCGCGGTGCAGATCAACCGGCACCGCGACCTGGAGCTGCAGGTCGCGCAGCTCGAGGACCCGTCCCACGTGGTCGTGCAGGCCCAGGGGCTCGGCTTGACCGCCCCGGCCCAAGTGGGCGACCTCCCGCAGGTCTCGCTGTCCACCCCCGCGACCGGGACGGCCACGACGGTCGGGACGGCCACGACGGTCGGCACGCGCCCGGCCGCCGCGCCCGGTAGCGGGCGTTGAGCCGGCACCCCGTCGACGCCGGCCGCCGCGCGCCGGGGCGCAGCGCCCGCCCTCCCGCCCGTGCCCAGACGCGGGGGTACGAACGCCGCCGCCAGCCGACACCGGCGCGGCGCTCGCTCGACGTGACCGGCGGCGTGCCTCGCCATCGCGTCCGCCTGATGCGCGTCGTCGTCAGCCTCGCCTTCCTCGCCCTGGCACTGCGGTTGGTGGCGGTCCAAGGGTTCGGCGCGAGCCACTACCAGGCGATTGCCCGGGCCCAGGTGACGAACACGGTGTCGGTCACGGCCATGCGCGGCGGCCTCTTCGACCGCAACGGCGCGGTGCTCGCCATCTCGGTGCCCCGCTCGACCGTGGTGGCGGACCCGTTCCTCATCGCGGACCCGGGGGCGGAGGCGGCCGCGCTGGCCCCCGTGCTCGGCATGTCGGTCGTCGACCTGGAGACGAAGCTCTCCGAGCGCTCGGGATTCGTCTACCTGGCGCACAAGGTCGACGACTCGGTGGCGGGACGCGTCAGCGCGCTGGCCCTTCCCGGCATCAGCCTGCTCCCCGACTCCCAGCGGTCGAACCCCGTGGGTCAGCTCGCCTCGCCCGTGCTGGGGGTGGTGGGGTCCGACGGCACCGGCCTGGCCGGCCTCGAGTACCAGTTCGAGCGCACGCTGGCCGGCCACAGCGGGAGCGCCACGGTCCTCGAGACACCCGCGGGCGTGCAGCTTCCCGGCGGGGTGCAGACGGTCGACGGGGCCAGGCCCGGCACGGGCCTCGAGCTCACCCTGGACGAGTCGTTGCAGTACGTCACCGAACAGGCGCTCGGTGCCGCCGTGCTCTCGTCGCACGCCCGCAGCGGGATCGCCGTGGTCATGGACACGCGCACCGGGCAGATCCTGTCGATGGCGAATTTGGTGGCCGACCCGACGAATGCCGACCAGGTGGACGAGGCGACGCAGAACCTGGCGCTCACCCAGGTCTACGAGCCGGGATCGGTGTTCAAGCTGGCGAGCTTCTCGGCCGCCCTCGGGTCGGGGCTGATCACACCCGACGAGGTCTTCACCGTGCCCAACGACGTGGTCATCGACGGGTGGACGTTCCACGACGCCGAGAACCACCCCACGGAGCGGCTCACGGCGACCCAGATCCTCGCCCAATCGTCGAACGTGGGCACCATCGAGATCGCGCAGACCCTGGGCAAGGCCGGTCTGGCATCGCAGATCTCGGCCCTCGGGTTCGGGCACCCCACCGGTCTCGGGTTCCCCGGGGAGTCCCCGGGGCTCGTGAAGGCCAACCCGGCCTCGTGGTCGGCGTCCGACATCGGTTCGACGCCCATCGGTCAGGACGACGCCGTCACCGCCCAGCAGGTGCTCGACATGGTCAACACGGTGGCCAACGGCGGCGTCTTCGTGCCCCCGCGCCTCGTCCGGGCCTCGGTCGCCCCCGACGGCAGCGTCACCAGCGTGCCCGGCGCGCCCACGCACCGGGTCCTGCAGTCGGGCGTCGCCGCCGAGCTCACCACCATGATGGAGCAGGTCGTCCAGGACGGCACCGCGGTGGCGGCGGGGATCCCCGGCTACACGGTGGCCGGCAAGACGGGCACCGCGCAGATCCCCGACCCCACCCACCTCGGCTACATCCCGGGCGCGTACATGGCCACCTTCGCCGGCTTCGCCCCCGCCGAGCACCCGGTGCTGTCGGCCATCGTCGTGCTCGACCGCCCGACGCCCATCTTCGGCGGTCTGGTGGCGGCTCCGGTGTTCTCGCAGGTCATGCGCTATGCCCTGCACCGCTACGGCGTGCCCACGTCGCCCGGCGGCGGGACGACGGGCGGGACGGCCCAGGCCATCCCGTACCCGGCTCCCCAGCCCGGTGCCACGGGCCCGGGGGCCCCGACCCTGACGGGTACGATCGCTGCTCCGGCAGGGACCGCAACCGCGGAAGGACCGTGACGCGCCCGGCGGGATTCCCACTGTGCGCATGAACCTGTTGCTCGAAGCAATCGACACGGTCGAGACGCGCGGGGATCCGGCGGCCGTGGAGATCGAGTCGATCGAGCTCGACAGCCGCCGGGTGCGCCCCGGCGCACTGTTCTGTTGCCTCCCCGGCCGCCACAGCGACGGCCACCGCCACGCGCCCGAGGCGGTCGAACGCGGGGCGCGGGCGCTGCTCGTCGAGCACGCCCTGGCACTGCCCGTCTCCCAGGCGGTGGTGGGACCGGGCCGCGCCCGGCCGGCGATGGCCCGGATCGCCTGCCGCTTCCACGGCGACCCGGCCCGCTCGATGCGCACGGTCGGCGTGACCGGCACCAACGGCAAGACCACGGTGACGCACCTGCTCGGCGCCATCCTCACCGCGCACGGCGAGCCGCCGGAGATCGTCGGCACACTCGACGGCGCGCGCACCACGCCGGAGGCGCCCGTCCTCCAGGCCCGGCTGGCCGATGCACGCGACCGCGGCCGGCGTGCCGCGGTGCTCGAGGTGTCGAGCCACGCGCTGACCGAATCGCGCGTCGACGGCATGGTGTTCGACGCCGCCGTCTTCACCAACCTCACGCACGACCATCTCGACCACCACGGGACGATGGAGGCGTACTTCGACGCCAAGGCCTCGCTCTTCGTGCCCGAGCGCACGGTGGTCGGTGTGGTCAACACCGACGACCCCTACGGGGCGCGACTGGCCGAGCGTGCCGCGGTGCCCATCGTCGCCTTCGGCCACGCCCAGGCGACCGACCTCCGGGTCCGGCCGGGGGAGACCGACTTCGCGTGGCGGGGCCGCCGGCTCCGGTTGCGGCTCACCGGTGCCCACAACGTGATCAACGCGCTCGCCGCCGCGGCCACGGCGGGTGCGCTGGGGATCCCCGACGACACCGTGGTGGGGGGGCTCGAGGCGGCGCCCCCGGTGCCCGGGCGCTTCGAGGTCGTCGACGCCGACGGCCGGGTGGTGGTGGTCGACTACGCCCACACCCCCGACGGGCTGCGCGTGGCCCTGGAGAGCGCACGGGGCCTGGCACCCGGGCGCCGGGTGGTCTGCGTGTTCGGCTGCGGCGGCGATCGCGACCGGGCCAAGCGCCCCGCCATGGGCGCGGTGGCCGCCGCCGGCGCGGACGTGGTGGTGGTCACCTCCGACAACCCCCGCGGCGAGGACCCGCAGGGGATCATCGCCGACATCCTCGCCGGCATCCCCGCCGGCACCGCGCCGCTCGTCGAGCCCTCGCGGGCAACCGCCATCGAGCGGGCGATGGCGGCGGCGCGCCGCGGCGACGTGGTGTTGATCGCAGGCAAGGGGCACGAGACGGTGATCGAGTCGGCCACCGGCACCGTCGATTTCGACGACCGGCTCGTGGCGGCGGCGGCCGCACGCGCCGTGGCGCCGGCGTCCGCGGTGACGGGGGCGGCGCCGGGGACCCAGGGGGGCGGAACGACGCCGTGATCAGCCTCATGACCTCGGGCGGCATCGCCCTGTGGGTGGCGGCGCTCGGGACACCCCTGCTCATCCGGTGGCTCACCACCAAGCGCATCGGGCAGCAGATCCGCACCGACGGCCCCTCCATGCACCTGGCCAAGGCGGGCACGCCGACCATGGGCGGGGTGGCCATCGTGGTCGCCGTGCTGGCCGGCTACCTCATGGGCCACGCCGGGACGCACGTCGCCATCAGCCGCTCCGGTGTCCTCGTCGTCCTGGTCACGGTGGCGGCCGGCGCCATCGGCTTCGTCGACGACTGGATCAAGGTCCGCCACCGCCGGAGCCTCGGTCTGAACAAGCGGGCCAAGCTGGTGCTGCAGATCGTCGTCGCCGTGCTCTTCGCCGTCGCCGCGGAGCACTGGGCGGGGGCGGACACCCACCTGTCGTTCACCCGGTGGAACTCCTTCGGCATCCAGTTGGGGGCGGTGCCGTGGATCCTGTGGGCAACGCTCATCATCGTGGGGACGGCCAACGCCGTGAACCTCACCGACGGGCTCGACGGCCTGGCCTCGGGCTCGGCGACGTTCTGCTTCGCGTGCCTGGCCATCATCGGCTACTGGCAGTTCCGCCACTTCAGCATCTACCGCGTCCCCTCCGCGCTCGACCTGGCCCTCACCGCGGTCGCGCTGGCCGGCGCCTGCCTGGGGTTCCTGTGGTGGAACGCGGCGCCCGCGCGCATCTTCATGGGCGACACCGGCTCGCTCGCCATCGGGTCGGGGCTGGCGGCGCTGTGCCTGCTCATGAACCTCCAGCTGCTGCTGGCCATCATCGGCGGCCTCTTCGTGATCGTCACCTTGTCGGTGGTCGTCCAGGTGGTGAGCTACCGCCTCTTCGGCCGCCGGGTGTTCCGGATGGCGCCGCTGCACCACCATTTCGAGCTGCTCGGCTGGCCCGAGACCACCGTCATCGTGCGTTTCTGGATCCTCGCCGGCCTGTGCGCGGCGTTCGGGCTCGGCGTCTTCTACGCGGACTTCCTGCGCACGAGCGGGCTGCAGTGAGCGCGCCGAGCGCCGGCGGGCGCGTGCTCGTCTACGGGTTCGGCACCAGCGGCGAGGCCACCGCACGCCACCTGGTCGGCGAGGGGGTCGACGTCCTGGCGCTCGACGACGACGACGGGCCCCGTCCCCGGGAGGCGGCGGCCGCCCTCGGGGTGGACCTCGTGGTCCGACCGGATGCCGACGAGCTGGCCCGGTTGGCCGCGGGCGCCGACGAGATCGTCGTCAGCCCCGGGGTGCCCGCCGCCCACCGCATCTTCTCCGTTCCCGGTGCCCGTCTGGTCGGCGAGGTCGAGCTGGCCTGGCGCCGCGCCCGGGTGCCGATCGTCGCCGTGACCGGGACCAACGGCAAGACGACCGTCGCCACCTTGGTGGCCTCGATGCTGTGCGCCTCCGGTGTGCGCGCGCTGGCCGCGGGCAACATCGGGCACCCGCTGCTCGACGCCGTCGGCGCCGACGTCGCGTGCATCGTGGCCGAGGTGTCGTCGTTCCAGCTGGCGCTGACGCGGTCCTTCCGGCCGGCCGTGGGGGCGTGGTGCAACTTCTCGCCCGACCACCTCGACTGGCACGGGTCGCTCGACCACTACCGCAGCGCCAAGGCGAGGATCTGGGCCAACGCCGGCCCCGGCACGGTGGCGGTGGCCAACGCGGAGGACCCGGTGGTCATGGCGGCGGCCGCGGGCGCGGCGGATGCGGGCGCGGCCGTGGTGACCTTCGCCACCACCGGCGCAGGCGACTTCCGGCTCGAGGGCGACGAGCTGCGCGCCCCGGGGGGCGACGCCATCGCGCGCGTCGACGAGTTGGCCCGGCGACTGCCGCACGATCTGGCCAACGCGCTGTGCGCGGCGGCCGCCGCCACCGCGGCGGGTGCCACGCCCGGCGGCTGCCACGCCGCGCTGGTGGCGTTCACCGGCCTCCCCCATCGCGTGGAGCTGGTGGGGGAGGCTAACGGGGTGCGGTTCTACGACGACTCCAAGGCCACGACGCCCGGCGCCACCCTGGCCGCCCTGGCGGGCTTCGAGTCGGCCGTGCTCATCGCGGGGGGCCGGAACAAGGGGCTCGACCTGTCGGTCCTGCGGCACGGCGCGGCGCACCTGCGCGCGGTGGTGGCCATCGGCGAGGCCGCCCCCGCCGTGACGGCCGCCTTCGAAGGCGCGTGCCCGGTGCTGGAGGCCGGCTCCATGGACGACGCCGTCTCGGCGTCCGCCTCGCTGGCCCGCCCCGGTGACGCCGTCGTGCTCTCCCCGGCGTGCGCCTCGTTCGACTGGTACACGTCCTACGGCGAACGCGGGGACGATTTCGCCCGCGCCGTGCGTGCCGTGACCGGCGCGCCGGGCCGGTCGTGAGCGCCGGGCGCGCGTCGTCGGCGGCGCGGCGCACCGGCGAGGCCACCCCACCCCACCTGCGCCTCCTGCCCGGCGGCGCCCGCCGGCGCCGCTCGACGCGCGCCGGCGGGGGGGCGCGTCTGCCCACCGCCACCGCCGTCCTCGTGCTCGTGGGCGCGCTGTGCGGTGTGGGCCTCGTCATGGTCCTGTCGGCCTCCGCCTACACCTCCGAGCAGTACTACGGCTCGGTCTGGACCATCTTCGAGCGCCAGGTCCTGTGGATGGCGCTGGGGGCGATCGCCCTGGTGGCGGCGGCCCGCGTGCCCTCCGCGTGGTGGCGCCGGGTGCGGCTGCCGCTGCTCGCGGGCACCTTCGCCCTGCTCCTGGCCGTGCTCGTGCCGGGGCTCGGCGTCACCGCCGGCGGCTCCAGCCGCTGGATCGGCGTGGGGCTCCTGCGCATCCAGCCGTCGGAGGTGATGAAGCTGGCCCTGGCCGTGTTCGCCGCAGACCTCCTGGCCCGCCGGGCGGACCGCACCCACGAGTTCCGGGCCGTGGTGGCGCCCCTGCTCGTCGTTCTCGGGGCGGCCGCGCTCCTGGTGCTCGAGCAGCCCGACATGGGGACGGCCATCGTCCTCGTGTGCATCGCCTTCTGCCTGCTCTACGCGGGGGGCGTGAGCCTGCGCTCGGTGATGAAGACGCTGGGCGTGACCGCGCTGGTGGGCCTCGTCTTCGGCTTGGCCCAGCCCTATCGGCGGGACCGGCTGCTGTCGTTCGTCAATCCCTTCGCCCACGCCAAGGGCTCGGGCTACCAGGTGGTCCAGTCGCTGGTGGGGCTCGGCTCCGGCCACCTCTACGGGCTCGGGCTCGGGGGCGGACGCGAGAAGTGGGGCCTGTTGCCCAACGCTCACACCGACTTCATCTTCTCGGTGGTGGGGGAGGAGACGGGGCTGGTGGGCACCCTGCTCGTGCTCGTGCTGTTCCTGGCCCTCGCCTGGTACGGGCTGCGAGCCGCACGCCGCGCGCCTGACCGGTTCGGTGCCCTGCTCGCCGTGGCCACCACCGCGTGGATCACCAGCCAGGCGGTCATCAACATCGGGGCCGTGTGCGGCGTCCTGCCGGTGACGGGCATCCCGCTCCCCTTCATCTCCTTCGGCGGCTCGTCGCTGGTGATCACCATGGCCGCGGCGGGGATCCTGGTCAACGTGGCCCGCCACGAGCGACCGGCGGCGCCGGAGGCGGGCGCGCGGCCCGCGCGGCGGCCGGCCACGGGCGGCCGGCTCCGTCCCGCCCGACGGTGAGCCCCACGCGCGTGGCGCTGGTGGCCGGCGGGGGGACCGCCGGCCACGTCCAGCCGGCGCTGGCGGTGGCGCGCGAGATCGAGGCCCGCATGGGGGAGGGGTCCGTCGAGCTCGTCGGTTCTCGCCGGGGGCTCGAGCGCGCCATCCTGGCCGACACGGGCCTGCCGGTTTCCCTGCTCCCCGGCCGCGGCATCGCCCGCCGGCTCTCCCCGCGGGCCGTCGTCGACAACGTGGTGGCGTTGGCCGGGTTGGCGATGGCGGCGTGCATGGCGCTGGGCCTGGTCGTCCGGCGCCGGCCCCGCGTGGTGGTGGCCGTCGGCGGCTATGCCAGCGTCCCCGTGGCCCTGGCCGCGGCACTGGCCCGGGTCCCCGTGGTCCTCGTCAACGTGGACGCGGTCCCGGGGGCCGCCAACCGCCTGGTGGCACGCTTCGCCCGCGCCAGTGCCGTGGCCTGGCCCGGCACGGACCTGGCGCGCGCGGTGGTGACCGGTGCGCCGGTGCGCCCGGCGGTGGCCGCCCTGGCCCGGGCGCGCGGCCGGGCGCTCGGCCGGGCGCTCGGGCAGGCCCAGGGCGGACGCGGGGATGGCGTCGGCGGCGGGAAGGCCGCCTCCCCTCGTGCCACCCTCGGCCTCCCCGACGGGCGGACGGTCGTGGCCGCCGTGGGCGGCTCCCTCGGGGCGCGCCGGCTCAACGAGGCCGTGCTGTCGCTGGCCGGGACCTGGGCCGAGCGCGGCGACCTCGCCCTCTACCACGTGGTCGGCCGTCGCGACGCCGAGTGGGCGGCCGCCGAGTCGCCCGTCCCCGCCGACGGCTCGGGGGGCGCGCACGTGCTGTGGTACCGGCAGGTGCCCTACGAGAGCCGCCTGGAGCAGGTCCTGGCCGCGGCGGACGTGCTGGTGAGCCGGGCCGGGGGGATGACGGTGGCGGAGATCGCGGTCGTGGGCACGCCGGCGCTGCTCGTCCCGCTGCCCGGCGCGCCGGGCGACCACCAGCGGGCCAACGCGCGGGTCCTCGTCGACTCGGGGGCGGCCGTGCTCGTCGACGACGAGGACTGCACCGGCCGCCGGCTGGCGGCGGAGCTCGCCGCCCTCCTCGACGCGCCGGGACGCCTCGACGCCATGGCGGACGCCGCCGCCGCTCTGGGCCGGCCGGACGCGGCGGCGGCCGTGGCCGAGCTCGTGCTCCACCACGCGCGCGCCACCCGTCCGGTGCACGCCGTGGAGGGGACGCCGTGACCATCCGCGGCCTCGACCTCGGCGCGCCCCGGCGGATCCACGTCGTGGGCGTCGGCGGCGCCGGCATGAGCGCGATCGCCTCCGTCCTCGCTGCCATGGGCCACTCGGTCACGGGCAGCGACCTCAAGTCGTCACCGGCCACGGAGCGCCTGCGCGCCTCGGGCGTCGCCGTCGCCATCGGCCATGCGCCCGAGCACGTCGGGGAGGCAGAGCTGGTCACGGTGTCGAGCGCCGTGCCCGAGGGGAACCCCGAGGTGCTCGAGGCACGTCGCCGCGGCCTGCCCGTCCTGCACCGCGCCGAGACCCTCGCCGCCATCGCCGCCTGCCGCCGCTGCATCGCGGTGGCGGGGACGCACGGCAAGACGACGACCACGTCGATGCTCGCGCTGGTGCTGGTCGAAGCGGGGATGCGGCCGAGCTTCCTGGTCGGTGGCGACATCAACGAGACGGGCACGAACGCGCTGTGGGACGACGGGGAGTGGTTGGTGCTGGAAGCCGACGAGAGCGACGGCACCTTCCTCGCCCTCGACCCGGAGATCGCCGTGATCACCAACATCGAGGCCGACCACCTGGACCACTACGGCGACCTCGACGCCCTGGAGGCGGCCTTCGACCGCTTCGCCTCGGGCCGGCCCGGCGGCGTGGTGGTGGGCGCCGACGAGCCGAGGGCCGCCGCCCTGGGCCGGCGTCACGGGGCCACTTCGGTGGGCACCGCGCCCGATGCCGACTACCGGATCCGTGCCATGGCCCTGGAGCGCCACGGGGCGCGCTTCGAGCTCGAGCACGCGGGGGCCACGGCGGCGACGGTGACCATGCCCGTCCCCGGTGCCCACAACGTGCGCAACGCCGCCGTGGCGCTGGTCGCCGCCTGCGCCGCCGGCGCGGCGTTCGACGACGGCGTGCGCGCCCTGGCTCGCTACGCGGGTGTGGCCCGGCGCTTCGAGGCCCGGGGGGAGCTCGGGGGCGTGCACTTCGTCGACGACTACGCCCATCTGCCGACCGAGGTGGCCGCCGCGCTGGCCGCCGCCCGCGCCGGCGGCTGGGACCGGGTGGTGGCCGTGTTCCAGCCCCATCGCTACTCGCGCACGGCCGCGCTGGGGGCGGCCTTCGCCGACGCCTTCGTCGACGCCGACATGGTGGTCCTCACCGACGTCTACCCCGCCGGCGAGCGCCCGGTGCCGGGCGTCTCGGGCCGGTTGGTGGCCGACGCCGTCGTGGCGGCCCACCCCGACGCCGACGTCACCTACGTGGCCGGGCGGGCCGAGCTGCGCGCGCACCTGCGCGAGGTCCTGCGCCCGGGCGACCTGTGTCTCACCCTGGGGGCCGGCGACATCACCGCGCTGGCCGACGAGCTCGCCGCGGAGGGCGGATGGTGAGCTGGCCCGATCCGGTGCGCCGGCGCACGGCGGTCCTGGCCGAGGCGCTCGGCGGGTGCGCCGAGCGCGACGCGCCACTGGGCGCCCGCACGACCTATCGCGTCGGGGGCCCGGCCGCGCTGCTCGTCGAGGCCGACGACGAGGCCGCGCTGGCGGGGGTCCACCGCGCACTGGTCGCGGTGGGGGAGCCTGTGCCCGTGGTGGTGGTGGGGCAGGGGTCGAACATGCTGGTGGCCGACGCCGGCTTCGGGGGGCTGGCCGTCGTCCTCGGTGCCGGACTGTGCACGGTGGCGGTGGAGGGTTCGCACCTGGTGGCCGGCGGGGGCGCCAAGCTCCCCGTGCTCGCCCGGCGCTCGGCGGCGGCCGGCCTGCGCGGCTTCGAGTGGGCCGTAGGGGTGCCCGGCTCGGTGGGCGGGGCCGTGCGGATGAACGCGGGCGGCCACGGGTCGGACGTGGCCGCCACCTTGGTGCGCTGCCGGAGCTTCGACCTGGCCGCCGGCGACGCGCGCGACGAGGGGCCGGCGCGCCTGGCCCTCGGATACCGCCGCTCCGCGCTGGGCCCGGGGGAGGTGGTGGTGCGTGCCGAGTTCGCCCTGGCGCCGGGGGAGGCGACGGAGGCCGAGGCGCTCGTGTCCGAGATCGTGCGCTGGCGCCGGGCCAACCAGCCGGGGGGCTCCAACGCGGGATCGGTGTTCACCAACCCCCCCGGCGACGCGGCCGGTCGGCTGGTGGAGGCGGCCGGGTGCAAGGGCCTGCGCATCGGCACCGCCCACGTCTCCGAGAAGCACGCCAATTTCATCCAGGCCGACCCCGGCGGTGCGGCCGACGACGTGCGGGCCGTGATGGAGGCCGTCCGCTCCCGGGTGGCCGAGCGCCTCGGCGTGACCCTGCGGACCGAGGTGCGGTTGGTGGGGTTCGCCGACGTCCCCGACCCGCTGGTCGAGGCCCGTCCCTCCACCTCCACTGGAGGTCCACGCTGAGCCCCACGCGCACGCCCGCCCGCAGCGCGACGGCCGAGGCGCCGCCGCCGGCGCGCGCGCCGCTGCACCCGCGCATCCGGGCGCGCCGGGTGGCGGTGACCCGCGCCCGGGGCCGGCGCCGCCTGCGCGTGGCGATCGCCGTCGCCACCACCGTGGCCCTGGCCGCCGGCACCGTGGCCCTGTTGTTCTCGGGGCTCTTCTCCGCCCGCCACGTGACGGTGCGCGGCTCGCTGCACACCCCGGCGCCCGTCGTGCTGGCCACCGCCGGGCTCGACGCCTCCCCGCCGCTCGTCGAGGTCGACCCCGGCGCGGCGGCGGCGCGGCTCGAGCGGCTGCCCTGGGTGGCGCGGGCCACCGTCGTGCGCCGCTGGCCGGACTCGGTGACGGTGACCGTGGTCGAGCGCGTGCCGGTGGCGGCGGTGGACCGCCGCGGCGGCGTGGCACTGGTGGACGCGAGCGGCCGGGTCCTGGCGTGGCCGGCCGCGGCGCCCGCCGGCCTCCCGCTGCTGGCCGCGCCGGTGGGGGTGGGCCGGCCGGGGTCCACGCTCGGCGCCGGCGCGCGTCCGGGATTGACGGTGGCCGCGGCGTTGCCGCCCGCGCTGGCCCGCCGGGTCCAAGGGGTCGACGTCGGGCGGGACGGGACGGTCACCCTCGACCTCGGGTCGGGGCTGAGGGCCGAGCTCGGCGCACCCTCCACGCTCGGGGCGAAGCTCGAGGCGCTCGCCAGCGTCCTCGCCGGCGCGCAGCCGCACGGGCCCGCGCTGATCGACGTGACCGTCCCCGACGAGCCGCTCGTGGGCGCGGCACCGGGGCCCGCGCCGCCGGCCGCCGCGGGCGGCTCGAGTGGGACGCACTCCCCGTGACCTGGGCATTGGGACGCCGCGCCGCACCATGCGCCCGCTTGACCCGTTCGCGGTGCAGTCTTATCGTGGGAAGACCCGGGCTGGCACCGACTCAAGTTGTGGTCGAGGGTGAGGTGTCTGGTGCTCGGTGCCGGCTCGTCCAGCCCGATCACCGGACGGGGGGTCCTTGAATGCCCGAGTTCCGGGTGGTGGACGAGGAGAATTGATGACCGGACCAGCACAGAGCAGCTATTTCGCCGTCATCAAGGTCGTCGGGGTGGGCGGCGGCGGGGTCAACGCCGTCAACCGGATGATCGAGGCGGGCCTCAAGGGTGTGGAGTTCATCGCCATGAACACCGACGCCCAGGCGCTGCTCATGAGCGACGCCGACCTCAAGCTCGACATCGGCCGCCAGCTCACCCGGGGACTCGGCGCGGGCAGCGACCCCGAGGTGGGCCGTCAGGCCGCCGAGGAGCACCGGGGCGAGATCGAGGAGGCGCTCAAGGGTGCCGACATGGTCTTCATCACCGCGGGCAAGGGCGGCGGCACGGGGACCGGGGCGGCACCGGTGGTGGCCGAGGTGGCCAAGGCGCTCGGCGCGCTCACCATCGGCGTCGTCACGCGGCCGTTCTCCTTCGAGGGCCGGAGGCGCTCGGTGCAGGCCGAGGGAGGGATCCAGCGCCTGAAGGAGAAGGTCGACGCCATCATCATCATCCCCAACGACCGCCTGCTCACCGTGTCGACCGACAAGACCTCGATGGTCAACGCCTTCAAGATGGCGGACGAGGTGCTGCTCCAGGGCGTGCAGGGCATCACCGACCTGATCACCGTGCCCGGGCAGATCAACACCGACTTCGCCGACGTGCGCATGGTCCTCAACAATGCGGGGACGGCCATCATGGGCATCGGACAGGCGACCGGCGAGGGCCGCGCCGTGAACGCGGCCCGTGCGGCCATCACCAGCCCCCTGCTCGAGGCGTCCATCGAGGGCGCGCGGGGCATCCTCGTCAACATCGCCGGCGGACCGGACCTCGGCCTCTTCGAGGTCAACGAGGCCATGGAGATCATCCACGGCGTCGCCCATCCCGACGCCAACATCATCTTCGGCAACGTGATCGACGAGTCGATGGCCGACGAGGTGCGCGTCACCGTCATCGCCGCCGGCTTCGAGCGCTGGGAGGAGGGCCGCCTCGGCGAGCCCCTGCCCGAGGAGCGCAGCCAGGTGCTCGGGCTCGAGCCCGTGCACGAGGACATCTTCGCCACGCCATCCGAGGACGACCTCGACCTCGGTGACGACGATTTCGACGTCCCCTCCTTCCTCCGCTAGTCCTCCTTCCTCCGCCGGGCAGGGCCCTGCCTCCGCCCCGGTCGCGCCAGGAGTGGAGGGCGCCGCCCCCCCGGGGCCGCGGCGCCTGGTCCCGACGGACGTCGTCGCGTGGTGGTCGGATCGCTCGCACGGCGACCAGCGCGACGTGGCTGCGCTGGGCCCGCCGGCGCCGGTCCCGGCCGGCGCCGCGCTCTGGGTGCTGCACCAGGTGCACGGCACCGCGGTCGTGACGGTGCCCGCCGGCGCCGCCGCCGGCCGCCCCGCCCCGGCGGTGCCCGGCCGCGCCCGGCGCCCCGGCCCGAGCGCGCCCGAGGGGGACGCCCTCGTGTCCGGCGTCCCGGGCACCGTGCTCGTGGTGCGCACCGCCGACTGCGCCCCCGTGGCGCTGGGCGCCGCGTCCGGTGCGTTCGCTGCGGTGCACGCCGGCTGGCGCGGCGTGCTGCACGGCGTCGTCGGTGCGGCGGCCGACGCCGTGCGCGCCTTGGGCCCGGGCCCCCTGGTGGCGGGCATCGGCCCCAGCATCGGTCCGTGCTGCTACCAGTTCTCGCCGGCGGACCTCGACACCGTCGCCGCCACCTGGGGGCCGGCGGTGCGCGCCCGCACCCGTGGGGGAGGCCCCGCGCTGGACCTGCGCGCCGCGGTGCGGGCGGCGCTGGACGCGGCCGGGGTGACGCTCGTGACGGAGGACGACACGTGCACGGCGTGCTCCGGTCGCCACTTCTCCCACCGCGCGCACGGGGACGTGGCGCGCCAGGCGATGTTCGTCTGGCGCGACGTCCCCCGGCGTGACCGGTGACGTGGTGAGCGGCGCGTCGCTCGACGCGCTGGCGCCACCGGCACCGGCCGAGGTCGTCGGCGAACGGGTGGATGCCCTGCGCGCCCGCATCGCGGCGGCCGGCCGCGACCCCCGCACCATCCGCATCGTCGCCGTGACCAAGGGATATCGCGTGGACGCGGTGCACGCTGCGCTCGCCGCCGGCCTCACCGACATCGGCGAGAACCGCGCCGAGGAGCTCCTCGCCAAGGCGGCCGTCGTGGCCGTGCCCTGCTGGCACTACCTGGGTGCGATCCAGCGACGGCGCGTGGGGCGGCTCGCCCCCGTGGTGGGCATGTGGCAGACGGTGGCCCGGGCGGCCGAGGGTGCCGCCATCGCCGCCCACGCGCCGGGCGCCGCGGTCCTCGTCCAGGTCGACCCGACGGCGACCCCGGGCCACAACGGCTGCGCCCTGGACGAGGTCCCGGCGGTCGTGGCCGCCCTGCGGGCCTTGGCCCTCGACGTCCGGGGCCTCATGCTCCTCGCCCCCCGGGCCCCCGGCGACCGGGTGCGAGCCACCATGCGCTCGGTGGCCGAGGCCGCCTCCGCCCTGGGGCTGGGCGAGGTCTCCATGGGGATGACGGACGACCTCGACGAGGCGCTCGCCGAGGGGACCACGATGGTGCGCATCGGCCGCGGCCTGTTCGACTGGCAGGTGCCGCGCCCGGTCTGACCAGGCACGGCACGTCTGCTCGGCGCTGCCTGCTGCGCGCGGCGCGGTCCCCCTGGCTCCGGACGGAGGCAGTACGCTGTCGCCGAGGAGGCACGTGATGGCCGCAGGGTTCTTCAAGAGGGCCATGGTCTACCTGGGCCTGGTCGACGACGAGTACGAGGACTACGAGGACTACGAGCCCCGCGCCCCGGTGAGCACCGGTATCACCACCCGGCCTGCCGAGCCCGCGGAGGACGAGGCCGTCCCCGCCGCCGTCCCGTCGTCCACCATCCGCCCCCTGGCCCGCGATGAGGCCTCGCCCTCGACCGTCTCCACCATCACCCCTCGCCCGGTCGTGCGACCGGTGGCGTCGGCCGAGTCGGGCGCACGGGTCCACGTGGTCGCGCCGATGCAATTCGGCGACGCCCGCAACATCGCCGACCGGCTCATGGCGAACCAGCCGGTGATCGTGAACCTGCAGGTGGCGGACCAGCAGCTCATGCGGCGCATGATCGACTTCTGCAGCGGGGTGGCCTACGCGCTGAGCGGCAAGATGGAACGCGTGGCGGACCGGGTCTTCCTCGTGACGCCCTCCAACGTCAAGGTCTCGGCGGAGGAGCGCCAGCGCCTGCAGGAGAACGGCCTCCTCCGGTCGTAGCCGTCGTCGATCCCGCCTCCGTGTCGTCGCCCGCTGTCGTGGGGGTCCTCCTGGCCACCAACCCCGGCCTGCAGAACGCCCTGTTCGCGCTGCTCGAGCTCTACATCGTCATCCTGATCGCGCGCGCCCTGATGAGCTGGTTCCCCATCACGCCGGGCACGTCCGCGGAGACGGTCGTCCGGGTCCTCGAGCGGCTCACCGAGCCGGTCCTGCGCCCCATCCGGCGGATCCTGCCGCCCGTACGGGCCGGGGGCATGGCCATCGACCTGTCCATCATCATCGCCATCATCGCCATCCAGGTCCTGGGCCGGATCCTCATCTCCTACGTCTGAGGCCTCGCCGGACGCTCCGGGCCGGGCGGTCGCGTCCGGGCGGCGGGCACGACTCCCCCGAACGCCGTGGTGGCTTCGATAGGATCGGGTCATGGACTCTCCGAAGTCGAGCAACCAGCCCGCGGGCTCGTCGTCACCGAGCCTCGACAGCCTGCGGACGGTCGAGTTCCGCCAGACCCTGCGGGGCTATCACATCGACGATGTGGACGAGTACCTCGAGCGCGTGGCCGTGGAGGCGGAGGCGCTCCAGGAGCAGTACCGCCAGTCCAACGAGCGGGTCAAGCAGGCGGCGGACCGGATCGCCCAGCTCGAGCAGATGGTCCAGCAGCTCCAGCGCGAGCAGAGCTCGCCGGCCGCCGCGCCCGCGGTCTCAGACGACAGCCTTCAGCGGACGCTGCTGCTCGCACAGAAGTTCGTCGACCAGACCCAGGCCGAGGCCGAGGCCGAGGCCCACGCCAAGGTGACCGAGGCCGAGGCCCACGCCCACAACCTCCTGCGCGAGGCGGAGGAGCGGGCGCGCTCGCTGACCGAGGACACCGAGCGCCGCCTGCGCGAGGAGATCTCGCGCCTCGAGTCCATCCGCACCCAGCTCGCCGGCGACGTCGAGACCATCGCCCGCCACATGGAGAACGAGCGCAACCGCCTGCGCGGCGCCCTGAGCGAGATGCTCACGTGGGTGGACGAGCACGTGCAGCCGGCGGCCACCCTCCTCGCCCAGCCGGCGGAGACCGCCAAGCGGCCCGCGGCCGAGCCCGGCACCGAGGGTGCGGGGCAGGGCGGGACCGGGGCGCCCGCGGGACGCGCGGCACCGTCGCCCGCGCCCGAGCCGCGCCGCGCGTCGCCCGCGTCGGGCCCGACGGGGGAGACTCCCCTGGAGCGCCCGGTCGTCACGGGGCCCGGGGCCGCGCCCGGCCTCGAGCACGTCACCGACGCGCAGAACGGGCGCGCCGGCGTCCCCCGCTGACCGCTCCGGTCCGAGGCCGCCGGCCCCACGGGGGCGCGCCGGCCCCGATCACGGGGGCGCCGTCAGGAGGCGCCGTCGACGGCGCGCACGTGCACGCGCAGCTCGTCACCGGCGGTCGCGTGCAGCTCCACGGCCAGCGTCTGCTCCATCACGTAGACGCGATGGGCGTCGACGGCCATCGCCATCTCCTCGGGGGCGACGAGCTCGACGGCGACCCGGTCGGCGATGTGGAGGCCGGCGTCCTTGCGGGCGGCCTGGATCTCGCGCACCGCGTCGCGCGCCAGCCCCTCGGCCGCCAGCGCCGGGGTCACCGCGATGTCGAAGCTCAGCACCCCCGACGCTCCGGCGATCGTGCGGCCGCGCGTGTCGTCGCGGGGCACCAGGGCGAGCTCGTACTCACCGGGCTCCAGCGTCAGGCCCGCCACCTCGACGCCGCTGTCGCTGCGGGTCCACTCGCCCCGCTTCACCGCGGCGATGACCCGCTGCGTGTCGGGCCCCAGGCGAGGACCCAACGCGGCGGGCACCAGGGCGAGGACGTGGTCCGCGATCGACGCCACGTCGTCGGTGAGCTCGACCGACTTCACGTTCATCTCCTCGGCGATGATGTCCGTGTACGGAGCCAGGCGCGCCGAGTCGGCGATGGCCACGGTGAGCGAGGCGAGGGGTAGGCGCGTCCGCAGCCCGTTCGCCTTGCGAACCGCGTGCCCCGCGCTGCACACCTCGCGTACGAGGTCCATGGCCTCCACGAGGGCGGCGTCGTGGGGGAGCGAGTCCGACGACGGCCAGTCGGTGAGATGGACGCTGCGCTCCCCGGTGAGCGGCCGGTAGACGGCCTCGGTCAGCAGGGGCAGGAGCGGCGCGGCGACCTGGCAGAGCGTCGCCAGCACCGTGGTGAGGGTGTCGTAGGCGTCGACCTTGTCCGCCTCGACCTCGGCGGAGCCGTCCCGGGCCCGCCAGAAGCGGTCCCGGCTGCGCCGGATGTACCAGTTGGTGAAGGCATCGAGGAACCCCGCGATCGCCGCGCACGCGGCGAAGAGGTCGTAGGCGTCCATGGCCGCGGTGACCTCGTCGACCAGGGCGGCGGCCTTGGCCAGGATGTAGCGGTCGAGCAC
Source organism: Acidimicrobiales bacterium (assembly GCA_035623275.1). Lineage (GTDB taxonomy): Bacteria > Actinomycetota > Acidimicrobiia > Acidimicrobiales > UBA8190 > DASPTT01. Next base: position 64,788 of record DASPTT010000166.1, read on the forward strand.
GCCGGTGGCGTCGCCCCGGCGCCGGCCGGCGATCCGGTCGACGTTGCCGTAGAGCGACAGGAAGTACCAGGCGTTCCAGATCGGGTTGAGGACCTGGCGCACGACCTCGGCCATCCCCTTGGCGTGCACCACCAGGTCCTGGCCGCGCAACACGGGAGAGGAGAGCAGGAACCAGCGCATGGCGTCCGCGCCCCACACCGAGAAGACCATGTCGGGCTCGGGGTAGTTGCCCAGCCGCTTGGACATCTTGCGCCCGTCGTCGCCCAGCACGATGCCGTGGGCGACGCAGTGGCGGAACGGCGGGCAGTCGAACAGCGCGGTCGACAGCACGTGCAACGTGTAGAACCAGCCCCGGGTCTGGCCGACGTATTCGACGATGAAGTCCGCGGGGAAGTGGTGCTCGAACCACTCCACCTGGCGGAACGGGTAGTGCACCTGCGCAAAGGGCATCGAGCCCGATTCGAACCAGCAGTCGAGCACGTCCGAGACGCGCCGCATCGTGGCGCGGCCGGACGGGTCGTCGGGGTTGGGGCGCACGAGCTCGTCGATGGCGGGGCGGTGCAGGTCCGTGGGCCGGACCCCGAAGTCCGCCTCGAGCTCGTCGAGGCTGCCGTAGACGTCGATGCGGGGATAGCGGGGGTCGTCGCTCTTCCACACGGGGATGGGCGCGCCCCAGAAGCGGTTCCTGCTGATGGACCAGTCCCGCGCCCCTGCCAGCCACTTCCCGAACGCCCCGTCGCGGATGTGGGCCGGGACCCAGTCGATCGACTGGTTGCGCTCGACCATGCGGTCCTTGATCGCCGTCACCGCCACGAACCAGGAGCTCACCGCCTTGTAGATGAGGGGCGTGTCGGTTCGCCAGCAGTGCGGGTAGCTGTGCGTGTAGCGCTCGAGGCGCACGAGCACCCCCGCCGCGCGCAGGTCGTCCACGACGGCCGCGTTGGCGTCGAAGACCTGCATGCCCGCGTACGGGGGCACCTCGGCCGTGAACCGACCCTGGTCGTCCACGGGGCACACCACGGCGATGCCCTCCTCGGCGCACGCCACCTGGTCCTCCTCGCCGAAGCCGGGGGCCATGTGGACGATCCCGGTGCCCTCGTCGGTGGCCACGAAGTCGCCGGCGATGACCCGGAACGCGTTGGGCTGGTCGGCGAAGAAGCCGAACAGCGGCCGGTAGTGCCGGCCCACCAGGGTCGCGCCCTCGACCACCGCGATGGGCTCCGCTCCGTCGAAGAGCTCGGGGTAGGCGTCGACGCGGTCCTCGGCCACCACGGTGCGGGCCCCGTCGAGGTCGAACACGGCGTAGCGGATGCCCGGGCCCACGGCCACGGCCAGGTTCGAGGGCAGGGTCCACGGGGTGGTGGTCCACACGAGCAGGCGCAACGGCCCGTCGGTCGCGCCGTTGCCGCCCGCCGCGGCGGGCTCGAGGGTGAAGGCGACCGTGACCGCCGGGTCCTCCCGGGGCCGATAGGCGTCGTCCTGACGGGTCTCGAAGTTCGACAGGGGCGTCTCGCACTCCCAGCAGTAGGGCAGCACCCGCTCGCCCTCGTAGAGCAGCCCCTTCTCCCACAAGCGCTTGAACGCCCACAGGACGCTCTCCATGTAGTCGAGGTCCATGGTCTTGTAGTCGTTGGCGAAGTCCACCCAGCGCGCCTGGCGGGTGACGTAGCGCTCCCACGCGTCGGTGGTGCGCTGCACGAGGGCCCGGCAGTAGTCGTTGAAGCGGTCGATGCCGTAGACGGCGATGGCGGCGCGCCCCGCCACCTCGAGCTCCTTCTCCGCCTCCATCTCGGCGGGCAGGCCGTGGCAGTCCCAGCCGAAGCGGCGCTCGACACGCCGCCCGCGCATCGTCTGGTAGCGGGGCACGGCGTCCTTGACGAAGCCCGTGAGCAGGTGCCCGTAGTGGGGGAGCCCGTTGGCGAAGGGGGGGCCGTCGTAGAAGACGAACTCGTTGTCCCCGCCGGCCCGGGCGGCGACGGACGCCTCGAAGGTGCCGTCCTGGGCCCAGAACTCCAGCACGGCCTCCTCGAGGCGCGGGTAGTCCGCCTGCTGGTCGACCTGGGGGTACGGCGCGACACCGCCAGAATCCGGGGACATGGCCCAAGCGTACGTCGCGGCCGGTGCACCCCGGTCCGCCCGCGCCGCCCGCGCTGGTGCGCACGGTGCGGCGGGTGTGCCGCCGCTGTTGCCCGGCGACCGGCCCGACGCTATCGTCGCCACCCTTCGACGAGCGGGTGGAGGACCTCCAGGATGACCGTCACACCGAAGGGCACGGGCCTGAGCCGGCGTCGAGGGCCCCGATGAGCGCAGTCAAGAAGGCCCCGCCGAAGAAGGCCGCGCTCGCCAAGAAGGCGCCGCCGAAGAAGGCCGCGCCGGCCAAGAAGGCGCCGGCGAAGAAGGCGCCGCCCAAGAAGGCGCCGCCGAAGAAGGCCGCGCTCGCCAAGAAGGCCCCGCCGAAGAAGGCGCCGGCGAAGAAGGCGCCGGCGAAGAAGGCGCCGGCCAAGAAGGCGCCGGCGAAGAAGGCCGCGCCGGCGAAGAAGGCCGCGCCGGCGGAGAAGGCGCCGGCCAAGACTGCGGCACCGGTCAAGAAGGCCCCGGCCAAGACGGCGGCACCGGCCAAGAAGGCCGAAGCGGTCAAGAAGGCCCCGCCGAAGCCGGTGAAAGGACCCTACGCGTCCGACGCGAAGTTCCTCGAGGAGCAGCGGCACCTGCTGCTCGACGAACGGGCGACCTACCGGGAGCAGGCCGAAGCGCTGCGGGCCGAGGCGGAGTCGCTGGCCCTCGAGCGCGAACCGGGCGACGTGCAGTTCGACGAGGAGTCCGGCGAGGGCGGGACCGTGGCGGTCGACCGCGAGCGGGACCTCACGCTCTCCGCACAGGCCCTGGCCACGATCGAGGAGATCGACGTCGCGCTCGGCCTCATCGACACGAAGCTCTACGGGGCATGCGAGATCTGCGGCCAGCCCATACCCAAGGCCCGCCTTCGGGCGCTGCCCTATGCGCGCTTGGACGTCGGGTGCAAGAGCGGGGGCCTGCACCGGCGCTGAGCCCGCCCGGCCGCGACCGCGGCCGGGTCCGGCGCTTCCTCCTGACGCTGGTGGTCGCCGCGGCGGTGGTCGTCGCCGACCAGCTGACCAAGACCTGGGCGGTCCATCGACTCGCCCGGGGACCCATCCACGTGGTGTGGAAGCTGGACCTCGAGCTCGGGTTCAACTCCGGCGCTTCGTTCAGCCTCGCCCAGGGGTGGGGCACGCTGCTGGCCGCGCTGGCGGTCGCGTTCGTGGTCGTGTTGCTCGTGATCGCCCGCCGCACGCGCACGACGCTCATGGCGGTGGCGATCGGCCTGATCATCGGGGGTGCCCTCGGCAACCTCGTCGACCGCGTCACGCGCGGCCGCCACGGTGCCGTCGTCGACTTCATCGCGCTGCACTTCTGGCCGACGTTCAACGTGGCCGACGCGTCCATCGTGGTCGGGGGAGCCCTCGCCGCGGTCGCGCTCTGGCGGTCGGCGCCGCCGCGCGCGCCCGAGCCACGGGCGCCGGCACCGCCCGGGTCGCCGGAGCCTCCGCAGTGACCGTGCTCGACGTCGAAGTGCCGCATTCGCTGGAGGGGCAGCGGCTGGACCGGAGCATCGCCATGCTCACCGGCCTGTCGCGAACCGCGGTGGCCGCGTTGGTGCGCGATGGCCATGCCCGGCTCGACGGGGCCGTCGTCACCACCCGGAGCCGACCGCTCACCGCGGGCCAGCGCCTGCAGGTGGCACTCGCGGACCAGCCGGTGCCCGGCCCGGCGGCGGACGCCTCCGTGGCGTTCGGCGTCGTGCACGAGGACGACCAGATCGTCGTGGTGGACAAGCCCGCGGGCCTCGTCGTCCACCACGGTGCCGGCCGGCGCGGGGCCACCCTGGTGGACGGGCTCCTGGCGCGCTATCCGGACCTGGCCGCGTTGGCCGCCGCAGGGGTGGGCGACCCGCAGCGGCCCGGGATCGTCCACCGCCTCGACAAGGGAACCTCGGGGCTGCTCGTCGTGGCGCGCACGCCCGAGGCGTTCGAGTCGCTGTCGCGTCAGCTGCGCGAGCACACCGCCGGGCGCACCTATCGCGCGTTGGTGATGGGTCGGGTGGAGGCCGACGAGGGGGTGGTGGACGCGCCGATCGGCCGCTCGGCCCGCGACCCGACGCGCATGGCCGTGCGCGCCGCGGGCCGCCCGGCACGGACCGCCTACCGCGTCGTCGAGCGATTCGAGCACCCGCTGGCGTGCACGCTGCTCGACGTCGACCTGGAGACGGGGCGGACGCATCAGATCCGCGTCCACCTCGGCGCCATCGGGCACCCGGTGGTGGGCGACGTGCGCTACGGGCGTGGCGCCACGCGCCCGGTCCCGATCGCCGCCGTCCTCGCCCCCGAGCGGGTGTTCCTCCACGCCCGCCGGCTCTCGCTCGAGCATCCCGCCGACGGGCCGGTCACCTACGAGGCGCCGCTGCCCGCCGACCTCGTCGCCGTGCTGGCCACCCTGGCGTAGGGGACGCGGTAGCGCGCCAGTCGGGCGCGACCCGGAGGATCAGGCGGCGGCGTGGGCCGCTTCGATGGCCGGCAGCGCGGCCAGGCGTTCGAGTGCGCGGTGCTCCGCCTGTCGGGCCCGCCGCACGCCGATGCCGAGCCGGGCCGCGGTGGCCTGCAGGGAGGTGGGCGACCCGCCGTCGAGCCCGAAGCGGATGCGCACGACGTCGCGCTCGAGCTCGTCGAGCTCGTCGACCGCGTCGCGCACGCCGTCGAGGACCAGGCGGCGCTCGATGTCGTCGGCGAAGGACGAGTCCTCGTCGGCACCGACGAGGTCGCCGAGCGGGGTGGTCCCGTCCGCGCCGGCAGGCTGGTCCAGGCTGGCGACGACCCGGGCGAGGCCCGCCACCGACTCCACCTCGGCGACGTCCCCCCCGACGGCCTCGGCGATCTCGTCCGCGGTGGGCTCGCGCCGCAGCTCCGCTGCGAGCTCGGCGCCCACACGGTCGACGCGCTGGACCTGCTCGGCCACCTCCATGGGGATCCGGATGGTGTTGCCGTGCTGCTGCACGGCGCGCTGGAGCGCCTGGCGGATCCACCACGTGGCGTAGGTCGAGAAGCGAAAGCCACGCTCCCAGTCGAACTTGTCGACGGCGCGCATGAGGCCGAAGGTGCCCTCCTGGATCAGGTCCGCGTAGTCGACACCCCGGTCCTTGTAGCGCCGAGCCCAGTGGGCGACCAGCCGGAGGTTCGCCGCGATCATCTCGCGGCGCGCCTCGTCGTCGCCGGCCGCGACCCGCTTGGCCAGCTCCACCTGCTGCTCGTGGTCGGGCAGCGGGTGCCGGTCGAGGTCGTCCAAGAAGAGTCGGATGCTGTCGGGGGTACCCGTGCTGCTGGCCATGATGCCCTTTCTGCGAGTCGGGCCGTCACCGTGAACAACACCCGTGTGGTCCCGGGCATTCCGGCGAACGCCCGCATTTGCCGGCCGGAGCCGCGGCCGGGGCGATCCCGCGACCGCGCTCCGGAGGCCTCGCTTGCAGCAGCGCGTCGACCGTGGTGACCTGGGGTGATGCCCGGGCGCCTGGTCCTCGTCCGCCACGGCGACACGGGCTGGAGCCGATCGGGACGGCACACGGGCCGCACCGACGTCGCCCTCGACCCCGAGGGGCGGCGCCAGGCCCGGCGCCTGGCGACCCGTCTGGGGGGGCACCGCTTCGCCGACGTGCTCGTCAGCCCGGCCCTGCGGGCCCGCGAGACCTGCGCCGGGGCCGGGTTCGGGGCCGAGGCCCGGGTCGTCGAGGACCTCCACGAATGGGACTACGGGGACTTCGAGGGCCGGACGACGCCGGAGATCCAGACGCAGTGGCCCGGCTGGTCGCTGTGGCACGACGGCGCCCCCGGCGGCGAGACGCCGGCCCAGGTCGCGGCCCGGGCCGATCGCGTCCTGGCCCTGGCTGCACGGCACGCAGCGGCCGGCGACGTCCTGCTCTTCGCCCACGGCCATCTCCTGCGGGTGGTGGCGGCCCGTTGGATCGGCCTCGACGGCGCGTCCGGTGCCCGTCTGGCGCTGGATCCCGCGTCGATCAGCATCCTCGGCCACGAGCGCGACACCGCGGTGCTCGAGCGCTGGAACGACACCGACGAGCCGCTGTAGCGGCGCGGGCGCGTCCGCGGGCGCCGGCGTCAGGCGCGGGCGACCGGATCGCCCTCGGGCTGCTCGGGACTGCGGTGCGTGGGTCGAAGGGGCGACACGACGGCCTCGACATGCGCCGTGCGCGGACCCGTCCACGGGGCAGCCGTGGCGTAGACCAGGTCGGCAAGGGCATAGGCGACCGACTCGTAGTTGACGCGCCAGCCCCGGAACTCCGGCCACGCCGCTTCCGGCGTCCGCTCCAGGGGCACGCCGGCGCGCTCGAGCCGCCGGACCGCGTCGAGGAAATCGTCGTAGCCGAGCTCGATGGGGGCGTCGGGCCGCGGGTCGGGGTCGAAGGGGATGCGGATCACGCGGGCGATGTCACGCAGGCACGTGAAGCCCATGCGGACGCACAGGCGCGCCTCGGCGGGCGCGAGCCGCGGGCACAGCGCCAGGTACAGCGCAGCGGAGTCGAGCACGGACACGAGGGCCACGACCCAGGAGTTGGTGGCGTGGGGCGAGCGCAGGCGCAAGAGGATCGGATATGTCGTGTGGCTCTCGGCGACGTCCGCCGACCACCGCTCCCACTCCGAGTACAACTCGGCAAGGTTCCCCTCGATCCCGACCAGGTAGTGGCGGGCCAGGAGCTCGGGACCCCATGCCGGCGTCCCCGCGCGGCTCTCGAGCATGGTGACGAGCACCTCCCGGCGGTTGAAGGCCTCGTAGAGCGCCGGCAGGTACGCGATCTGGAGCGCGATCACCACGAGGCCGAACGCCGCCGCCAGGAACGACACGGCAGCGGAGACCGTCCCGGGCTCGTTGGCGAACCCGAGCGTCGTGAGCGAGGAGCCGCTCTCGACGAGCGCATGGACGAACGGGCGATGGCCCACGCCCCACAGCAGCAGGGCGAATCCGAGGAAACCGATGGCGACCCACAGCCCGAGGCGCACCACCATGATCACCGGTTCCACGACCGCCAGCGCCCGGTCGCGGGTCTCGTAGTCCCGCCGGGACATGGCGATGCGCTCGCCGAGGCGCCGGAGGGCCCGGGTGGTCAGCGCCACGATCCCGCCGGTGTAGGGGCGGGGCACGATGAGGGCGCGTACCAGGTCGGTCAGGTCGTAGAGGACGATGACGACACCTGCGGCGACGGCCACCGCCCGCAGGGCGCCCATCGGTGCCCCTCAGTGAAGCGACGGCGCGGGCACCGTATTCCCGCGGGCGCGCTGGACCATGTCGGCCAGGGTGAAGGAACCGAGGTGCTCCCGCATGTGGGCGCCGACCTCGGCCCACACGACCAGCAGCACGCACTGGCCCTCGTGCTCGCACGCGCCGTTCTCGTGGGGCTGGCCGAAGTCGCCCGCCACGATGGGCCCGTCCACCGCGCTCACGATCTGCGCCAGCGTGATCTCCTCGGGGCGCCGTGCCAGCACGTAGCCGCCGCCCACGCCGCGCTTGGATCGCACGAGCCCGGCGCCCTTCAGGGCCAGGAGGATCTGCTCCAGGTAGGGCTGGGGCAGCCCGGTGCGCTCCGCGATGTCCCGGACCGACGTCGGCGACTGGTCGTCGGCGTGCAGCGCCAGGGACAGCAGGGCACGACTGGCGTAGTCGCCGCGGGTGGAGACCTTCACGGTCCGATGCTACCCGGGGGGCTTCCGGCAACCGCCGACCGGCGCCGGTGGCCGGTGCGGGTGGCCGGTGCAGGTGGGTAGTGTGCCGCGATGCCGCGTACCGACCTCGCGCCCGCCGTCGGGGCCGCCCCCGCCGGAGGGGACCGCTCGCCGCAGCCGGTGCTGCCCCACTACGGCGAGGACTGCCTCGACGCCGTGGTCCCCGCACTGCTGGCCCGGCACGGCGAGACCCCGCCGTGGGTCCCGGCGCCCGTGCGCGGCGCGCGCCAGGTGGTCCTCCTCGTCCTCGACGGGTTCGGCTGGGAGTATCTGCAGGCGTCCGCGGCGGGCGTGCCCACGCTCGCCTCGGGCACGGGCGGCCCGATCACGTCCGTCGCCCCCAGCACCACCGCGACCGCGCTCACGTCATTGGCCACGGGGACGCCGCCGGCGGCGCACGGGGTGATCGGGTACCGGATGGCCCTGGACGTGCCCGGCGCACCTGCGGACGGACGCGAGGTCATGAACGTGCTGCGGTGGCGCAGCGAGAGCGGCGACCTGCGCCGGCGCGTGCCGGCGGACCGCTTCCAGGCCATCCCCGCGTTCGGGGGCCGGCGGGTGCCGGCGGTGACTCGCCGGGAGTTCGCGTCGACCGGCTTCTCGGCCGCGCACCTCGCGGGCTCGAGGATGGTGGGCTGGTCGGTGCCGTCGACACTGGTCGTCGAGACGCGTCGACTGCTTCGCGAGGGCGAGTCCTTCGTCTACGTCTACTACGACGGCCTCGACAAGGTCGCGCACGAGTACGGGCTCGGCGAGCACTACGCCGAGGAGCTGCGGACCGTCGACCGCTTGGTGGCGGACCTCCTGGACACGCTCGTCCCGGGGTCCGCCCTGGCCGTCACGTCCGACCACGGGCAGGTCGAAGTGGGCGCCGCGGCCCGCCTGCCCGGGCCCGAACTGCTCCGGGGCGTGTCGATGTTGTCGGGGGAAGGGCGCTTCCGCTGGCTCCACGTCCGCCCCGGCGCCCGCGAGGACGTCGTGGCCGCGGCGTGCGAGCTCCACGGGGAGGAGGCCTGGGTCCTGGCCCGGGAGGAGATCGTGGACGCCGGCTGGTTCGGCGGACCGCTTCCCCCGCACGTCGAGGCCCGCCTCGGGGACGTCGCGCTGGTGGCCCACGCGCCAGTCGCCTTCCTGGACCCGGCCGACACGGGCGAGACGCGCCTGCTCGCCCGGCACGGTTCGCTGACCCCGACCGAGATGTGGGTACCGTTCGTCGCGTGGAGCGCGCCGTGAGGTGCCGTGGAGCGCGCCGTGAGGTGCCGTGGAGCGCGGTGTTTGCAAGGATCGGGGCATGAACGAGGAGCATGAGGGACCGGCGTCGTCGGAGCAGACGGAGGCTGTGCTCCTCGAGCCCGGCGAGCGGCCCTCGGGCCTCGTGATCCCCGGCGGCCGCCCGGCGGAGCCCGAGGAGGCGGTCGAGGACGTGTCGGAGTCGGTGGAGCAGCCGGCAAAGGTCATGCGCATCGGCTCCATGGTCAAGCAGCTGCTCGACGAGGTCCGCAGCGCCCCACTCGACGAGGCCAGCCGGACCCGGTTGCGCGAGATCTACGAGCAGTCCATCCGGGAGCTGGCCGGCGCGCTCAGCCCGGACCTGGCCGAGGAGCTCGACCGGATGGCCCTGCCCTTCGACTCGTCGTCGCCCTCGGACGCCGAGCTTCGCATCGCCCAGGCCCAGCTCGTGGGCTGGCTCGAGGGGCTCTTCCACGGCATCCAGGCGACGCTGCTCGCCCAGCAGATGGCGGCCCGGGCCCAGCTCGAGGAGATGCGTCAGCGGGGCTTGCCGTCCGCGGTGGAGCCCGAGAGCCCGGGGGCGCGTCCGGGCACGTACCTCTGACCCCCCGGGTGTATCGTCGAACAACACGGCTGTAGTTCTCCACACCCCTGTGGACGACGGGGGGCCGGGGACGGGCCGGGTGGTGCTGACCAGGGACGGCGCCTGACAACCGAGAGATCCGTCACGCCGAGGAGAAGCGACGGCGACATGGCCGCCACACGATCGTTCGCCCACCTGCACACCCACACCGAGTACTCCATGCTCGACGGCGCCGCCCGGCTGACGGAGCTGGTGGACGCGGCGGCGGCCGACGGCCAGCCGGCGCTGGCGATCACCGACCACGGCAACATGTACGGAGTCCTCGACTTCTTCGCCCTGTGCCGAGCGAAGGGCATCAACCCGATCATCGGCACCGAGGCCTACATGGCCGGCGAGTCCCGCCACGAGCGACCCGTGCGCCGCGGCAAGGTCGACGACACCGGCGGCGACGTGGAGGGGGGTCAGAAGCTCTACTACCACCTGACGCTCCTGGCCGAGTCGACCGAGGGGTACCGCAACCTCATGCGGCTGTCGTCGGACGCGTACCTCCAGGGCTACTACATGAAGCCCCGCGTCGACTGGGAGATGCTCGAGCAGAACCACACCGGATTGATCGCCACTACCGGATGCCTGGGCGGCGTGGTGCTCCAGGCCCTGCTCGCCGGCGACGACGAACGCGCCTACAAGCTCGCCGGCCGGCTCCAGGACATCTTCGGCCCCGAGCACCTCTTCGTCGAGCTCCAGGACCACGGGCTCGTCGAGCAGCGGCGGACGAACCCCGGTCTGGTGTCCATCGCCCGGCGGCTCAACGCGCCCCTCGTGGCCACCAACGACTCGCACTACACCCACCGCCAGGACGCCGTGGCCCACGACGCGCTGCTGTGCGTCCAGACGGGGGCGCGCCTGAGCGACCCCAACCGCTTCAAGTTCGACGGCGAGGAGCACTACCTGAAGTCGGCCGACGAGATGCGCACCGTCTTCGCCGAGCTGCCCGAGGCCTGTGACAACACGCTCCTCGTCGCCGAGCGGGCGCACGTCGAGATCGAGTTCGGGGTGAACGCCCTGCCCGAATTCCCCGTGCCCGGGGAGTTCGTCGGCGTGTCCTACGAGCAGCGGGCGGACGCCTACCTGCGCCACCTCGCGCTGGAGGGCGCGCGCGGCCGCTACGGCGCGCCGCTGCCGGGCACGGTGCAGGCGCGACTGGACTACGAGCTCGGCGTCATCTCCAACATGGGGTTCTCGGCGTATTTCCTCGTGGTGTGGGACCTGATCCGCCACGCGCGCACGACCGGGATCCGCGTCGGCCCGGGCCGGGGATCGGCCGCCGGATGCTGCGTCGCGTACTGCCTGGAGATCGTCGACCTCGACCCGATCCGCTACGACTTGCTCTTCGAGCGGTTCCTCAACCCCGGGCGCAAGCAGATGCCCGACATCGACATGGACTTCGACGAGCGCTACCGGGGCGAGATGATCCGCTACGCGGCCGAGCGCTATGGCGACGACCGGGTAGCGCAGATCGTCACCTTCTCGACGATCAAGGCTCGGGCCGCCGTGCGCGACGCCGCCCGGGTCCTCGGGCACGACTACGGCGTGGGCGACCGGATCGCAAAGGCGATGCCCCCGCTCATCATGGGACGCGACACGCCGCTGGCGGCCTGCCTCGACAAGGTCGAAGGTCACGAGGACGGCTACGTGGCCGCACAGTCGCTGCGCGAGATGTACGACACCGACGACGTCGCCCGCCAGGTCATCGACGTGGCCAAGGGTCTCGAAGGACTGCGCCGACAGGACGGCATCCATGCCGCCGCCGTCGTGATCACCAAGGACCCGCTCACCACGTACCTGCCCATCCAGCGCAAGCCCGAGAGCGGCACCGACCCCGCGCTCGCCCCCATCGTCACCCAGTACGAGATGCACGGGGTGGAGGAGCTCGGCCTGCTCAAGATGGACTTCCTGGGGCTGCGGAACCTGTCGGTCATCGAGCGGGCCCTCGACCTGATCGAGCGCACGACCGGGGAGCGGCCCGACATCGACGCGATCCCCCTCGACGACGAGCCCACCTTCGCCATGCTCCGCAAGGGCGACTCGATCGGCGTGTTCCAGCTCGAGGGCGGGCCGATGCGCTCGCTCATGCGCTCGCTCGCCCCGACGTCGTTCGACGACGTCGCCGCCCTGGTGGCGCTGTACCGCCCGGGGCCGATGGCGGCCAACATGCACAAGGACTACGCCGACCGCAAGAACGGCCGGCAAGCGGTGACGTACCTCCACCCCGACCTGGAGCCCATCTTGGCCGACACCTACGGCCTCATGATCTACCAGGAGTCGGTGATGCGGGTCGCGCAGAGGTTCGCGGGCTACACGTTGGAGGAGAGTGACAACCTCAGGAAGGCAGCGGGGAAGAAGATCCGCTCCGTCATGCAGGCCGAGCGCGAGAAGTTCGTGGCCGGTTGCGTGGCGCAGGGCTACGGAGACACGCTCGGGACGAAGCTCTTCGACATCATCGAGCCCTTCGCCGACTACGCCTTCAACAAATCGCACTCCTACGGCTACGGGCTCGTCGCGTACCAGACGGCGTGGCTCAAGGCCCACTGCCCGGTGGAGTACCTCGCCGCGCTGCTGACGTCGGTCAAGGACGACAAGGACCGCACCGCCGTCTACCTCGGCGAGTGCCGGGCACAGGGCATCGAGGTGCTCGTCCCCGACGTCAACCGCTCGGCGGCGGAGTTCACGCCCCTGGTGGGCGAGGACGGTCGCCGGCGCATCGTCTTCGGCCTGGCGGCGGTGCGCAACGTGGGCGAGAGCCTGGTAGAGCGCATCGTTGAGAAACGGGGCGCCGACG